>JBCDFY010000435.1:0-3678 GCA_039176995.1 Bacteroidota bacterium
ATGGACAACTGGAAAAAGGCATCCACCAAATAGCCTTACCCACAACCGATTTTAGCAACGGCATGTATTTTGTCATTGTTCGTACGCAAGATGGAAATATGGTGGAGAAGTTGATGGTCTTGGGAGAGTGATGAGTTGACGATTCCACCAAAATTATCTACATTCATATCATACATAAATACACTAAAAACAAAAAACATGAAAGTTAAGTCTGCTCCAAGTACTCGCACTTCCAAAAGATACCGTCGCCTAAAAAGCAAATACCAAGCCTTCAAAAAACGCCTTGACCGCCTCTACAAAGACGGCAGCTTCTTCCGCTTCTCGCTACAAAAACAAAAAGTCCTCCTCCGACGACTACAACGCTACTTGCAAGCCTTACAACGCCTAGCTGCTCCTGCTGCTTTGTTCAGTGCGAGTCTATTGTGTAGCCCAACACTCGAAGCACACACTTTTACGGAGGTGACCGATACGAATAGTCCGTTTATTTTCCTCAATTTGGCAACTGATGCTCCTTTTGGTTTGAATGGAACTGAAGTAGCAAGGTCTCAAACCAATGTTACTCTCGTCGATATTGATGGAGATGGAGATTTTGATGCATTTATAGGAAGTACAAATTATATTAGTTATTTTAAGAACACTAGTACAAATCCAAATATTCCAGCTTTTGAACTTAGTATTGAAAGAGATCCTTTTGGGCTATCATCTGGCTATTATTCTACACCAGTTTTTGTAGATATAGATAATGACGGAGACTTAGATGCGTTCGTAGGAAGCGATACTTTTAATGGAAGTCCTACAGGCATAGCTTATTTCGAAAATACTACTACTGACTCCTCAGTTCCTGCTTTCTTGAGATCTACCAGTACTGAGCCATTTGGCGTATTTGGTTTTGGAGATGATAGTATTCCTGATTTTATAGATATTGATGAAGACGGAGATTTTGATGTTTTTGTAGGAAGCGAAGAGGGAACAACTCGTTTTTTTAGAAACACTGGTACTCCAAATAACCCAGCTTTCTCTCTTTCTACATCACTAGAACCGTTTGGAATTTCTGATGTTGGATCAAATTCTGCACCGAGTTTCGTAGATATAGATAATGATGGGGATTTAGACGTTTTTGTTAAGGGTGATTTTTTTTATACAGGTAGAAATATTAATTACTTTGAAAATACAAGTACTAATGGCTCCATAGCTGCATTTACCTTAGTATCTAGCGAAAATCCGTTTGGGATGGAATACATAATTCCAAATGGGAAACCCTCATTCGCTGACTTAGACAACGATAATGATTTAGATCTGTTTATTGGAAAACCGAGTGGCGGACTTGTAAAATTCTTTGAAAATCAAGGCAATAAGAATGTCCCTATATTTCAAACACCGTATATGGATTTTGTAATTCCAGGTGGTGTTGATAATCCTAGACAAATGTTAGTTGATATAGACTTGGATGGAGATTTTGATTTATTTATCCTGCAGGAAAGGAAGAGAATGAATTTTTTAGAAAATATAGGAAATAATAACAACCCTATTTTTTCACTATCTTCTGAATCTGAACCATTTGGAATAAATGTAGAACGTAATGATATATCAGCTAGTTTTGTAGATATTGATAGTGATGGAGACTTCGACCTGTTCATAGGAGGTACAGAAGGAACTAAGTTTTTTGAAAATATCAGCCTCAGTAGCTCTATTCCCAATTTTGTATTATCAAGCGAATCTACTCCTTTTGGATTAGGTGGTGGTACACCTAGGTATTCATTTGCAGATTTAGATAATGATGGTGATGTAGATGCTCTTGCTGGTGTTGAAACCTCAGGATATTCAGAATATATTTATTACGAAAACATAAGCAACGATATTACTTCTCCCATTTTTGAAGCTAGTAGCGATTCTACACCATTTGATTTAAACCCTGAAAATACACTGACGCCACTCATACCCTTTTTGGTAGATATAGATGGGGACAATGATTTAGATTTATTTGAAGGAAGAGGATTTGGTGCAACTACCTACTATGAAAATATTGGTAATGCTTCTTCTCCAGCTTACATCATGGATTCTAATTCAGAACCATTCGGTATTTTTGATGTAGGGAGAGATGCTAAAACTATTATTGTGGATTTGGATAATGACGGATTCTACGAAGCAATAATTGGGGAAAAAGCTGGCAACCTCAACTACTTTGAAAGCAACATCTCCACTTCCCTTCCCAAACTAGAAATCACTAATTTCAATACACTCAATAACACATTCTGCTTAGATGTCACAAAGACTTTCACCGAAGTCCATTTAGGCAATAGAGGTTGCGACCGCAATGGTAATGCGATTTATACAGCTTCGGTCACACCTGCTAGCCAAGGCGTGAGTGCTACTGTAGTGGGAGCAGGGGAAATAGAAGGAGATTGTAATTTTTTCATAGAGCTAAGTACGTCAGAGACGGCTATCGCTGGAAATTATTCTATCAATTTAACCATAGAAGATACAGATGGCGTGAGTAATTCTTCTAGCACACCTGAAATTACGAATACAGGTACGGTCATTGTCTTTAACTTGGGTATAGTGGAGGTTTTGAATTTAGAGGAAGTGGAAGTAGAACCTATCCTCGGAGCAACAATAGACAATGGAACGAGTGAAGATTTTATGGTCAATATCAATAATACAACAGCCACGACCACTTACGAATGGCTAGTTGCAGGTACTCCTTTACCTACTTTGATAGGCGATGACGTGGACACAGGCGCAGCTATTCCAAT
This sequence comes from Bacteroidota bacterium, assembly GCA_039176995.1. GTDB lineage: Bacteria > Bacteroidota > Bacteroidia > Chitinophagales > Saprospiraceae > JAAUTG01. The sequence goes on from JBCDFY010000435.1 coordinate 2,754, forward strand.
AGACTTGGGCGATGGGAATATCATCAATGTCAGTGCTAGCACGGAAAGTGTGGTCGGCGATTTCACACAATCCATTTTAACCATCGATAATCCAACGGGTGGCGCAGCCCAAGATTTTGAGGTGCGTCTGACTGCTACCCAAGAATGTGGCCCAGATACACAAAGCGCGATCTTCACTTCTGGCGATTTCGATTGTAGCGATGCTGACCTCATTCTGGGCAATCGCATTCTCCCAACCGATAATTACGAAGCTTTCAACCGCATCACCTCCCAAAGCACCATCGCACCCAACAGTGGCGTCGCCTTCCGAGCAGGTACAATCATCGAATTGAAACCCAATTTCCACGCCCAAAGTGGTGCTACTTTCACCGCCGAAATCGAAGATTGCACCACAGAGACGAATGAAGTAATAGAAGAACGCCAAAGCATCGTCACACCTTCGATTAGTAGTTTACAAATTGCACCCAATCCAACCAACGGCGCGAGTCAATTACAGTTTCAGTTAGCAAAAGCCCATCCCGTAGTAGTAGAAATTTACGATGCCAGAGGAACTTTGACCACAACAGTTCTAAATGGACAACTGGAAAAAGGCATCCACCAAATAGCCTTACCCACAACCGATTTTAGCAATGGCATGTATTTTGTCATTGTGCGTACGCAAGATGGAAATATGGTGGAGAAGTTGATGGTTTTGGGAGAGTGATGGATTGATTTTTCAATTCAAAAATAGGGCTGAACGAAGTCTCAATTTTGTTAATACTTTACTTGGAAATACCTTGAGTCAGGGTAAGAAAATTGAGCAACAAGTATGCTCAATAAGTTTCTTCGGACGGAAGCACAAATTTTCAGTTGTTTTTCTCAGGAAAAATAACTGAAAATTTGTGCTTCCGTCCATAAAAGACCCTTCAAGCATACTTGTTGCGCG
>JBCDFY010000436.1:0-3668 GCA_039176995.1 Bacteroidota bacterium
AAAAACAAAAAACCGGAATTAAAAAATAATCCTTTTCCTTGCCTTTTTTGGTTGGTTTATTAACACTTATTGAGTTTTTAATTTTATTTCATAAAAAAATAAAATAAAAACCTCTCTCCGTCCAAAAAATAAAAGGGGTAAATTTTTATGCCATAAAAATTTACCCCTTTTGATGAAATCTAAGGGTGATATGTTCCTTAAAATGAGAGCATACTATTCATTCTTTTCAATCTCCCTCAACAAACGCATCACCATCGCTACATGCATTTGATTACCACTTTGCTTGGCGTAATACATTGCTTGTGTCAAAGGTTGTTTGGCTTCCTTCTCTTTTCCATTGAGCAGTAATGCTTGTGCATAAGTATATTTAGACAAGTAACTTTCGCCATTATCCGCAGCAGTTTTTGCTACTTTCTCAGCTTTGGTGAGGCTCTTCAAGTCATTTGGAAATGCTTTGATCAAAGTTGTCACCAATAGACTCAATTCTTCCGCATTACTTGGGTCAATCAATTTCGCATATTTACTCCAAGCCTTCAAATGTCGGCTTGCATCATTGACGCTTTTAGCGTACAACATTTCTGAATCTAAGAAAAATACATTGGCTTGTTCAGGATGATGCTTTTTCATTTTATCCTGTGCTTCCTTCAATAGCTCTTCGCTTCTATAAGCAATTGCTTTGTCCAAAGTCGTCTTCGCTGCTTGCTCAATTCTATCGTTCACGGCTTGAGTAGAAGTTACTTTCTCAATAGCTGCGCGATACTCAATCAACAAATCAAAAATCCGAGAATCCACTGCGGTCGTTGCTTCTAGGATGAAATTTAGGTTTTCGGGCGTCGTCAAATCAGTTTGTGCCTTCAAATATTCATTTGCAATTTTTAGACTAGGTTCGCCCACTTTATTCAAGGCTTTCACATAGTTATAGACCAATTCAGGACTACGATCTCCATTTTCGTACGCCTCTGCATAAAAACCAGAACGATCTGTTTTGCCTACCACAGATTTTCCTAACTGAATAAATTGTTCTACTGACTGCGCACCCTTCACTTGATGTACCACATCGCCTGTGAAGTCAATAAAATAAAGCGTTGGAAATGCCGCCACGGGATAGCCTTTGCGAAAAGTCGCATTCTCTGGCTTCTCCATGTCTATCTTCAAGTTAATGAAGTTTTGATTATAAAAATCACCCACTTCTGCATCCGTAAATACATTCCTCGCCATCCGCTTACAAGGACCGCACCATTCTGCATAAGCATCCACAAAAATGGTTTTTTCTTCCGTTGCTGCTTTTTCTAAGGCTTCTTCCCAAGTTCCGTGAAAAAATTCAATGCCTTTTGCACTAATAGTCGATACAGAAAATAAGAGACTTAAAATGAATAGATATTTCATATAGATAGGTTGTTATATTCGCCTTCAAAACTACTGAATATCCAGTAAAGTTTAGCAGACAAGCGATCAGCATATTGTAAAAGAAGAGAAGGGAAAGAGCAACAAAACTGAAATCAAACGAAAATTTGGATGTTTTCTTTGCTTTAAAAACGATAGTTGAGTTAATATTTTACTAAGAGGAGAAGTATATAATAAATTGATAATCAAATTATTAAAGAATATCATTGTCTCTTCTTTGCGTCTTCGCGCCTTTGCGTGATCCGTTACAAGATGAAAAAGTCAAAAATATATTTGATTTATTGGTAGAGAAAAACTTATCTTTGCAATCCAATTTTAAAAAGCGAATGTAGCTCAGTTGGTAGAGCACGACCTTGCCAAGGTCGGGGTCGCGGGTTCGAGTCTCGTCATTCGCTCAAAAGGCTTCCATCAGAGGAAGTCTTACTTTTTTAAGCTCGGGTGGTGGAATTGGTAGACACGCAGGACTTAAAAGAATTGTAAAAACAATTAATTTGAGTGCCCCTTTGGAAACTTAGGGTGCAAAATCGCTCAAATTCGGGGAAACCTTCCAACTTAGGTTGATGGCAATCCAGAGCCAAGCTCTGAATATTCAGAGAAGGTGTAGAGACTAGACGGGCGATATCTAAGTCAGATTATGTCTGATACGATAAAGGGATAGTCCAGACCACAAATTCATCATTTTGATGCTGAAGCAACGAAAGTTGTAGATGGTACGAAAATCCTGTGGCCGTTGAGGCCGTGCGGGTTCGATTCCCGCTCCGAGTACTTAAAAAGTAAAAGGGTGACTGCTCATGCAGTCACCCTTTTTTATTGCTGTAATATCATATAGAGATCAATCCAACTGCGTATAACTTTCCTTCGGCAGCGCATTTTCTATTTTTGCAGCATCCAAATCCTCATAAAACGATTCCAAATAAGTAACCATGACTTCCTTACTTTCTTCTATCAACCATTTGTCATAATTGATGATTGCAAGGAGTTCATCCTTTTTAGAATGATAGTATTTGATAATGGCAGAGAGATTACCGCCTGTTGGTCCTAGATATACTCGCTCTCTGAGATTTGTCAAATTATAAAGTGCATTCGCTGTGCCGTAAGGAGGATTGACTAACCCAGAGAAATCAAAATCGTAAGGAATAGTAATGACTTTGCCATTTTTCTCCACCACTTTGGTATTTTTCTCCAATAGTAAATTCCAATCTGCATTTCCGATCATGTACTGAAAAAGCGCAGTCAGCTGGATTCGGCTGGTATCGAAGGGATTATCGGCAATTTGATCTGCCATTTTATATTTCTTCGCGCCAATACGGTCTCGCATTTCTGCGGTATCTTCAATCAAGATTACCCATTGCTTCAATTTGCGCTTGGAATTGACATCTTGATAATTGATTTTCAATAATTTAACTCGAAAACTCTCTTCCGTGAGTTCATTGTACATTTTGTAAGCGAGGTATTCTTTGAACAACAATTCTCTTGCCACCTCCTTACTTTCCATACAATAGTTGACAATCTTCATATCATTGAAGTCTGCCAAACCTTTTTGCTCCAGATCATCTTTATCGAAATACATTTTTAAAGGTGCGATACCTTCACAGTGCATTCTGCGAAACTTACCTCTTTTTTTCAATTTAATGTTCCAAAACTGCTTTTCTCCTACCTCATCTTTGTAAGAGAAAACTGCACGATGCTTGCTTTCATCTCTCCAATCGCCCATTAAAGCATCGAGATCAACTTCAATCGTTGCTTGAAGAAGCTCTTCGTTTGCTAATTCATCGAAAATACTCGGATGATTGGGGCTTGCATTCATCAAATTCCCTGCAAAGAGAAAAGTAATGCTGATGTATATATATTTAGATACGTTCATTCTGTTCTTATTCAATTGTTTCTAATACAAAAATGCAGGAATTATAGAAGTCAGAACAGGTCAAAAAAATAAATTATAGGGTGAAAATGGGACAGTTCGACTTTCGTGAGTTAAAATAGCTTCTTATATTTAAGCAAATATAAAATAGAAGTAAAAGGAATGTTAATAGGTTTGATTTTCAATGTCATACTTTGGTTTTCAATTGGTTTTAATTTAAATAGCTGAAAATCAGTATTTTATAAGGAAGATTATGCATGAAGAAGGAAAAAAGGTAACTGCTTTATTCTATGCAATCAAAATAAATTACTTTACTTTCTTTATTTGAACGATATGGAAATGGGAAGGTTAAAATGAATCCATATATTATTTGGTAATTACTGATGGATTCAAAACTGTTTTC
>JBCDFY010000437.1:0-3663 GCA_039176995.1 Bacteroidota bacterium
CGATTACGCGTATTTAAAGCTTCTATTTGAAATCTGTTTTGGCTCATACAGTATTTTGTTCTTAACGTCTTTTTAGCATTTTTTCCACTAAAAGAAATGAGGTCGATTGCAGCCAATTACAGAAATGTCCAGTAGTCTATTAAACAAATCAACAAAGATGGAAATGCACTTTTTTATCCCATATGCAGTATATACTCCGCTTGCAGTATAATTTTAAGTAGTCTACTAAGCGAGCGGACAGTTTCAAAAATATTCTTTAGCATTATGAAAAGTATAGAAGAACTTATTGTTTTAGTAGTTGATGATGATTCCGATGACAGAGAAATTGTTAATTTTTATCTCAATACCATTGAAATAAAGCAGATTCACACTACTGGTAATTATGAGAAAGCAGTTGCTCTATTGGAGCATATTACTTTTGATATAGCTTTTCTTGATGTTCATTTAGGCAATGGGAGAGATGGAATTGATTTGGCTAGAGCTGTAAAACTTTCAAATCCCAATACACAATTACTATTTTTGACTAACTTTTTCGACAAGTCCACTTATGAGCGAGCAAAACACCTAAATCCAGTTCAATTCCTAGATAAAAACCTATCTAAAATAAAACTTCAGCAAGCCATAGATGCAGCTCGAAATCGAATGTATAATTCTGATGATAGCATTCTCATAGAGGAAGGTGAGCAAGAGGACAAAAACAGTGCTTCGCAAATCTTTTTTAAAGTCGGAAACCAATACAGGGTTTTTTCAATTAATAGAATAGAATACTTTTTCTCGAAGGATAAAAGTACATTCGGAAAAATTGAGAACAGAGCCTATCCTTTAGACATCTCTCTCAAGAAACTAACAACAAATCTCTATCCAAACTTTCTAAGATGTCATAAAGCTTATTTGGTCAATAGAAACTTTGTAGAGACTATTGAATACAAAGAAAATACTTTGCTTACATCATCTGGTCAGCAAATTCCGATCGGAGAAGTTTATCGGAGGGATTTTTTCACAGATTTGAATATTTTGAAGTAGGCAATACATGCCCGACGATCTGCATCCTATCCGAGAGCGGTCAAAGCGCTCAGTTCTACTTCTACTTTTTTGCTGGTAAACCAAAAACAAGTCCCTTCATCAGAAGACTCACAGTATAAATGCTCATCATAGTCTTGCAATATGTCTTTGATGATAAAAAGCCCCTTATTAGCATTCTTGTACGTCGGATTGGCGACTAGCTGCTTGCTAGTTTCATCTAAGCCAATTCCATTGTCTCTGACGCCCACTTCCCAAAAGTCTTCCTGTTCATTGGCGTAGATATGAATGAAAGGCTTTGCCTCATTTTTGCTAAACTTTATAGCATTATCAATCAGGTTTTGAAATATTTGTAACAAAGCACCTTCTGCCATGAGCACATTGGGCAACTGATCTATTTTCACCGTGAAGCGGTGTTGTTCTACCGTATTACTGTAGCCTTCAACTACTTTATTGACTAGGCTGTTTAAATCAATTTTTTCATCAGCCACTTCCTCTTGTCTAGACCACTGGAGTAAGTCATCACAGTATTCTTTTAAGCTACTGGTCGCCTTCATAATTTTAACGACAAAGTATTTTTTTTCCTGCTGATCTAGATGAATTGAACCATCTTTTAGAACTTCTCCATAAGACTCTATTTTATTGAGCCTAGATCTTACATCATGCGAAATCGAATGAGCAAATCTGTTCAATTTATGGTTGAGTGTCTCTAACTTATCTTGTTTTGTGGACAAAGCAGTATTTAGTTCTTGCATCAATGAGGCATTCTTTTTCTCTCTTCTTGAATTGCGATAGGCGATGCTTCCAATAATAGTGGCAGACAATAGCAGTATAGCTAGAAGAGACATGATCAACCGCTGTTGAGCCAATTTCTTATTCTGTTTGAGTTCATATAATAGCTGCTCCTGTCTCGCCTCAAATTTAATATCTGACTTTAATATGGTAGCCATATTTTGCCGATCTTGTAAGCTATCTTCTAAGGCTACAAACTGCTCGTGGTAGGCTAATGCCTTATCCGTATCTTGTTCTCTGTACAGCTGATAATATAGCTCATATAATTCCAATTTTTCATTGGAGAGCTTTTTGTGGTCATATGTTGTAATGTAAGTTGTAGCTTGATCTAAATAGGCATTGGCACGTTCAAAGTCTCCACTCTTCAGCTCAATACTCGCCAAATTGATAAGTGACTCTATCAAAATTTGTTTGCCGTCGCCCTGCTTGGCTAACTCTAGCGCCTGCACACCTAATTGGAAGGCACGCTCATGCATTCCTTTTTTTTCGGATAACTTACTCAAAGCAACTACTTTATAGGCTTTAGACTCTGGCAAATTATCTTGTTCAATCACTTCGTAAGCTCGATTCAAGTAATACTCTGCCGAATCAAGCCTATTCAGGTGCATATGACTGATGCCGACATTGAGGAGTGCAATAGATAGAAAATTGCGTTCTTGGACATCTTCTTTGTTGGATTCATAAATGGTGGTAGTTGCTTCGAGTTCCTTTTGGTAGGCAGATAGACCACTTTCGTAATCTTGTAGTACATCCGTATATAATTCGCCAAGCAGATTATTAATCATGGCAAGATGACCCAAATCACCTGATTTTTCTGCATACACCATTGACTTTTGTAGAGAAGTATAGTATTGGCTAAAACTATCTAGTGCCGTATAGGCATGTGCTGCGTGTATTTCAAAAGAAAATAGTCGCCAATAATCATCAAATTCGGGTACTTCCTCTAAGAGTTGATGCAGTTTATCTCTAGTCTGTAATATGCCCGTGTAATCTTCCAGTATCAACTGAGAATAGTTGATGTCATACAACAAGCTCATCTTTTCCTTGAGTGATGCCTCAGTATCAAGCCCATATAGTTGGGTAGCATATTTGACAAAGTCTTTATCACTATAATTTTCACTATCAATTTGATAATCTGCGATGTAAAAATTAGATAGGGCGCGCAATAACTCAATCTTTTCTGCACCTTCGCTCAAATGAAGCTGCTGCTTGATGCTATCTGGATTAATGCTATGCTGACCGCTTAGCGGAGAAAGCACACCTGTAACGGAAAAAAGTAAAATGCAGGCCAATTGGTAGGTCTGGCAAAAGCGATTTTTAAATGCTGTAGCTCTCATAAACTCGTGTTTTAAAAATTGCCTTTTTGCTATTATTTAGCGAAAATACGAACATTGTAATAACTTCCCAAACCACTCATTTCCAAAAGATCGTGCATATCAGTTTATGAATCAAGTAGTTGATAAGTTAGGTGTATATTGGACTACACCACGGGATGTTTTTAATTTTTGACACATAATCACATAAAAACACATAGCTGTTATGACTTGATTTTTAATAACTTAGCTTCCCTAGTGTCTTAGTGATTTGTTTTGTCCTAATGTCTAGTAGTCTAAAGTGTACTTAGTGTTTCAATTTGTGTCTTGTCCAGTAATATATACTCCGTTCGGGATAAAAAAGTGCATTTTGCTACCATGACATTTATAAATACATGCTATTAGGTGTACTTTCAAATTTGGCGGCATCGAGCCTGCCAAATTTGATCAAGGTTTTTTAAGGACAAAGAAGCGAGAATCGCTTCTTTGTCCTTAAAAAACCTTGATTCGCTGAGGAGGTGTCGACCTCCTCCTCAGC
>JBCDFY010000438.1:0-3615 GCA_039176995.1 Bacteroidota bacterium
AGTATTGCTTCTCCAATTCTACCTTCAATTGATCTGACTCTTGTAGTTGAGAAGTCAGCTCTTTATTTTCTGCATCCTGCTTGGTCTTATTCATGAAAAGGAATACATTCGCTCCAAGCAACAAAACGATAACTACCGCTGAAATGGCGATCAAACGTTGTTTAGATGAATCAGAAGTCATAATATTCTTTATTATTTGTATGATTAAATGTTTTTTCTTTTGAAGTTCATGGAATTGATCAAGTCTCCGCGACTTCATTTGACAATACAAAGTTAGGACATTCTGACCTTCAATGCTTTAGAAAGCAAAGTCGAATGAGTGAAAGGGCGGTTCTAAAGGGTGGTTGTCCGTTTTAGTTAGTAAATTGCACCAATTTTTCGATATATTATGGCTGTTACTCATCGAATCAACAATTAAACGGTTTAACAAATCAAGAATAAGAATGCTCGACCGAACAGACATTTCCAAAGTACTTTTCTTAGACATCGAAACCGTGAGCGAACAAGCCAGTTATGAGGACTTGAGTAAGCGTTTTCAGAAGTTGTGGAAACTCAAATGCCGCCAAATTCTTCGGCAATACGATGAACCGATAGAAGAGGAACAAGCGATGGAACTCTATCCAGAGAAAGCGGGCATCTTTGCTGAATTTGGAAAGATTGTTTGTATTTCGGTAGGAATCGTCTATCGAGATGGGGATGGAAAATTAGGTGTTCGCTTGAAATCTTTCGCGAGCAAAGACGAAAAAGTATTGCTGCGTGAATTTGCTCAACTGCTAGAACAATTCTATAATAATCCTAATGTACACTATATGTGTGGACACAACATTCGCGAATTCGATATTCCTTACATCTGCCGCAGAATGGTGGTAAATGCCTTGCCTTTTCCGAATCTCTTGAATCTTTCTGGCAAAAAACCTTGGGAGACTAAATATTTATTAGATACACTTGAATTGTGGAAGTTTGGTGATTATAAACACTATACCTCTCTCAATTTGCTTGCTGCAGTATTAAATTTTCCAACTCCCAAAGATGATATTGATGGCAGTCAAGTTGGACGCGTTTTCTGGGAAACGGGTGATGTGGATCGAATTGCGACTTATTGTGAGAAGGATGTGTTGGCTACGGTGCAGTTGTTTTTGCGCTATCGAAGGTTACCGATTTTGGAGGACGATCAAGTGATTTTTGTGGATCGGAATTAGAAGATGTATGGAGTTCTAAAGGTAAGATATTTATGTGCATGACATATAGTACAGAGACCAAGTAATACTTACTGAGAGCAACTTGTTTTGTATTTGAATGGACATCGAGTCCATTCAAATACATCAAGGTTTAACAAGGGGAAAAATCGGCTTTTGCCGATTTTTCCCCTTGTTAAACCTTGATCACCTCATGGCGGTTCGATGCCGCCATGAGGTGAAAGGAGCAGCGATCAGAGTTTTTGCTATCTCCTATCGCATATAAAAGTGTAGTTTGTTATGAACTGTGCTGCGCACACTTCTGCAATAAAGATAGCTGTAACACACCTATTTCTAGTTATCCCTAAACTCAACTTCCTCATTAATCCGAATTACCTTCACTTCTGTCCGACGATTGTAAGCGTGCTCTTCATCGGTGCAATCCACACCATCCACGCAATGATTGCGAATGCGCGCTTCTCCAAATCCAAAACTCTTGATGCGTTTCGCAATGATGCCTTTTTGGATTAAATATTCTCGTGCTGCTTGGGCGCGTTTTTGAGACAATTCCAAATTGTAATAATCTTCGCCGCGTGCGTCTGTGTAAGAGATCAACTCAATTTCCATAGAAGGATAGCGTTGCATGACACTGGCCAATTCATCTAAACCCTTCGCTGCTCCTGCTTGAATAGAATAGGCATTAAAGTCGTAATATATATTGTCAATGACGATGGTCGTTCCTGTGCGAATTGGTGTATTTAAAATGCTAGTCGCCTCTTGGTTTAAAATGACATCTAGCGTTTTGGAGCGAATGCCTCGAATGCTTTTAGTGGAGACTAGCGTTTCATAATGACTGAAACCCGCTCTGTCGGCACTGAAATCAAAATCACAGCCAATTTCCAAGCAATATACATACTCACCCTGCCGATTGGTCGTCAAGACTTGTTCCTTACCTGTGCAGGAATTTTTCACTCTCACTTCCGCGTAAGGAATAGGTTCATAGCTTTCGGTAACAACTTTGCCACTCAAGTCAAAACAAGTGACAGGCGTGATTGGAATTTCGATACGCTCCGATTCTATTTTACCTCTAGTAGAATACTCAAATTCTACAGTCTCAAAACCTGCTTTGGTCACTAAAATCAAATAATCTTGCTCCGATTTAAAAGCATGAATGATTTCTCCACGTCGATTCGTCAAACGTTCTGATTTTTTGATTTGGCTTTCATCTTTTAGCACTTTTTGCAAATAACGTTCGCCTGTCTGCTCATTCAAAATATACTGATGATCGTAAATATTTTCTTCTAATACATCGCCGTCCTTTTCAAATACGCGCACCTTCGATAAAGGTAAACCTGCTTGATTGTCAGTATTATAAACCTCAACAGTCGAATTTAAAACAAAACTTGAAGCCATCGTTTTGATTCCTTCTAGTGCCCTAAAACTATAAATATCATCTTTCCCAATGCCACCTGATCGATTAGAAGAAAAATAGCCGTTTTTTCCGTCTTCATTCAGGATGAAACCAGTATCGTCTTCGGAAGAATTAAAAGGCAAACCGAGGTTGATGATCTCTTCACTTGGATCTCCTAAATTCATCAAGAAAATATCAAATCCACCTAAGCTAGGATGACCATTGGAAGCAAAAAATAAAACACCGCTGTCATGAATAAAAGGAAAGGCTTCTTGTCCTGCCGTATTAATTTTTGGACCTAAATTCATCGGTCTTGACCAAGTCGTACCTAACCATTCGACCACGTACAAATCCATGCCACCAAATCCTCCAGGCATATCCGAAGCAAAAAATAAGCGATCGCCAGTTGGCGAAATCGAAGGGTGCATACAAGAAAATTCCCCACGATTGAAAGGCATCGGTTTGATGTTTTCCCAATCTACCTTTCCTTTTTCCGCTTCATAAATTTTTACATAGCTCAAAGTCTCCGTTCTGCGCATTTTGTTGCTTCTGGAAAAGTAAACTTTATTCTCTTTAGCATTGAAAGAAAGCGGACCTTCGTGCGTCGTGGAATTCAAGTTGAGCGAGAAGTTTTGAGGACGTGTTCTCATGCCTCCTGACTCTAAAGGAGTATAGTATAAATCGTGATAAGTATCGCCCGTAGATTTATCAATTGGTCCATTTTTGCGACGACTGGAAGGATAAACAATGCCTTGATCGTAGAAAGCAGGTGCGTAATCATCTTTTTCAGAGTTGATTTGCGCCAAGTTCATAATGACCACATTGCGACGCCATGCCTCTAGGTCTTCTTCAGTTTGAGCGAAAGTGATTTGGGAAGCGAAAAGAAATAAAAGAAAGAGTATAATTGACTTTTGCATACTGTAGATTTGTAATCTGGCAACGGAAAATAGTAATTGAGCAAAATGAAGTTGACGGTTATAAAGTCGCAATCAAAAAATATTTTAAGGTGGATTTTTTGATTGCTCCAAG
>JBCDFY010000439.1:0-3610 GCA_039176995.1 Bacteroidota bacterium
ATAACTTTTCCTCCACTTACTACTCCATCTTCTTCGATTTCCACTCCCATCAAATGAACAGCCGCATCGAATACATCTTCATACACATCCATATGCCCTTCTTCCGTTCCACTGATGATAGCCTTCAGATAGTAGTTGGCTGCGTCCTTGAATAAGTTTTGATAAGTAATATTGTCTAAATCTTTGGAGTAGATAGCGATATTTTGAGTATTGGCTCCCAGTTGATAATAAGACCTAGACAATTCAGAAGTACCATAGTCAATTGCCAACTTTAGTTTTTCATTACTCGTTTTGAATAGCTTGATGTCCTTCCTTCGAAGACCCTGTTCCGATATGATATGTGCACAATCAAGGTGTACCATAGCCAAAGAAATACTGTCATTAGGTTTACAAAGTACAAGTGCTTGGTCGCAGTAAGCATCCGATTGTTCGTAGTTGTTTTTTGCTAAGTTAGCAATTGCTAAGTTGATATTCAATAAAATACGCTTACCTCTTAATCGTGTAGAGTCATGTTGGTAGTAATGGTAAGCCTTTTCATAATTTAGTATAGTCGTATCAAAACTTCGCCCCCAGAAAAGATTGCCTCTATTTTTATAGGCGTCTCCAAATAATAGCGGATAATTACTGCTATTAAGATTCCTAAGTAGTCTTATCAATTCTTCGCTGGTGGTCAACGCTATAGAATACTCGTCGAGATAATAGTAAGTATTGGATAATACCATTTTTGTTCGAGCTTCCCAAAGCGGCAATTTAGCTTGCTCAAAAATATATAGTATTTTGTTCAATTCACCTATATTCAGGCTATTGTCAACAGAATAATTTTGAGCTTCGTAAGTACTAGCAATTCTCCAGAAAGCCGCTTTTGCCGCTTCGACCTTAAGATCATTTCGTTCTGCAACTTTTAAACATTCTTCTACCAGAACAATAATGAAGTTACTTTGCTCTACAGGTATCTGCTCTATAATTTGGAGTAAATAGGCTACTTTTTGTGCTTCAGTGTTGAGTGCTTGTAATTTTAGCTTTATGCTATCAGGCAAAGACTTGAAAGACTCATTTTGAGCATTTATAAAATATACAAAAAAGCATAGCGCAACTATTGTAAACGCACGCAACCACTTTTCTTTTCTGATATAAAAAGATAGAATATGTCTTCTATTCATTGATCTATTTCTTTCCCTCAAAAGTCTAAAAGCAGCTTTTGACGATTGAAAGCTTTTCTTTAAAAGAAAGCTTTGGAAGCGAGAAATATTAAGAAGTTGTTTTAAAATGATTTGTGTCAAATTTAATAGCCTCTTGTGGATAAGAGAAATAGTAGATTTAAAGTATAAAATTTTATGTGTAAAAAATTTCATACTCCTATTTATTCAAATAAATTGATAATCAATTCAATAGACTATTTTTATTATTTGACTTTTAAAACAGTTTCTAAGTGATCTCTCGCCTCTCAGATTATGGATGCTACTCTAATAAAATTTACTCTAGTTCACGACATTAGATAATACAATAGCATAAGCTAACAAATCTTCTATTAAGCTTTTTAGATCAACAGAAACATTCTCCAATTCAGCAATGACTGCTGGAGTAAACTTATCTTTGATGAGATCAAGCTCATTTTCATCGGGTCTTGGCTTCAATGTCCCAGTCCTAATTCCCTCCTTCTCCTTTTTATCTGCATACTCAATCAAATCATCGGTCGCCGCCCTTGTACTTGCATTTGGAATATTTGGATAATAAGGTCTTATATCTGCTTCGAATTCTGCTGCTGTTTTCTGAATTTCCATTTGTTGGTTGTTTTAATAAATGTGATGTAATGTCCACAAAAATAAGAGACTTTAAAGGTCAAAATACTTAGATATGGTGAAAACTAGGTTTCAGAGGGTGAAAGTGAACTTAACATTTGTGAGTTGCCATTGTGACTTTTAACTTGTGTCTCAAATTTAAATATACTCTTCTAAATATTCTAGTGATTGTTTGTTTTAGAAGACAAACTGGCATTCAAGAATGAAAGTATTGACAAGCAAGAAAAGGCTTTTTACCATCTCAACCCTCATTTTCACCCATTTATAAAATTAGAATGGCTAGAAACCTTAATTTAGCATTCCATTAGGAAACAACATCACACTATAAGTACGTCCATTATGCAAAATGAAACAACATCCGCAAAAGAAAGCAACGAACAAATATTCGTCTTAGCAGTTGCCATCAATGAATATGAATCCGAGAAGGTTTCTAATCTAAAAGGTTGTGTGAAGGATGTGGAGGATTTGGAAAAAATGTTGAAAGAGCAGTATGCTATTCCAGCAGAAAACTATTTAATACTGAAAAATGAACAAGCGACCAGAGCCAACATTATTGATTCCTTTCGCTCCCATTTTGCTAAGCTCCAAGCAGGCGATACTGCAGTTTTTCATTACAGTGGGCATGGTTCTTGGGAAGATGGAAGCAAAGAATTTGTGGAAGCTGGCTTGGAAGAAGCTGGCAATAGAAATGAGCTTTTAGTAGTTCAAAACTACGGGCAAGAAGGCGTTTTCAATATAGCAGATAAAGAATTGCGCTGGTTGATTCATGAGTTGCAATTCGCGGAAGACCAGACTCCCAAGAACATCAACTTTATCGGTTTGATGGATTGTTGTTTCAGTGGCTCACTTTTCAGAGACACCGAAAAACGAAGTCGTATTACCTTGCCTGCTGATAATCAGGAACGAGGTTTGAAGGACTATTTGGAAGGTCAATACCAACAACTCCATGAAACGACAGGATTAAAATTTCCAGCAGTCAACTTCATTACCTTTAGTGCCTGTAGCCCAAAAGAATCTGCCTTAGAAGATAACAAAGGAGGTTTATTTACGCAAGCCTTAGTAACTGTTCTATCACAATCAAAACAGGAATTGCCTTCCTATGCAGAATTACACAGTCGCCTCAAGTATAGGATTGAGGAAGGAAGCGGTGAAGCTCAGCACCCATTTTTAGAATATGAAGGAAAAGTCAATCCCTATCAATCTTTTTTGAGTCAAGAAGTGAAAGCCGCTCAATTGCTTCCCCCTTTAATTAAGAAAGAGGAAAAATGGTTTACATCCGTTGGAGCAATCCACGGCATTTATGAATCCAGTTGGCGTAAAACGGAAATACAACTCTACGCAGCAAACGACTTGACCACAGCCATAGGAACTGCCAAATTGGATACTATAGGCATTGAAGAATGTACCCTAAAACCTACTTTCTTCAACTCTGCTCAAGCAAGCGAGGAGGTAGTAGTTGGAATCTATGGCGATCAATTGGAGCTATCGCTTCGGGTGGAAACTGATATGCAAGCTGTTGCGGATGAATTGGTTCAAAAATGGGAAAAATCTGCTTTGAACAGGCAGATTCGAGTTCTAGACCAAGCTAAGTATCAACTCAAATTTGACGATTCTTCCATCTCAATTTACAAAGAAGATCAATTATTGGTAGGAGGAAAATGGGATGCACTTGCCGAGGAAGCAACAGCGGATAAAGAAACTGTGATGGACTTTATCAATCATAGCGTACAACAGATCATTCGCTGGGAACGCATCTTCCATATCCAAACTCCCAAACGTTCTAAACTCGACGTGGAAGGCATAGATATTCA
>JBCDFY010000440.1:0-3583 GCA_039176995.1 Bacteroidota bacterium
ACAGCGAATACAATGGGGAAAAAATCAAAAGGATATATCCAGTAACAATACTTAATTTTTTTGATTATTTCACTCAAATAAACACTTGGCTCAGAAACAATCGTCTCGTTTTGGGGCATCGTTTGAAGCTTAAGGAAGTGTTTAAATTGAAATCTCATTTAGACTAATACGCTGTTCTTCAATTCAAACTAAAGCGTTTACCTATGAAAATAATTGGCTTATCAATTGGTTTTTTTCTACTGACTTGCTGCTATTTGAATGCCCAAATCGCTAAACCCGATGCAGTATGTACATCGGCTGCTACTTTTGCTGCTGACAGGGTCACCGTGACTTGGCGTTTAGGTACTTTCCCTTATGTACTTCCAAATACAGTGGACTCGGAAATACAAGAAAAAGAGGATACTTTCTCATCAGAAGCATTGGAAGAGAACCAACAACTGGAAAACGTAATCCATACTTTTCCCAATCCATCGAATGGATTAGTCAATATTGATTTCTCGAACGAAGCAATAGAAGATGTTGATCTCATCATTGCCGATAGTCGTGGGAGAATAGTATGGAGAGATACAGATTTGTTGCCATTTGGAATTCAACCAATTAATTTATCCGCACTGGGACTAGAAAATGGAATGTACTATTTAACACTAATTCGAGAGAACCATGTGATCAGTTTCTCTAAAATAAACTTAATCAAGAATGACTAACAAACTCACTATTTTAAGCTTGATATTATTTTTATCTGCTGCCCTAAATGCACAAAATGGAAAGCTATTCGGTGTTGCAGACGTAAATCTTATTTTCATTGATGAAACAACCGCAGCTACAGAAATAGTTGCTACTATCTCAGAAAGTGGCTTAGTAAGAGACCTTGCATATTCGACTAAGGACCATCAGTTTTATGGAATCGTTCAAGATGAGGATGATTTTCGGCTGGTGAGTTTTGGAACGGATGGTGTCTCTTCAACGATTGGGATACTCAATCTCCCTGGCGAAACCATATTTCTATGCGAATCACTAGCCTTCAATCAAAAAGACGAAGAACTTTACGCATCCGTCAGTTTGAACGGAGGAACTGCCAATAACGACTTTTTCTCAGAAAGTATCATTCGCATTGATGTATCTACTGCCGTTGCAGAATTTGTTACTACTGTTTCATTCCAAAATAGTAGTGCAGATGATATAGATCAAATGGTATTCGTAGGAGATGAACTCTATATACACGATGGAATCCAGCCTATCGTCTCTAACTTCTACTCACTAGATTTTTCAGATACGCCTGCCAGTACTTCTTTTGCCTCTTTCTTGTTCGAAGACCAGTATTACAGCATGGGAGATTTAGCCTACAATGGTGATAAGCTATATTTTCCTACCCAAGGATTTGGCTTGTACGAATGGGATCCGACTACCTCAACGATCAATTTTATAGGACAAACGCACGACGGCAGTCAGTACAATGGACAGCGAGTAAGAGGATTGGATTTTATGACGGAAAGCAAGCCAAATGCGGATAAAGGCGCGCCACTTGCGTTTACTTATCAAGGCGTAGCAACAAGTAATAACGGGCGAGTGATCAGAAATCGTGCTATAACTTTGGAAGCTAGCATTGTAAAAGATAAAGTAGATGGAGAAATCGTCTACACAGAAACACACGATTTAGAAACTGATAATTTTGGCTTTTTCAGTACAGCAATTGGCTTAGGACAAGCAACGCTGGGTGATTTTGCTGACATAGATTGGAGTACAGGTTGTTATTTCTTGCAATTGAGTATTGACACTGGAGGAGGTGACGATTTCGTTCTTCTAGGAATAACACAGCTACTTTCTGTTCCTTATGCGCTGTATGCCGAAACTAGTGGCAAAACCAAAACTATAGAAAAAAGCATCTTCAAATCTCCAGATGGAAACTGCTGGGAAATGTCAGTTAGCAACGAAGGGGAAGCAGTTTTCACACCTGTTGATTGCGGTAATGATAATTAGCGACTGGACGACGTATTGGCTGTTTTTATAATTGCAATTAACCAGCAATTTGATTCAAATACTTCGCCAAGTCTCCTGTCAATTTTTTGACTGAATATTGTTCAATTGAAGAATTGATGGGAGCTTGTAACTTTTTCTCTAAGTATTGCGTGTACAGTTTTTTAACTGTTGCCTTTATTTTTTCGCTTCCATCATATTCACAAACATATCCACTGTCGGTTTCTGCTATAATCTTTGCCACGTCGCTATTTTCCATACCTAAGCAAAGAATTGGTCGTTTGGAAGCCAAATATTCAAACAACTTACCAGGAATACGTCCTTTCGCATTCGACTGTTGATTCAGCAAAAGTAGTAGTATTGGGCTGCTCAGCGTAAGTTCTAAAGCTTTCTCGCGAGATACAGAACCAACTAAATCTACATTTTCTGTAAGACTATACTTATCAATAGCCGACTTCACAGAAAAGTCTACCTGCCCGACTAGTTTAATACACAGATTTTCAGCAAAATTTGGTAGCTCTTGCATTAATTCACGGAGTACGCGAAAGAAAATCTCAGGATTGCGATCGTATCCCATGATACCTAGATGCGTGAACGTAAACTTACCATCAATATCCTGAACTACATTTTCGTAATCTGCTGGATCATATCCCCACGGCAGCCAAGCAACATTTTCTGCTCCAATTGCTTCTAAATCACTAGCCCAACTAGGACTAGCAATCGTAATTTTACTAGCAGCATAAAAGGCTGCTTGTTCCATTTTTTTGTGCCGATTATCTCCCCATTTGCTAAGATAAAGTAACTGATAATAGTCAATTTGAGTCCAAGGATCTTGAAAATCAGCTAGCCACGGAATTCCTGTCTTTTGTTGCAATAAAGTAGCAATTCGGGTGTTACTGTGTGGTGGACCATCGGAAAATATGACATCTACTGGATTTTTTGCTAGATACTTCGTCAAATATTTCACAGAAGATTTTATCCAAAAACAACGGGCGTCTGGGATAAAAAAATTACTACGAATCCAAACGGATAGCTTGTGTGCAAAGCCTAAGTTTTTGTCTTTGACGTAAAATACATTATTGACATTAGCATCTTTTTTCTGTCCCGTTATCAACTTATAGATGTGATAAGGTTCCCATATTTTCTGCCTAAGCACGGTGATGTCTTTTGGAATGTCTTTTTCATTAGTATGGTCGATAGATGGATAATGAGCGTCTTTTGCAGTAAAAATTATCGGTTCCCAGCCAAAATCTCTCAAATATTTCGCAAACTTCAAGCATCGCAACACACCAATTCCTCCACAGGGTGGCCAGTAATAAGTAATAATTAGTACTTTTTTTCTCTTGCTCGAATGCTGACTAATTTTATCCATTCACCGTATTACTTGAATCGAAAATAAAAAAGCAGCCAAAACTTGACTGCTCAATTCAAAATTACGATTAAATTATGTAATAGTTATTATCTCTTCTACAACAACGCCTTAATATCTGCTTCCAACTGCCCAATGCCAGCCAATGGATTGACACCAGTTTTTACGATTTTACCTTCCTTATCAATCAAGAAAGTTTTGGGGATGGAGGAGACGCCGTACATTTTGGCGGGTTGTGCG
>JBCDFY010000441.1:0-3576 GCA_039176995.1 Bacteroidota bacterium
CCAAAAATCATCAAAAACAACACTATTTCTGTCCGAAGGGACTCTTGAAAACAAAATGAAAAATTTCATTTTTTATTTTGTTTTCAAGAAGGAATGTCAAGCGAGTGAATAAACATGTCGACTATTTCTGAAAAAGTGCCCTTTTGTAAGTATTCAAAGTATTATCCTGAGAAAATCTGTAATAGCAAGTCATATTTATCCCAGTAAAATACCATGGAAAAGCATTCCCAATACGCACAGGCACATATAATTCTGTCGAAAACCTAGAAGTATCATAAATTTTGAGTCCTACATCAAATCTAAAGTCAAGCTGATAATTCCTAATATTGGACTCACCCGATGAAATATTTCCATATTCGCGTCCAAAACTCAAAGCGAGCCAAACGTTTGAGATGTTTTGTTGGTATTTGATTGCTGGATAAGTGTAAAATATTCCTACAGGAGCAATACCACCATACAAACCAGTTCTATTTGACAGGCTCAGTTTCGCATTTTTTAAATTCATAATATGAAAATCAACTGATAAATTCATATTGTACATTAGAGCAAAATACTCTATTCCACCACCTCCACCAACATCTATCCATGCTCTTGGAATCGAATCCGACGAAACACTTCTAACCCTATCAATGAGCAGTTTTTTTGGAGTTTTATCCTCTTTTTTAATCGGATAAGAACCTAAGTAACGGTCAAATAATAACTTCCCGATTTGTGACGGCATCTTTTGCCCTGCTACTGCGTTAAAAAGCCTCGCCAGCCAGAAGGATTCCTACGTTTTTCGCCTTGTATCAGAACAAAATCTGCTCGGTCAAAATGAGGAACTTATTTTTCGTCCGTTACTAATAATTTGTTGAAAAAGCTTTTACTCGTCTCCCATTCTTTGTTAATTGATTCAATATTGGATAAAATTATCTCTCTATGAGCTAAATCTATTCGATAGAAATTGGCGACCAATCTAATTTGATTGAACTCAGCTTCATAACTTGGAACGAAAAATACTATCTCCACTAAGTCTGCTTGATAAGTAGAAGAAGAATTAATCAATTCTTTAATTAGCTGATTGTAGCTTTTCTCTGCCATTGTTTGTTTGATGGTAATTCTCTCAACTAATTCAGACTCGTACAGTTCAGTATCGTAACCGTAGTGTATTACGTAAATAGAATTATCACTTTGAGCATGGATAGTTCCAAGTACAAAACATATAAAAATGATTAATTTTGATCGTATGTTTCTTCTCAACTTATCTATATTTCATCATCGCTGATACTTTATTAGGGCTGTACGAAGTCTCAGTTTTGTTAATATTTTGCCAGAAAACAGCCTGAGCCAATGCAAGAAAATTGAGCATACTTGTTGCGCGATCTCAAGGGATTGACCAAGGCTTATTTTGAGCATTACTAAAAACTTCGTATACGACTAATACTTTATTAAAAGCCAAGAATAACTTGCTCCAAACTACATATTCTTGACTTTTTACTTAAATATTCAGCACATAAAGGTATTCCATAATTAGAACTTCGATGCTACAAGCTTGTCTAGCCTGCTCTTCAGCAATATCCAAAGTTAACCGAAAATAGGTAACTTCGCTTTACAAATCATTCAAGACCTTATCCAGAACACAAAAGAAAGTAGAAGCGAATGGATGCTTTGCTTGCTGAAATACTATGCCAAGTCCAACAAAAACAATACGATTTATCAATTTTGGCAGGAGCACAATCAACCGATAGTGTTGTTTAGTCTAAAATGGATTTTACAAAAAATCGCTCACATGCATTTGAATCCTGTTAGAAATGGCATTGCTGAATTGGCAGAACATTATTTGTGTAGTAGTGCCTCGAACTATTTGAGTGGTTCAGGTTTGTAGGAAGTGCGCATTTTAGATGATATTTTTGGGTGAAAATCATAAAAAATCACTTACCTTGAATCTATGAAATCATTACCAATCGCTAAAGCTCGGCAAAAGATAAAGAAATTGCGAAAAGATTTAACCACACTAGAGAATGCTGGACGTTTTGATTGTTTTAGTATAACAAAGTTGAGGACGATCTCTAGTTTATGCAAGGATGAAGAAGACTTATGCCATTTTGCGTTTTTCATCGCGAATAAAGTTGCCGATAGCATCTTCACAAAAATAGAAGAAAAAGCAAAAATAAAGGAAGCTGTTGAAGAGGCAATCCACTTAATGTCTTTGTATTTAGAAAATCCAACGAAAGACATTGAAAATGCTATTAATTCGCATCATTCCGTTATGCAGAAATATCAGAATAAAACCAGAAATGCCACTTGGGGAACACAAGTTCGGACAATTAATAATTGGGATTTTTATTTGATAGAAGCTTGCTTAAATTGCTTTTTATGGAAGCATCGTCCAGAAGAAGGCTATCGTTTGGCAAAGGATTATTGTGAAAAATATAATCCTAGTCGTGGTACTGGTTTGATTCCTGAATCTATTCCTTTTCTTACAGATGTCGTTGAGTTTTGGGAAGGGTGGTATTTGAAGTGAAAATTGGGGTAAGTTGGCGACATTCGGATTAGGGGGGTAACCTAAAAATTGTACCTTCAACCTCCGATGCTGTAAGCTTATCTAGTTTGTTTTTCAGCAATATGCAAAGTTAACTAGCTCGTTTAGCATTTACAAATGCTCTAGAACCTCATCGATCATGGTGAAATCCACGGCAATCGACCACGTTTCTCATTGTGATGGATGCGTAACACCCAGACGACCGTACGATTTTTCTGATTTGACTGTTATTTCGTCAACTCCCTTCTGATGCGGCTCAAAGACTGTGGTGTGATTTTCAAATAAGAAGCGATATACTGCTGCGGTACTTGTAAAGCCAACTGTGGATAACGCTCTACAAAAGCCTGATATTTGTCTTTCGCAGTACCGAAATTGAGAAAATCATTGTCCTTAATTTTACTCATCAATGCCGCTTCCGTCAGACTTTTCATCAAGATATAGAGCTTGGGTATTTTCTGACTGATGGTGATCCAAGTGCTACGATGCATGATGTAAAGGTGAGACGCTGTGATGGCTTGTATCGCATTTTCGGCAGGTGTATCATTGTAGTAGCTTTCCAAATCGACTAAAAATTGATTCGGACGCATGAAATATTTTGTCACCTCTTCTCCATTCAAACCGATGGCGTAGGCTCTCATAATTCCTTCGTCTATAAACCCAATTGATCTAGAGACTCGCCCAATTTGTAGAAATTCTTCCCCAATCTGGAATACTCGATATTCGTATTGTGGCAAAATATAATCTATCTCTGTATCATTTAAAATGCCTCCAAAGCTCAGTGCTGTTCGTAGTTTTTCCATCTGCTTGATTCTTTATTTCACAATTGAGGGTGTATGAAGTTTTTGGTGATGCCTGAAAAAAATTTAACAAAGCGCTTGAGATCGCGCAACAAGTATGCTTAAAGGGGTTTTATGGACGGAAACACAAATTTCAACTTATTTTTCTCCAAAAAATAAGTTGAAATTTGTGTTTCCGTCCGAAGAAATTTACCAAGCATACTTGTTGTGCGATTTTCTGATATTGATTCAGCCTATTTTTGAGTAAGATGTTAAAAA
>JBCDFY010000442.1:0-3566 GCA_039176995.1 Bacteroidota bacterium
CCGAATTGGACCGCATTGCCATTCTCAGCGATGATCTCTACGATCTCACCGGAGACTTCGGCTTTGATCTCATTCATCCTAAAATGCTCAATAGCGGTAGTAAGACTGCCAAGGCAAAGGGCAAAATGAATTTTAGACGGCGATTGATTGCAGCCACGAGTTTATATTTTTTCAAAAGTGGACACAAATTAAAAAATAGAGTATTTCGTTTCCAGAATTCGCAGAAAGTTTTTTTTCAAAGGTGAAAAGACTTTCTCCCTCGAACTCCCCTTGGAGCAGATAAAAAATCATCCTGACGTAAAGTCCGTATGGAAAAGATTTTTGTCTGCAACTACACGAATTTCAACAACGTGTCTACTTTTTAGATATTTTTTAAAATGGAAGTATCGGATATCTATTGAACTATCAACCTCCCACATTTTTACGAATTCAAAAAATCCCGCTAGGGATGAGCTATGGGTAGAAAAAACGTTAAAAATGTTATCAAGTGCTGTAGGTACGCACTATAAGGGCATTACAGTTCGCACCTACGGCGCTTGATAAATGATATTTAGCGGAATCTCTACCCATAGTTCGCCTCTACGAGGCTTTGGAATTAACGCTTTTTGACTTGTGGGGTGTCAGGAGACCTATTGAAACAATATTTTAAAAATCACAGGCACGAAAATAAGCAAAATAACAGTCGCAAACAGCAATCCAAATATAATGGTAATTGCCATTGGCGACCAAAGCTCACCACCACCTGTCCAAAGTGGAATCATACCACAAGACGTAGTCAGTGTAGTGAGTAAAATTGGACTAAACCTATGATTGGCAGCCGTTTTAATACTTTCTACTAATCCATTTCCCAATGCTAAGTCCGCTCCAATTTTATCTACCAATACAATTGCATCGTTAACAATAATGCCTGCTAGGGAAATAATTCCTAAAAATGCGGTGAAGCTGAAAAAGGAACTGGCTACTAACAATCCGACGGTCACACCAACTATGGCTAGTGGAATGGTCATCAAAATAATACCTGCTTTTCGGATAGAATTGAATTGGAGGACGAGCAGAAGGATAATGATGAAAAAGGACAAGGGCAAGTTGAGCATCACTGCTCCCATTGCATCATTGCTGCCTTCCACATCTCCACCAAACTCGTAGGTGTAGCCTTGCTCCCAGTTTTTAGATACTTCCTCCATCATTGGACGAACAGCATTTTTCATCAAGTCACTCGCCAAATAGCCCTCTTCCACATCTACCTGAATCGTTAGATTGCGTTTCATATTGCGTCGCAGGATTTTGGAATACTGCCAAGGCACTTCAATGGTTGCAATTTGAGATAAAGGAATATTTGTTCCCTGTTTTTGAGAAAATACATTCAGATTTTGAATATCAGCATACGCCAACTCCTCGCTGCCTTCTTGTTTCATAATGATCGGAATGCTATTTTCTCGATCTCGAAACTCTCCTACCTCAAATCCACTCAAAGAAGTCATTAAAGAAAACGCCACATCTTGATTGGTCAATCCCGACCGAGCCAGCTTATTATCATCAATATTGACGTATAATTTCTTGCTGCGTGCACCCCAATTATCAGATATGTTCTTCAGTCCAGGCGTTTGCCACAAACGTGCATTGATGTCTTCTGCAATGGCAAACAATTCATCCGAGTCCTTGCCAGAGATTCTGATTTCAATGGGGACTTCCGCACCACCTGACCCTACCAAACGACTGATTTTTATGGCTGCATCATAGATGTTATTATCTACAAAATCTCTTAGCTGATTGATGACCAGATCATTCGCAGCGTCGGAAGTCGTATTGAGCAGCATATGAGCGTAAGATGAATTGGCTTCGCCAGCAAAATAACCCAAATCATATGCCTCAGGTCCTTTACCAATATAGGATGACCAATTAACCACACCTTCTTCTGTATCCTCTTCCACTTGCAAGTGATTTTTTAAGAATTGCTCTATCAGCGCTACTTGCGAGTCTGTCGTTTCCATCTTAGTACCCATTGGAAAACTAATATCCACAATCACCAAATGCCTGTCGCTAGGCGGCATGAAAATGCTAGGCACAAAGGTAAATCCAACAATTGAAAGGACAAACAGTGCCAAGATAGCAGTAATGCTAAGGACAGGTTTGTTCAATGCCCAACTTAAAAAGCGATTGTAGCTCCCTCTCATTTTATCAAAAATGGTAGTCATTTCATGCCCTTCCTCTTTGACTTTAAGTAGAGAAGTCGCAAAGAGCGGAATGATCGTAAAAGCAAACAACCAAGAAGACAACAATGTCAAAGTAATCACAATGAAAATATTACCCATCATCTCTCCTAATACGCCATCGGCTAAGTAAAAAGAAAGGAAGGCGGCACAAGTCGTCAAGGAAGAAATCAAGAGCGGCGTCATAAATTCCTTAGCAGAATTAACGGCGGCTTGAAACCTGCTTTGTCCTTCTTGCAACTTCTCCAACAAAGACTCCACCATCACAATGCCGTTGTCCACCAGTAAGCCCAATGCCATAATCAAGGAAGCCAGTGTCACCTGATTCAGTCCCACATCAAATAAGCCCATCAGCAAGAACGTCAAGATGATTGTACCAGGAATGAGACTCGCAATGATGACGCCTGCTCGCCATCCTAAAACGAGCAAAATCACCAATAGTACAATGACGATACTCTGAATCAAATTGCCAATAAAAACATCGAGCTTATCCTGCACTTCTTTGTCCTGCGAAGCCACCCGAATTGCCTCTATTCCAAGCGGTAATTTATAGTTATTGTATTCTTCAATCAGTTCATCCACTTCTTCACCTAACTCGATCAAATTAGCGCCTTCCTTCAAGGAAATGTATAAAGCCAATGCTTGATTACCGTTGATTCTCACAATGGATTCTTTGGGGGAAATATAGCCTTTGGTAACCTTAGCAAAATCTCCCAAACGAATCGTTTCTCCTTGATAACCAATGGGAATGACCATATTTTGAATAGCCGAAACGGACTCAAAATTGCCCGAAGATTCTAAAATAATCGTCTCTTCTTCCAAA
This sequence comes from Bacteroidota bacterium, assembly GCA_039176995.1. Lineage (GTDB taxonomy): Bacteria > Bacteroidota > Bacteroidia > Chitinophagales > Saprospiraceae > JAAUTG01. Next base: position 3,034 of record JBCDFY010000442.1, read on the forward strand.
TTCACCTGCCCCGAAGGAATAATGATATTACTTGAGGCAATGATACTTTGAAGTTGCGTAGAAGTCAGCCCGATTTGAGCCAATTTGGCATCATTGTATTCTACATACACCCGCTCGTCCACCGTCCCACCAATAATGACTTTCGCAGCATCGTCTAGCGCAATAAGATCGTCTCGCAAATCATCGGCATAGGCTTTTAATTCACTGTATTCGTAACCATCCGCTTCCAATCCGACGATGATTCCAAAGACCACACCAAGGTCTCTATCTTCCACTTTAGGTCCGAAAATACCATCGGGTAAATCGGCTTTGATGTCATCTATTTGCCGTCTCGTCAAATCCCAAATCGCTTGCAATTCTTCTTCAGGTACGTTGTCTTGTACCGTGATTGTGACGACTGAAACACCCGTTCTACTTCCGCTAGAAATGGTTTTGATCTCAGGAATTTCTTGGATTACTTTTTCTATTTTATCCGTAATCAAAGCCTCCACCCGTTCAGGACTTGCTCCAGGAAATTGGGTGATAATTTTTGC
>JBCDFY010000443.1:0-3545 GCA_039176995.1 Bacteroidota bacterium
CGGCAATTGCGGCAAGTTATATGAACATTCCACTGGTACACATCCAAGGCGGAGAAGTGACGGGCAACATAGATGAAAAAGTGCGACATGCGATTACGAAGCTATCCGATTTGCATTTGGTAGCGAGCGAAAAGGCAAAAGAACGCGTCATCAAAATGGGCGAATATCCCGAGAAAGTATTCAATACGGGTTGTCCTTCCATAGATTTAGCAGAAGAAGTTCGTCAGCATCCTAAACTAGATTTCGATCCTTTTCAACGCTACGGTGGCGTTGGGAAAATAAAAGATTGGGAAAAAGGCTATATCGTTATCCTACAACATCCCGTTACGACAGAATACAAAGATGCCCGGCAGCATATCGAAAAAACCTTACAAGCCGTTTACGAATTGCAAATGCCTACCTTTTGGTTTTGGCCGAACGTAGATGCAGGTTCGGATGGTACTTCAAAAGGGATTCGTTCCTTTCGAGAAAATCATAATATTGACTTTATCCATTTCTTCAAAAATATGGAAGGTAAAGACTTCTTGAAACTGCTCTACAACTCCAAGTGCTTGATTGGCAATTCAAGCGTCGGAATTCGAGAATGCTCCTATCTCGGTATCCCCGTGGTGAATATTGGGACGCGACAGAGTGGGAGAGAACGTGGGCATAATGTGGTTGATGTTTCTTATGAGACTGCGGATATTAAAAGTGCTATCGCTACACACTTAACGCATGGTAAATATGAAGCAGATACGATTTATGGAGACGGAACGGCAGGAAAGCAAATTGCGAATTTGCTGAGTACAGAGGCTTTGACTTTTGATAAAAAATTGCGCTATTAAAGTGGCCAAAGTACTGATAGCCGAAGCAGAAGACTTTAGTTTAGATATAGTCGAGCGTCTAAAAAAACACGCAAGTGTAGATATGTTTGCTTGTGAGCAAAGTCAATTAAAAGCATTGCTAGAACAATATGATATATTTTGGTTTCGCTTGGGGTTTAAAATAGATGAAAGCGTACTATCTGAACAAACAAGATGCGAAATCATCGCGACACCTGTCACTGGAATTGACCACATAGATGAAGATTTATGCGCACAATTGGGGATAAAAATTGTGTGTTTAAGAGGAGAAACCGAGTTTTTAAGGGAAGTGAGAGCAACAGCGGAGCATACTATTTTATTAGCCATGATGCTCATGCGAAAAGCAAAACAGGCTGCCATTGATGCTGAAAAAGGCAACTGGCGGAGAGATTTATTTCGAGGTTTTGAGCTGTATAAAAAGAGCGTAGGTATTATTGGTTACGGTAGATTGGGAAGTATAGTAGCCGATTATTTTCATGCGCTAGGCTGTGAGGTGGGCTATTATGATATTGTGACGCGATCAAATCCAACTTATCTAAACGTCTATGATTCGTTAGAAAGCTGTATAGCGAAGCATGATGTTATCTCTATTCACGTACCTTACAATAAAAGTACACATCACTTATTTGACCAAAATGTCTTCCAACTATTCGACGATAAGAAATGGCTGATTAATACGAGTAGGGGAGGTGTGGTAGAGGAAAAAGCTTTGTTGGAATGCCTGCAAACTCATCAGATTGCGGGGGCAGCACTAGACGTACTCTATGGAGAACCTGATGTGTGGCAAAACCCATTAGTAGCATATGCACAGCAGCATAATAATTTGTTAATTACACCACACATTGGAGGCTGTACTTACGAGTCTTTCGAGAAAACGGAGCATTTCATAGCGGATAAAATCATTGATCTGATTGACGACTAAGACCAACATATTAGGCATCATTCCAGCAAGAGCAGGTTCAAAACGGATCAAAGGAAAAAATAAAGTAAAACTAGCTGGCAAAGAGCTAGTCCGATACGCTATTGAAGCAGCTTTATCTTCCAAACTATTGACTAAAATTGTAGTGAGTAGTGATGATAAAGATATTCTCAACATTACAGATACGTACGAAAATGTGACTGCACTCCGCCGCCCCGATGATATATCAGGAGACAAAGCACCCGCAATTACTTACGTTCATCATGCTTTGGAAAATCTCGAAGTATCTTTTGATTACATCGTGATTGTGCAGCCAAGTTCCCCTTTTACACTTGGTGAAGACATTGATAATACTGTACAATTACTCTTACATAGTGAGCAAGCTGATTCTTCGGTCAGTGTTATGAAATTAGATCACGCGATTCATCCAGTGAAGTTGAAAGTTTTAGAGGACAAAAAATTGAACCCTTTCTTGGAAGAAGAAAACGGTAGAATGGCAGCGCATGAATTGCCTGAATTGTATGTGCGCAATTGTTCGGTTTATGTAGCTAATCTGGAAAACATCAAGGCAGGAAAAATTATTGGTGAACATTGTCTAGGTTATGTGATGCCGAGGGAACGTTCTGTGGATATTAATGATCCGATTGATTTGGCGTTTGCGACGTTTTTAATGAGGGAGAAAAATGGATAAGGTAAAAGCACAAGGTAGTTATGAAGGTTGGAATGATATTTGGGATGCTCAATCTAAGCAAGGAGAACTCAATCCTATGTACACAGAAAGTACGCCCCAAACTATTTATCAATTTTGGCAAAATGCTTACGCGAATGATTTACTAAGCTTGATAGGTGAGAAAAATTATAGTAGCTTTCGTGAGTTAGGGGCTGGAAGAGGAACAACGAGTATGTATCTATCAAAAAATGGGTATCATGATGTGACAATGGTCGATCTAGCAGAAGAAGGCTTTAAAGTAGCTACATATAGTTTTAAGTATTTTAATTTGCCTAAGCCCAAAATGCTATTAGCGAATGTAGAACAAACTGGTTTAGAAGAGGAATTTTTTGACTGTATCTATAATATTGGGTTGTTAGAGCATTTCGAGAATCCTGCACCCACCTTGGTGGAAAACTATAGATTGCTGAAAAAAGATGGATTAATTTTTATGCCAATTGTACCTGCCCTTCCATTTTCTAAATCACTGCTTGCAAGAATTTTTTTTAATCCTATATCTATTGTAAAGCACTTGGTCAAAACTCTTCTAGGGAAAACAAAAAAATCTGCTTCTTCCAGTATTCTGCGTACTACTCACGACAGAGAATATTACGTAAAAATTTGTGAGGAAATCGGTTTCAAAGAAGTGCAATGCATTCCTTACAATCCTTATTGGAAAGTAAATCCAGACGGCAATTTCTTAGATAAGGTGACGCTGCCTATTTATCGTTGGCATTACAAGACTTTTCGCCAAGGAAAGCAACTCTCTCTTAGGTGTAGTGCTGCGGCAGAATTATGTTGCTTAATGTTGGCTACTAAGTAATAATGCGTATGGACATTGCTTATATCGTTTCTCATGGTTTTGCCGCTCGTATGGTTACGCAAACGAATTTACTCGGAGAATTAGTGAAAAAAGGCTTAAAAATAGCTTTGATTGCGCCAGATCAAGAAGATGAAAACTTAAAAAATTATTGTAGTGCAGCCAAAATAGATTTGTTTGAGTTTCGTCCAGTAAGTTCTTTTTGGACGGCTCAGTATGCCAACGCAAGAAAGTATTTCTTAGAAGATATTCGCA
>JBCDFY010000444.1:0-3505 GCA_039176995.1 Bacteroidota bacterium
GCAGAAAGTTTTTTTCTGATGAGAAAAACTTTCTGCTTAGGGGTTCTTAAGGGTGAAAAGCATGAAAAATCCCATGATTTTTATTGCTTTTCACCCTTAAGAACCCTCTGAACAATCAAAAAGTCCGCTTGAAAGATTTTTCGATTGTGATTTTATTAAAGTTGATTGTGTTTTTTAACCGTACATTAGATTATTACTTTTACTAATTGTTTAATTGAGGTTGGTCTACTCTTTCAACAATTGCTCTAACCGAATACCTCTTGAACCTTTTATCAAAAAAGCGGTTTGCTCAAATTTTTGCTGATCGTACCAAGTTTTCAATTCATTAATGCTTTTGAAATACAGACCGTTAAAATTACACTGACCAAAACACTCGCCGACTAAAATAACTTGCTGTAAATCAGATTTTTCTGCTTGATTAATAATCGTCTGATGCTCTCTTGAACTTTCTTCACCTAATTCCAGCATATCCCCAAGAATGGCAATTTTCTTTTTAGCAGGATAGGTTTTGAAATACTCCAAAGCATTCTGCATGCTAGTTGGGTTAGCATTGTAAGCATCTAAAATAAAAGTGTTACTTCCTTGCTGAACGACCTGCGAGCGATTGTTAGAAGGAATATAGTTTTCAATCGCTGCCTTTATCTTCAAGGGCGAGACTTTGAAATATTGACCAATCACGATGGCGGTCATCATATTATTAAAATTGTAAGTTCCAATAAGCTGACTATTGATGTTAATGGATTGCCCTGAATCATTTTTGAAACGAGCATTTACAAAAACTTTGGAATCCAGCAGTTCTACTTGATAAATATAATGTTCTGCCAATTCTTCTGTCTGACTATAACTCAATTTCTTGCGATGATTACTACCCACCAATTCCCATAAAAATCGCTCATCTCGATTGACAAAAATGAGTCCATTGTGCGCTTTTAAATAATCATACAGCTCCGATTTTGCTTTCTTCACACCTTCCAAACTACCTACACCTTCCAAATGCGCTTTTCCGATGTTTGTAATCAATCCATGCGTAGGGTTCGCGATTTTGCAAAGCTCTGCAATTTCACCCAAATGGTTCATTCCCATTTCAATGATTGCTACCTCCGTGTCGAGTGGCATTGCTAATAAAGTGAGCGGTACGCCAATGTGATTATTGAAATTTCCTTTGGTCGCATGAGTAGGGTAGGAGCTAGTTAATACACTGGTCATCAATTCTTTAGTCGTCGTTTTTCCGTTACTTCCAGTGATGCCAATGACTGGGATTTTGAATTGATTTCGATGATGGTGAGCGAGTTGTTGCAGGTAAACTAAGCTGTCCTCTACCAAAATGTATTGTTCTCCTTTTTTATATTCTGGATTGTCAATAACGGCGTAAGCTGCGCCGCTTTTCAGAGCAGCCTCGGCATATTTATTTCCATCAAATCGGTCTCCTTTCAATGCAAAAAAGAGACTTTCTATAGGAACATCTCGACTATCTGTACAAACGAATGGATGCTTCAAATAAATTTGATAGAGTTCTTGTATGTCCATATGAGAAATTTGGAGGCAAAATAAAAAAGTCTTTCCAAAACATCAGCTTGAAAAGACTTTTCTATTAGGAGAAATTAAGCGTATTTGCTAGAAACGACGCTTTCCTTTCTTCTTCGTTTTTACTTTGAATTTGTTTCCACTTGAACCATCATTACCACCTGGTGCACCTACACGAATCATTGCACAACGGAAACCAATTGTCTTATCTGCACGATCTTCATCTTTGAAGCGTCTTGCACCTGGAGAAAGCCAATACGGACGATCCGCCCAAGAACCGCCTTTATAAACGCGTGCTTTGTTGCTAATCAAAGTATGGCGACCATAATCATAGAACGCAGAAGAACGCTCATCACCATCCATGTAGTTGTAAACATCACCTGTTTTATAGTTCTCGCGATCTGCAACTTCATCGTCTTCAATGTAGCGATACTTTAAACGACCTAAGCTATCCAATTCAGGATTGCCTTCTTCATCCAATACTCTAGATTGGAAGCGACCACCACGATATGGATTCAAATCGTGATTTTCTACATCGACCAAAGTTGTACTGGTCATCGGACGATAAACATCTGCTACCCATTCATTTACATTACCTGCCATATGATATAGACCAAAATCGTTAGGCAAGAAAGAACGCACCTCTGCAGTTCCTGCTGCATTATCGTTCAAGTTTCCAGCCATACCCATGTAGTCACCATATCCTCTCTTGAAATTGGCAAGCATTCGTCCTTGGTATTTGTTACGCTTTTGGTAGCGCGTTGTATTTCCATCCCAAGGATAAATTCTACGGTCAGTTACACGCTCATCTTGCTCCGATGCCATATTTCCTTGAAGACCCAAAGCAGCGTATTCCCACTCTGCTTCTGTTGGAAGGCGATATTCTGGTAGCATGATACCATCCTCGAATTTCACATCTCTTTCTCCACCTGAACGAAAATCTTTCATTCCTTTACGACGATTGATCGCACCATCTTGCATCACGCCTGATAGATAAGCCTCAGAGTTGAAGTTAGCTTCGTCAGTTTGCTCTAAATTTGGATTCAAAATACCGCGTTCGATTAGCAACATCTCATTCACACGATCTGTACGCCATTCGCAATATCTATTTGCTTGCTGCCAAGTTACCCCAACCGCTGGATAATCATCAAAAGATGGGTGGCGGAAGTAGGTTTGAATCAATGGCTCATTGTAAGCCAACTCTTCTCTCCATACCAAGGTATCAGGAAGTGCATCTAGGTAAACTTCAGGATAAGATTCTCCAAATACTCTTTGCAACCAATATAAATATTCGCGATAATCTACATTTGCCACCTCTGTCTCATCCATATAAAAAGACGAAACTGTTACCCTTCTAGGAATATTATTCCACTCATAAGTAATGTCTTCTCCAGTTAATCCCATTACGAAAGTACCACCCTCAATAGGTACTAGGTTTGGACCTGTGATTTGTCCCTCATAGTCTGTTCTTTTCTCGAAGCCACCCCATTTTTGATCGTTGTAGCCCCAACCTGTGGTAGCCGAACGTTCTTTTTTACCACAAGAAGTAATGGTCAAAGTGGCGACGACAGAGAATACTAGCAATTTTACTAATCTCATTTGCTTAATTTTGAATTTTAAGTTTTTGAGCAAATCGAATTAAAAGCGCAATAATAGCGAATTCCGACTTACTAACGCAATTCTTCAAATGTATCTTGTACGCGAGGGAAAAGAAATGTAGATTTTCTTCCTCGACGGTTTATTTATATGCAATCAAAAGAATGATTTTGGTTCGCACTCAACAATAACTCCAAAGCGGATGAAGTATTGTAAGAAGGCTGAAAAATCTTCTGTTTGGAATGCAATGCTATTTCATTTATCTATAATGGGAAATGTAAGTGTTCGAGTGTGAGAAGTGCTTCGCTTCTATCGAAATATCTTTAAACAATCATTGTAGCGATTGGATTTTCTCCTGCGCTTGAATTCTGCACTGTTTTCAAAA
>JBCDFY010000445.1:0-3499 GCA_039176995.1 Bacteroidota bacterium
ATGTATAAATTATTGATTTTCAGTAAATAGTTTCATTGGCTTTTTCTATTTAGGGAATATTTGAAATTTCAACAGATAGCATAGGCATTGAAAACCAATCAGTTATAACATATTATAAAAAATCATTGTACATGAGTAAATAGCATCACTTTAGAACGTGCAAAAAATATTTGTAAACGTCTGAAAGACAAAGGTTTTGCTTCTACTAATGTAGTCTTAGGCATTGGTTCTTTCACCTATCAATACAATACGCGAGATACTTTCGGTTTTGCGATGAAAGCAACTTATGGTGAAGTAGCAGGCGAAGGAAGAATCATTTACAAAGACCCTGTGACTGATGATGGCACTAAGAAATCGGCGAAAGGTTTGATTCAAATTATTAAAAAAGATGGGAAGCACCTACTACGCGATCAAGTGAACTGGGAAGAGGAGCAAAGAGGCGAGTTACGAGAAGTTTTTCGAGATGGGAAGTTATTGGTGGATTGGAGTTTCGAGGAAGTGAGGTCGAATCTTGAATGCTAAAAAGATTAGTTTTGAGAGAGAAAAATTTTCAATTTTTCTCTCTCAAAAAAACTACGACCGCCGATGAAAATCCGAAGCTCCACTCACTCTTTTATTCACAATTTTAGGATCGCCATACAAATAAACGTCGCTCGCTCCAGAGGCTTGTACATCTAATTCCTCATGGACACGGATGTAGCAATCTGAACCACCAGAAGTGCTAACTTTTGCTTCGTCGATATCTAGTTCTTTGCCATCAAAATCGCTGCCTCCACTACAAGTCAATCGAATTTGACCAACTTTTCCTTTTAAACGAGCATCTGAACCACCGCTAGTTGTACAGCTCACGCGATCTGCTTCCACTTCGAGATATAGATCACTACCTCCACTGGATTTGATGTCCAGTTCTCTCGCATTGATGACACCTTTGGAATAGACATCTGAGCCACCTGAACTATAAATGGCTTCCAAAGAAGTCACGGTAATGTAGATATTCATTTCTGTTGATTTCCAAATAGATTTGTCCACATAGGTACGTAATCTATTGCCTTTCACTTCTGTTTTGATGTGTTCCATCAAATTAGCATCTGCTTCTACGATGACTTCTTGCTTACTGCCCATTCGGATATGTACATCTAGACCATCTTCAGCACTTATTTCACTGAAAATACTTAGGTTTCGAGCTTCTTTTTGGACATCGCCGTTCCCCCTTGTTCCCCATTGTGCTTCTACTACGGTATGGAAGAAGACGATTAATAGACCTGTAAAAAATACGATGAAAAGTTGCTGATTTTTCATATTTGGTATGTTTTTCTTTTAAGGACAAGAAAAAGTGCAGAACGTTGCCTGACACTTTTATATTTTCTCGTTATTTAAGCGTGCTTGCTCTTTAATCGCTTCAATTTCTTGTTCTAGTCTCAGTTGTAATTCCTATTCTGTTGCTTCTCTTTCATAGCAAGTGCGTGCTCGTTTTCTAAGCGCATCAAATGCCTGTAATGTGTCCAACTCAAATTGTGACGCACTGCGTCACAATTTGAAAAGACTATATAGGACTGACGAATATTTCGCAGATTACTAGCATCAAATCCTTTACCAAAATCGCTAGTTAGTTGCTTTGATAAACTTTTGAATATAATGAATCTCAGAGATATTTCCTCCTTCTATTCTGACAATGGTTTTTTTGCGACATTTCAATGAATATCCAACAAAAAAAGCACCCCAAACTTGGAATGCTTATTAGTTGTATACTTATTGCTTAGTTGATTATTTTTTTACAGTCTCTTCAATGAGCGTGAGATAACGCTTCACAATCTGACGCTCATCGAAACGCTCCAAAGCCATATGACGACCATAATTCCCCATTGCTCTACGTTCCTCTTTACTCATCAAAATCATTTTTTCCATCGCTTTAAATAAAGTCTGTGAATCTTTCACTTTGACCAAAAAACCATTTCTACCCTCTTCTACGGTTTCTCTACAACCTGGCACATCCGTTGCAATCAACGGTTTCGCCATTGACATTCCTTCCAGCATGACTCTAGGCAGACCTTCCCGATAGGAAGGCAAGACGAGTGCATCGCATTTTGCAACGTGTGGGCGTACGTCATCCATGCGTCCATGATAGCGAATGATGCCTTCTGATCGCCACTCTTTCAATTCATTTGGATCAATAGTCGAAGGGTTGCCTGTGTCCAACTCGCCGATGACATGAAACTGTGCATTGGGATAGCGATTGAGGATTTGTTTAGCCGCTTCAATGAATTCTTTTACGCCTTTATCGTACAATAATCGCCCAATGAATAAAAAACGCGTTGCGCCATTAGTCAAATCTTTAACTGAAGGCTTAAAGCGATCCGTATTGATACCTGAGCCATGAACAATTCCCGTTAGTTTTTTCGACACCAAATTATGCTCTAAAAATAACTGCCGATCATCTCTGTTTTGGAAAAGCACTTTATGAGAGAAGCGCAAAGAAACGCGATATAGATTCCTAACGATTTTGCTGACAAAACCATCAGAGATAAAAGCATAACCCAAGCCAGTCAAGGTATTGATGGCTTTTACGCCTGCTAACTTAGCGGCGAGTGTTCCAAACACAACCGGTTTCACGGTATAGTGCAGCACAACATCTACTTGCTCCGTTCTGTAAATTTTATACAGATTATAAGTCAACCGAAGATCGGAAAAAGGATTCGTCCCTTTTCTTTTCAAATTAGGCAAAGAATAAAAGTGGCATCCTACTTTTTCGATGTCTTCTACATAAGCATCAGGTGGTGCAATCGCAATGACACGATGTCCTGCTTCCATCAAATGTTTAGCTAAACCCAAGCGGAAGTTATAGATATTCCATGCTGTATTGAGTACAATTGCGACGGTGAGCGGCTTATTGGAAGTCTTTCTTGCTGTGGTTTTAAGATGGGGGCGTAAAGCTGTTCGTGTAGAGTGTGGTTTTACAACCAATGTTTGTTCCATTGATAAAGATTGTGTAGATATCAAGTGAAGTTTTATTTAGAATAAGGAGCAACCTAAAACTTCCTGATATCAGATCATCAGAAATTGAATGTTATCATGATTCGTCTTTCAAATGAGTTTGCAACCAGTACACTGTAGGGAATCAATCGGAAGATTATTTCAATCTTTCGATCACCATTTAAGGAACGTGTTTGTAAACTGATTTTGAGAGGAAATATTTTATCAACGTTCCTATTATTTAAAAAGGGCACAAATGTGATTAAAAATCCTTAGAATTCCTAAATCCTTGTATACCCTATTCATGGTACGTACTTAGCTGGAATAAGGTTCGGTTTTAAATTTAAAAATTTTAGATTTCACCCCTGTACACTTTTTTGCTTTCGCCCGTAGGCGCGAAAGGGAGGGGGATTTAGGGCAGAAACAGATGATTTTTGTTACAAAAATCCTCTGTTTCTGCCCAAAAAACCCTTTGCGAGCCGCCTTTAGGCGGCGAGCCAGTTGAATTATCAAAAAGTGTATAGGTGTG
>JBCDFY010000446.1:0-3466 GCA_039176995.1 Bacteroidota bacterium
ATCATCAAAAACAAAGAGAAAAAATAAATTTTTTCTCTTTGTTTTTGATGATGTGTGTATGTATTTTTCTTCAAACGACATTTTGAGATGCGCCCAAGTATCCTAATCATGCTCTTTTAATCCTATGTTTTCTAGGTGAAACCAACTATGTGAGGTATGTAGTAAACCGTTACGATTTTTCAATAGAAAAAAGTTCTTGTGAAGTGCAATTGATGTTTTCCATAGTACTTTTTTTGTAAGCCTTCATTCCACAATAAATAGTCAAGATCAATAGAGCGTAACTGATGTCCTTTTGCATTCAAGGACGCTTTAATCAACTCAATGGCATGAATCGAACAAGCCCGCAACTCTGTTTCTGGCATTGAGCCAGCTTCAATTAATTCTTGCCGATCAATGCGTTTTCCAAGCGATTCTTCATATTCAAAAATACCATCACAACGCAGGACATGAGGAATCATGTTATCAGCAAAGATGGTGAGTTTGTCAAGGTCTTTGAAATATCCAAGTCCTTGATTTTTAAAGGCTAAGGAAAGATCAGCAGCTGTGATTTGCGCTCTTTTGAAAATTGGAATAACCTGATTTTTGTAGTGTGCGACATCATAGAAACAAGGAATCTGAGCTAAGATGTTGACTAACCGTTCTGCGGAATTTCGTGCAGCGGCAATTAGTGCATCAAACTTCCCATCAAAGTTTTCGAGCAGAAAATTACCCAACTGATTTAGTGCCAAAGCAAACTTTCCCATCAACTCTACCATGTTCGCGTTTTGTGGATTTTGCTCAAAAAGTTGAAGACAATCTTTGGCTGTAAATTGAGCAAGTTGAGCAGCAGTGATTATTCCATGATTTCGATAATGGTTAGCGAGTGCAGTTGCGACGGTAAAGTAACCGCATTCTTCCACTTCTTGCTCCAAGTGCTGAAAATAGCCCGAACCAAAATTGATTGTTTCCAAGGTTAGAAAAAACGCCAACGTAGCTTTTCCTTCGTTCAAATAATGCGCTATAGGGTCAAGTGGTGGATTGGCTACCTTCTCCAAAGGCAACTGAGCAGCATAATCTTTAATTTTATCATAGTTGATATGGATAGAATCTGCGTTTTCTGTAACCCATTTGCACTGCCGCCTAATTTCATTAAGTCGAATAGAGTTATTACTAAGCATTTTCATTCTAAGTGCTGATGTTTTACTGTGTTAGATCGAATAAACAGATCAACGAATAAACAAATAAACAATCACTGTTCCCCCATCCACGCCCGCTTTGTTTCCAAAAAACGATCTTCTCGAATGGCTTCTCGAATCGTTTCTGCCAGACGCATCATAAAGCGCATATTGTGAACAACGAGCAAGTGCATACCTTGCAACTCCTTGGCTTTCATCAAATAATGAATGTAAGCTCTAGAGTAATTTTGACAAGTAGAACAGTCGCATTCTGGGTCAAGTGGCTTAGGATCGTTGCGAAAGCGGCTGTTGTGTAAGTTGAGTTTGAAGTTCTTTTCGGTACGAATCAATGCCCAAGCATGGCGCGCAATTCGAGTCGGCGAAACACAATCGAAGGTATCAATTCCCTTAGCCACATTCTCCCAAATATCATCAATGCCACCAATACCCAACAAGTGAATTGGACGATCTTTAGACAAGCCAGCCATTGCATAATCTACCACATCGTACATTTGCTGTTTATCCGCGCCCAAAGAACCGCCAATCGCATGACCAAAAAACTCACGAGAAGATACAAACTGTGATGAACGCAATCGCAAATCTTCGTGAATTCCACCTTGTACGATCCCATACAACGCTTGCTTTCCAGTATGTGTTCGCTTGAATTCCTCCAAACTCCGATCTCCCCAACGGTGGCTCATTTCCATGGAGCGTTCGGTGTATCTTTTGTCCACATGAAAAGGCGTACATTCATCTAAAACAAGAATAAAATCTGCACCCAATTTTCGCTGTGTTTCGATGGAAGATTCGGGAGTCAGTGTGTGCATACTTCCATCAATATAAGACTTAAAAGTTGCACCCTCTTCTGTAATTTTTCGGAGGGTTGTATTTCTACCTTTTGACCTATTTTTTCCTTTGATTTCTTCTGCCACCGAACCATGCCCTAAGCTAAAAATCTGAAATCCACCACTGTCTGTCAACATTGGTCCGTCCCAACCCATGAATTTGTGCAAACCACCCATTTTTTCTACCAAATCTGGACCTGGACGCAACAATAAATGATACGTATTAGAAAGAATGATGTCGGTTTTCACCTCCTTCAAATCATCTGGTCCAGCCCCTTTGATAGCAGCTTTGGTAGCGCAAAAAATAAAATTGGGCGTCTCGAAATCACCGTGTGGCGTACTGATATAGCCCAAGCGTGCATTGGTTTCGCTATCTTCTTTCAGTATGTCAAATTTGAAGCCTGGATATTCTAGCATTGTAGGTTTGTTGATTCGTTTAACTGTTGATCTGTTGATTTTAATTGAACATTCAACTCTGTTCATTTACTCCGTTCTCCTAAAAACTGGTAATGGGTTCATTAAGTTTTAAGTCTCGGTTTTTGTCCTTTGAATTCCAACCGTCTCCTGTCCAATAAACTTCCATTTCTTAGCCAAATAAATCATAGGCGTATCCAAAGCAGCAATGATAATGCGCAACCAATACGTCCCGAGTATATAGGTTACTAAAACCGTCTTGAATGGCAATGGATTAGCACTTAAAACGATCCATGCCAAAACGGAAAATACCGTATTATCAATCAGAGCAGAGACCATCGTAGAAACATTATTTCGCAACCACAAGTGCTTTCCTTTCATCTTTTTTTTCAGCCAACCATAGAACCAAACATCGTACAATTGGCTCGTTAAATAAGCAGCCATACCTGCTGTGAATAACGAGAACTGTAAAGTGAATAATGCGGCAATGTGATCGTGAAAAGGCAATGCCCAAGCCATATCTTCTCCTGCTTGTTCTGGCGTCAAAGGAGAGAATCCTAGCGTAAGGAGCATGATGATGGAAAAAAATAGATGCGCGAAAAAGCCAATGAAAACGCCTTTCCGTGCTGCTTTTTCACCGAATTGTTCGCCCAAAATATCTGTGGCTAAGTAAGTAGAGGCAAAAAGAATCGTTCCTAGTGCAACTGGTTCAGGATAAATACTAAACTGTACGGCTTTCAGCACTTGCACATTTGCTGCTACAATGACTACTCCGATGTAAGCGTACAGACCACTGGTTCCGAAAAATCGAGCCGCACTAATAATCGTAAAAAAACATACCAAAAGCAAAATGCCCCACATCACTTCTGGAGGCAAGGCATTCATTTTGGAGATGAGTAGGTTGACGAAAGAATCCATGAATGCTACGAAATTGAGAGCTTGTTTGGAAATTAATAATCGGTCTGCAAATGGCTCTTTTTCCGTTACTTTTCGTTAAAAAATGCCTCATTTATCTAGATAGACTCGCATTTTTTGCCTCAATTAACGAAAAAA
>JBCDFY010000447.1:0-3449 GCA_039176995.1 Bacteroidota bacterium
CACAGGCAACATGGGATCAGAAGCTAAGATCATCGAAAAAGACGGTAAAACCTTCGCCAGCCTCTCTATCGCTAGTACTGATAGCTACCAAAACGAACAAGAGGAGTGGGTGAATCGAAATACTGTGTGGCATGATATTTTGATCTTCAATCCTAGATTGATCGAACAAATCAAAGCCTTCAAAAAAGGAACACGGCTCAAAATCACAGGAACAATCTCCTACCGACCTTTTGAAGTCACCTTAGCAGATGGACGCACCGTCACCAAAAAAGAAGCTTCTATACTTGCTGGAAAAATCGAACTGGCAACTTTAACCAAAAAAGCCAGCTAACAAAATCGGGGTGCTTCTGAGAAGTAAGCATCCCTTTTTCTTCTTCATCCGCAAAACAGAAAAAAGGAAACTTCAAAGAAGTTGCTCATTTTTATCAAAGGGGAATCCTTCCCCTCAATCTGTCAAGAGCCAAGCTGCGTGTTCAAAGAAAAATCTCCACCCATACGGGTCGTATTTTTATTTGCCCAGCTCTTGACAGCTTTCACCCCTGATAGTGGTGCATCCATTGGAATGTAAGCCACTTTATGTTTCTGCTTTGCAAAAACAAGTGGTTTACATCCCACAAATCCATTATAAGAGGAAGCACCATGAGCACCAATACCTACCAAGACTTTGTAAAAACCATAGAGCCGCTGACTCGCCGCTATGAGCGCAGCAAAGTATTCAACGATTTTCTAACCGCATCCATTTGTGGCTATCATCAAACCAAAATTCAATCTAAGCTACAAGTCAAAGATGAAGCCAATGAAAAGCTCTATATGGAAACCATTGCTTCCTACACCAAAGAAGAAATCAACATCTTCCCAAAACTCTTAGGCATCTTTATCCAAAGTGTCCATCAATCTCCTTATGGTGATCTATTGGGCGAATACTTCACTGAACATATCACCAAAGGACAGAATGGGCAATTCTTCACACCGACTGTCGTTTGCGAATTGATGGCAAAACTACAAGCAGCACCTAATACCATAGAAGGCAAGAGCATTGCTGATCCTGCTTGTGGATCGGGACGATTAATACTAGCATTTGCCAAAAGTAATCATAAGAATTACTTCTATGGTGCAGATAATGCAAATACTTGTGCTAAAATGGCAACGCTAAATTTCTTTCTCAATGGACTACGAGGAGAAGTAGCATGGATGAATACCCTAAGCATGGATTGGTATGGAGGTTGGCAAATCAATAATAATGGATTGGGTATACGCCCAATTGAAAAAGAGGAGTCTCGCATCTGGTCAAATCCACCAAAACCAAACGAAAACAAAGATCAACAACTCACACTTTTCTAGCGAAAAGAATGGAAAACATGGGAACTTCCATCGCATCACTTGACATTATAGGCGATTAGGGGTTATATTTGTAGTATAGGAAGAGTTAAAAACCCTACCAAGGTGGGACGAACTATTTTAAGTAGTTTATCCTAAACGTAATCTAAGTACGTCGCCCGTAGGTTGCTTCCTATTTTCCAAAGGAGGTCTTTCATCAGTACCATTGGTGAAAGGCTTTTTTATTGCCCTAAACTCAAATACGCAACCCAAAAACATAATAAACGCAGATGAAGTATCATGCTTATTTTGATGAAAGTGGCGATTTAGGTTGGACACTGGACAAGCCTTATCGCAAAGGTGGTTCAAGCCAGTACTTCACCATTGCTGCCCTAATTTTGCCTAGTGAAAAAGAAAAATACATCAATCGTTTCATCAAAAAATTCTACAAAGAGCGAGGAGGGCAGGAACGTGAATATAAAGGGGCAGATTTTTCCAATCGAAAAGCCAAAGTAATGGCTCGAAAGATCGTATCCTTACTTCAAGACGATCAGGAAATGATACTTGCTGCGGCCACAATAAAAAAGGCAGATGTACCATCCATCTTGCAAGGCACGGACAATAGTAATATCCTCTACAATCACATGGTACAGTCCATTCTTTGCCCGATCATCAAAAGTCTTCATCAAGTTCAAATCATTCCTGATAAGCGCAGTGTACCCACTGGCAGTCAAAATAGTTGTGCTGATCTCATCAAACACAAACTCTGGTGTGAACTTCAATCCAGAACCTCCATCCATTACCAAGCAGCGGAAAGCCATCACAATCAACGCTTACAGTTTATTGATTGGGTAGCTAATTTTGTTTGGAGGAGGTTTGAGGATGAACACAACGAAAGTAAAAATGAGGCTTATAAGGTGCTTTCAAGAGCTTTGGAAGAAAGGGCATTATTATTTTGAGCAAATTCAGTTTTATATTGACAATAATGGTCTTCTCTAAACTTAGAAAACCTCTTGCCACTGAGTTTTGCAATAAAGAATTTGAACCCTTTTGTTACATTTTTTTTATCCATAAATGTCCTGATTATCAAACCAATCGCACCAAGAAATATTACTAGAAACTGTATCCAAAAAAGCTTTATATTAGGAAGTAATTCTGAAATTTTTGTAGAATAGTGATTTAGTACAGGAAGGGATAAAATTGGTATAATCATGAAAAGGGATAACCAAAACAATGTGCGTCTATTTGATCTATATATTTTTTCATCTTTAGACCATTTACTTGTAATATATTGGTTCATCTTTTTTTCATATTCTGATTTTTCAATCTTAGTAGCTAATTTTATCATTTGATTATTCAATGCTTCTATAGCAGATCGACTTTCTTTTATTTCAATATCCTTCTTTTTGTTTGAGTTCTCTAAGAGATTTTTTTCCTTATTTTTTTTATCCAAAGCATTTTTGAGATCGCTAACCTCTTTATTTTTTTCGTCAGATAATTGTTCATTCTGAATTTTCAATTCTTTGAGATACTTGTCCACTTCGGCTTGAATGAATAAATTTCTCTTCTCTTCTTCTTTATAAGACTGAAGCTGGTTATATAAAACCTCGTTTTTAACTATATTTAATATGGCTTGTTCGTCCTCAATTCCTATTGAGTGAAAGTATGATACACTTCTCTGAATGGTAATTGATTTTTCATTAGTTCCCGTAGTAGTTGGTAAACTGGTCATTGCACTAATAAAAGCTCTTCTGTAGTCGTCTGTTTGTATGGGCAGAAATGCTCTAATTCTTCTCAAAAAATTGGTAGGAGAAATAAAATTTGGTTGGATAACGCTTGACTTTTTTCTTAGTTTCTTTGTTGACAGATAACGGTCAAATCTTAACAATTGATTGTCAAGAGTAATACCTATATATCTTAATTCATTTTCGTCGTTTATCTTATCTCTAAGGTAAATAATTGATTCTCGAAGTTTAATATCATGCACAACTTGAGTTTCTTGTTTAGTTTTAGGAGGTAATTCTTTTTCATGTCTGACTTTATTTATCCATGATTCATATTCGAAGTACTCCTTCATTTTAGCGTTTATGAAGTTATCATCTTCAAAAAAATCAAATTTTCGATTATATATG
>JBCDFY010000448.1:0-3435 GCA_039176995.1 Bacteroidota bacterium
ACAGTCCCGACAAATTTCCAATTTCGTGGTATTGTGGCAGATCATTTTGGGAGAAACCACCATGTAGTTGGAGCGTATTGCGCATGTATTGATCTTGGTAACCCATACTTTTTTTTAGCAAAAACTTGTCTTTGTCCACGTAGGAAGTCATCATTTTTTGCCGATAATTGTCCTCTGGCAGCATATCTAAAACCGCAATGTCAGGCAGGGCATCATTGTTGAAATCAGCAATATCTACACCCATTCCGTTGTGGCTCTGATGCTGTAACATTTGTGGCGCACGATCTGTAAATGTACCATCACCATTATTCATCCAAACCAAATCATTCGACAAAAAATCATTGGCAACATAGACATCTGGAAAACCGTCCAAATTCAAATCGCTAACCGTGACTCCCAAGCCATAACCTTCAATCAAAATACCTGCCGCTCTTGAAACATCTGTAAAAGTTGCATCGCCATTATTGCGATACAGACGGTCGGTACTTGCCGCTTCTCCATTGATGCGTTTGGGTTTTATTTTGTTGCGATCAAAAGTTTCCATTGCATTTGTCAGCAAATACAAATCCAAATCGCCATCCTTATCGTAATCAAAAAATGCACCTTGCGTGCTGTAGCCGGAGTCATTCAAACCATAATCTGCTGCCGCTTCCACAAAAATTGGGACGCCATCTTTGCCGCAACCTTGATTGATGTAGAGCAAATTCTCCATTGCTGCTGTATCCACTTGATAACCTGCTACTGAAACGTAAATATCCTGCTTTCCATCATTATTCACATCCGCCACCGCTACGCCCGTACACTACCGATCTGTCGTCACACCTGCTTGTTCGGTAATGTCTTCAAATTGAAGATTGCCTCGATTAAGGTACAGCTTGCTACTTACTTGATTGCCTGTGAAAAATAGATCAGGTAGTCCATCGTCATTCAGATCACTTACCGCAACTCCGCCACCATTGTAGATGTACTCAAAATAAAGTGCATTGAGTGAATCATCGGTCGTGATGGTATTTTCAAAAGTGATGTTGGTTCTTCCAGAGGGGAGCAATTGAAAAATTGGTTTTTCATGTTCGCATGAAAGCATACTCATCCCTAAAAACAATAAGATTAATCTATTTATTCGCATTGCATTTTTTCTTTCTAGGGAATTTGTAATAAATAAGATACCCATTAGAACGAAGTTAATTTGATTTCTAAAAGTGCTTCAAAAATTAGTCATAGCAGGGCTACGGCTCATTTTTTAAGTGCTTTTAGAGGTCAAAGAAACGAGTTAAAGTGGGGAGGTTATTTTTTACAAGTTCCCTTACATTAGTTTGTAAACAAGGCTCTTTGATTCTTTTAATGGAAGCTGAAAAGGATTTTCTCGCTGCTGTAAACCATCACTCAAAATAATCCCTGACGATAAATACACTGTCCTGATCTGTCTTCATTCAGGATAGTTCAGGACTATGGGCTGTATTTTTGGGTGTAATTTGAGCTTGAATTTCGAGAAGGAGGAAGTGAGAGATGCTGACTCTATTCCGAAAGTTATTGAGAATGATTCTCATGTTTTTAAATGGACTATAATGATACCAAGCAAAATATACTTTTACCTGCTGCTCTTATGTCCACTTTTGGGTCTGGCTCAAAATAAGGCGCAGCCAAATATTATTTTCATTTTGACAGACGATCAGCGTTGGGATGCCTTAGGGGCGACTGGGAATGACATTATTCATACGCCAAATATGGATAAAATGGCAAGTGAGGGAGTATACTTCAAAAATGTTTTTGTGACAACGCCTATTTGTGCAGCTAGTCGAGCGAGTGTATTGACGGGAATGTATGAGCGCACCCATAATTTTACTTTTAACACGCCTCCCTTAGCAAAAAGTACCCGTAGCGATACAAATTACTAAAACAGGTGACACCTTTATTTTTAATCGTTTGACAGGTGAATTATTGTCAGATGTAGAAGAAAAGCCCGTCAAGCAAACCGAACTAATTGGCGAAAACTCTTCCCCGACACAGCCAATTGTAAGTTGGCCAGAGCCCTTTTCTCGACAGGAAGTGACACTGGAACAAGCCACTAAAGTTTCTGAAAGTGCCAACGCCAAAGCCATCGAAATCATCGAACGATCCGACACGGAACGCTACAGCGCACCTTCCGAAAAAGGGATGGTTTACTATGGTTTGCATGGCGGTGGTGAATGGGGCGGACCAGCTTATCATCCAGAAAAAAACTGGTTGTTCATCAATACCAATCAAATTGCGTGGCATATTGAAATGGTGGATAATAATAAGCGAGTAGCAGGTGAAGTCGTGCATCCTGGAAAAGAAATCTATATGCAAAAGGGTTGTTTAGCCTGTCATGGTGCAGATTTGAAAGGCAATGATATTCAGCCAGGATTGGATCAATTGCCTAAGAAATACGATGATCCTAAAATTGTAGCCAACATCATCACCAAAGGACGAGGTACCATGCCTGCTTTTTCCATGCTGAATGAGTCCGAAGTGAGCGCTTTATCTGATTTCTTAATGCAGATTGAGCCATGTGATTATCCAGAATTGAAAACAGCAGAAAAAGTACCTTCTTATTCTGTGAAAGGCTACAATCGATTTTTAGATGAAGCGGGTTATCCTGCGATTACACCACCTTGAGGCGCATTGGTCGCTTTGGATATGAATTCAGGGAAAATACAATGGAAAGTGCCGTTGGGTATTTATCCAGAGTTGATCGAAAAAGGTCTGCCGCCGACTGGAACTGAGAATTTTGGTGGTAGCATCGTGACGAAAGGTGGATTACTCTTTATCGCAGCCACTCGAGATGAAAAATTCAGGGCTTTTGATATTGAAACGGGCGAGATGGTTTGGGAATACGATTTACCTTTCGGTGGCTATGCAACCCCTTCGACTTATGAGTTGGATGGGAAGCAATACATTAGTATCCTAGCAACAGGTGGTGGCAAGTTGGGGACGAAAGAAGGAGATGCCTTGGTGACTTTCGCACTTAGTGAGATAGCGCAAGAAATTACTCAAAATCATAATTGAACTTGCCTTTCGGTAAAAAGAGGGAGTGAAAGAAAGAATTGGGAAAGTGGAGAAAAGAGCTGTGAAAAACGTGGAATAAATCCCAAATTTGGGACAAAAAAATGGCTAAGTAACGGACAAACAATAAGTTCCGCATTTTGACCGAGCAGGTTTTGTTCTGCTACAACTCAGCAAAAGGGATGTAAGGGTTTCTTTTTCGTGGGCATCCTCTCGGCTAGCGAGGCTTTTCAACATGCTCGCAGTGTTGCTTGTAGAAAAGATTAAGTGTCTTTTCAACGAAGAGAACCGCTGGCGGGCGGGATGCCTTGCCTACGCCAGTCTTTTATTTGCTTCACTTCACTAACTAATAACTCTATAGAATTCAACTTATCGAAGTTTTAAGCTTTTTCAAAACTCCAAAAATCGCAT
>JBCDFY010000449.1:0-3424 GCA_039176995.1 Bacteroidota bacterium
AACCTACACCACTGCGGACGGACTATCTTCCAATGTGTTGTACGCTATTCTGCCCGACGATCAGGAGCAATTGTGGATGAGTACGATTAATGGTTTGACGCTTTTTGATCCAAAAAAGGAAGCCTTTCGCGCCTTTTACGACCAAGATGGATTGCCTCAAACGGAGTTCAATCGAATTGCTTACGCCAAAGGAGCAGATGGACGTATTTATTTTGGTACGATTTCAGGGGTTGTCAGCTTCGATCCTGATGATTTCACTGATAATGAAGTTTACCAAGCTGCAATTCATATCGTCAAATTTGAGAAGTATAGAAACGACGATCAACAGATTACCGATCACACGATTGAACTCCTTGAGCAACAGCGAATTGTGCTAGAACCCAATGATCGGTTTTTTCGGTTGAGCATACGCATGGCAGACTATTTTAATAGCGAAAATACGCAGTATCAGTACAAAGTAAAAGGCTTATTTAAGGACTTTCAAACGATTTCAGCCAATGTAATTGAGTTGGGAAGATTACCTTATGGGCAGTACCAACTCATTGTGAGAGGGCAAGGCGCAAATAGACAATATTCAGAAGAAGAATTGGTATTGCCGCTCATTGTTAAGCGTCCACTCTATTTGCAGTGGTGGTTCATTGCACTAGTCTCGGCTTTGTTTATTTTTGGTGCCGTACAATTTTATTATTGGCGCATCAAACGATTGAAAGAACGCGAACAACGATTGAAACTCTTAGTGGCAGCGAGAACCGCTCAAATTCAAAAAGACAAAAATACCATTGAAGAACAGGCAGTTCAACTCAAAAAACTAGATGAATTGAAGTCCAAATTCTTTGCCAATATTTCTCATGAACTTCGTACACCAATGACTTTGATTCTAGCACCATTGAGCAATCTTTTGAAAACCAATACCTTTTCCAATAAGCAGCATACGCAACTGCTCTTGATGCAGCAAAATGGACAAAAGCTACTGAGGCGTATCAATGAATTGCTAGATATTTCTCGCATTGATGCCAATAAATTGGAAGTCCACAATCAACCTGTTTTTCTATATCCTTTCCTCAAAACCTTGCTCTCTACTTTTGAAAGTACCGCTAATCTAAAGCATATTCAACTCCAATTGGACTATCAACTCGATGAAGAGATACAGCTCTCCTTGGATGAAGATAAGTTGGAGAAAATTGTCATGAATTACCTGAGCAATGCGCTAAAATTCACGCCTAAAAATGGAACGATCAATTTATCTGTAAAAAAGGAACAGCAAAAACTACACTTATCGGTCACAGATACGGGCATTGGTATTCCCGAAAAAGATTTACCTAAAATATTTGATCGTTTTTATCAAGTCGATAATTCCCCACAAGGAACAGGCATTGGTTTGTCTTTGTGTAAGGAATTAGCCAAAGTGATGCAAGGGCGCGTTTGGGTGACGAGTATCATGAATATAGGCAGTACTTTCCACTTAGAACTACCCTTTGTAGAGACTTTTGCGGTGAAAAAAGTGGAAGAAAAAGAAGTAATCGTTGCCCCAATCATAGAGCAGCAAGCCAATACCACTCAGCCACATCAAAAAACAATATTAGTTGTAGAAGATAATCCTGATTTACGAGCATTTTTGAAGCTCATTTTGGAAGAAAAATACAATGTAGTTGCCGTTGAAAATGGAAAAGTGGCATTGGAATTGTTAGAAAATCCATCATCGAGCGAAGCGACTATGACTACTTCTTTTTCTGCCATTATCAGCGATATTATGATGCCTGAAATGGATGGTATTGAACTATTGACGCGCCTGAAAGCCTCTGATGACCTGCGCCACTTGCCCGTTATTTTATTGACTGCTCGAAAGAGTTTAGATGTAAAAATTGATGCACTACAAATCGGTGTGGACGACTACTTGACCAAGCCCTTCAAATCAGAAGAACTGTTGGCAAGAGTAGATAATTTGATCCAGAATGTGGAACAAAGAATCGCACAATTACCTAATCAAGTAACAAAGCATCCGAAAACGGTAAGCATTGCAGATACGAATTGGCTGAAAGAAGTGGAGGGCATCATCTTAGAAAACGTAGAGAATGGCGATTTCACGTTGAATCAGTTGGCAGAAGCACTTCACATCACAGCCCGTACGCTACAAACCAAAATCAAACACATCACAGGCAAAACGCCCAAGCAGTATCAGAGAGATTTACAAATGCACGTCGCTCGACAAAAAATCAAATCGGGCACAGTGCAAACAATTGCAGAATTGGGCTATCAATTGGGTTTTGATAATCCCTACTACTTCGCCAAATTGTATAAGCAATATTATGGCGTGACGCCCAAAGAGGAGATGTAGACTTAGTAGATTAGAAACACTAAAGTCTCCTAGTGATTGTTAACACATAGTCACATAGAATACATAGTCTATGCTATCTATGTGACTATGTGTTTCAAAAAAATATCGTGTCGTACAGCTTCGCTGTAAGCCTATATGTTCCCATTTCCCCCATTTCACAAAAGCGAAATCTCGCTTTTCTATCAAAAAAAACACCTTCTTTTCGCTTTTCTGCAAATATCCGACGCTTTTGTACGTATGCAGTGCGCTTATACTTGCAGCATGAAAGCGACAACAAAAATAGTGGACACCCGACAGGACTTTACAGAAATACCACTTTATGATCCAATCCGATCATATACCAATGTCCGAATATTGATACTTGGTCTAGGCATACTTATACTGACCGTCAATGCAGTGCTTTATATCAGATTAGGGATGACCGTAACTGCTTTGGTCGTCAGTCTGCTCACGGCGACTATATGCTTAAGTGGGAGCTATTACTACAGAAATTTCTTATTTCTCAACAATATTGGCACGTTGATGATCGCTTATGGTGAGATCTATCTAATCGCTCAGAAAAGCATCCAATGGAGTGTTGCCTTAGAAGACTGCCAAGTCGAGCAATTGCAAGCACAAGATACACAGTCACCCACACTGAGACTATACGATCAACAGCAGTTTGAAATAAGGATACAATATCTGCTACCAACAAATTTTTGGAAAAAGACACCTGTAACGAAAAACGTTGCCTATCGCATTTTTTCAAAGACAGATTGGAAGAAACTAAAGGAAGTTCTAAAACACACCTGAAACTAGCAAAACAATAAACATTAAATACATAAACAAAAGACAGCAAGCATGCAAAATTACATCAAGATACTACTCTTCTTCCTCTTCATTTTTTGCTCATTTTGGACAGCGCAAGCACAAGTCAGCATCAATGAAAATAATACCGATCCTGACGCTTCGGCAATGCTAGATGTGAGCAGTACCGAAAAAGGAATATTAATACCAAGAATGACCACTGCCGAACGCACTGCGATTGCAACTCCCGCCACAGGACTAATGGTCTATGACAATGAGGAAAATAGCTTTTGGTATTACAAT
>JBCDFY010000450.1:0-3408 GCA_039176995.1 Bacteroidota bacterium
CCCATTCCTAAATATTGGATTCTTGGATATTGTGATAAACCATAGTCACTGTTCATCCAATTAATGAGGTGTTGTTCCATTCCAATTTGTCCATATAACGCAACTTTTTCATTAATGCGAATGCTAGCTTGTATCTCTAGTAGTGCACTTAGCCTTACTCCTGTATTTTGAGTATCCGCTAAGTCAAGAACACTTGTTCCATCAAAAATAATTTTTCCTTTAGACCTAAAGCGCAAGTTTGTATTTATTCCTCCGTTGATAGCTAAGCCTAGTCTACTATTTTGCCAATTATAGCTCAATAACAAAGGAAATTGAATACTCTGAATTTGATTATGCTGTCGTAAAGTATGAGTTCGAAGACCTGGAATAGAATCGCGATACGCAAAACTTCGTTCTCCGGTATTAATATCCGTAAAGATCGTATCTATGGTCATTGGTCGATACAAATTAATAGTATCTATTTTTGCAAAATCAACACGATACTTCAATGCTTGAACTTGGATACCTGTCGAAATTTCCCAACGGTTCGATAGTTTTCGATGAACTCTAAAGTAAACTTGCTGACTAGCCATACTTTGTTCAAAATGACTTGGTAGAGTAGTATTTTGTTGTTCAGATTTATAGTTAGGATGAAACTGAATATGATTAGCTCCAATAGAAAATTGCCACAGTTGCTTCTTCATTTTAGAATTCATAGATAAAGGATTCAACACTAAAGAAGTTGGCTCATCCGTAGAGAAAAGTTTGATAGGAAGGGCAGGTAGTTGCTCAAATTTCATGGTTTTGACAAAAGCCTCTTTTTTTCTTGCATTTAGATTTGGCTTATCTCTCTCTTCTCTTGAAGAAGTAGTCGTAATTTTAGAAGTGGAAGTTACCAGCTGATTTTTCACCTCGTCATCTGGACTTGTGATTTTATTTTTTGAGCTTACTGAATTTGCTGGTTGCGACGGAGGAATAAGTCGAGGAGATGTGTTCACTTTGGTAGATACATTAGCAATAGAATGCTGTTCTTCTAGAACTAAATCTTGGAGCGTATTTTCTTTATTATCACTCACGAAGCAGAGTGAAGCAATCAATAAGAAAAGTAGAACAAAGCCACCTGTTCTATACTTTCTAATTGATTCATGAGCATCAATATCCTCTCTGATTTTATCCGCCATTTGTTCCCAAGCTAAGTACTCAGGAATCTGATCGGTAAGATGGCTTTCCACTCTGCCTACCCAATGTTCCTGTTCATTAAAAGACTCCATGTAATTTATTGTTTTTCCAGTACTGAAGGAGTTTTTGGCGCAGCATTTTTTTAGCTCTCGATAATCTTGATCTTGAGCTGACTACTTGAATACCTAACTGTTGACTGATCTCTTTGTGGCTATAACCATCAATGGTATGCAGATTGAAAACAGTACGATACTGCTCTGGCAATTCGCTAATCATTTTAATGATATAAGCCGTTTCTAATTCTTCAAAATCTTGATCTATGGATATTTCTTCTTGCTTGATCTGACTTAGATTCAATAGTGGTGTTGGTCTTATTTTGTGCAAATATTTAAGTGTTTTCCGTATAGCAATCACCTTGACCCAATACTTGAATTCACCTTTAGATGGATCGTACTTTTCAATATTTAGGAAAATTTCTACAAAAATCTCTTGCATCAGATCTGCGATATTTTGTTCCTGAATACCAAACCGTCTAACAATCGTCAATAAATAGGGAAGATAGGTCTCATACAGTTGCTGTTGAGCTGAAGCATCTCCTTGCTTACATCCTTCTATAAAATGGTATTCTATCAATGTCATTAGTATAACAGGACTCATCGAAATGAGAACCTTTCAATTTCCAGATAGTCAATTAGTGAATGAAATGCGGTGGAGATGAATAAAAAGAGAATAGATGTTTTTGGTATTAAGGTTATTTCTTAAAAATTTCCTAAGCTAGCAATTTTCGATAGGTATAGAAAAAGATATTTTGATTGGAGCAGGGGCGATTTCTCTCTCGTCACATGGGGTACCAAAAGTTGGATTACCGTCATCATCAGAAAAATGTAGGAAATTGCCTTCAATAACTCCTGATACAAAGTCTTGAGTGAATTGAGTGATTGTTACAGTTGGTGCTGGTATGGAGTGGCAAGTGATGTCTATATCTGTATGATAGGGATAGCCAATTAGAAATCTCTTCTTTTCATCAATTAAAAGTCCTACTACAACATGATAATGTAGTGCAACATTTGACAGCTCTCCATTCTCTTCTTTCTCTAGATGAAATTTTGCATGAAGAGTTGGCCATATAGCTCCATTCGTACCAGTGCCATCGCATTGTACTGGTTCTGCAGAAATAGTCACTTCGACAACATCATTCAGAAAAGAGAGAGGTTGTACCCTTCCATACCCCTCTCCAAAATCAACTTCAAATTCCTGATTAAGCATACTTAAACTAAGATGAGATTCCGAAAGCTCAACTTCTGTAGGTTCAAAAGGCAATTCTTCTTCTGTAATCAATTCAAAGTCATCAGTCGTACATGAAAATACAGAAAGGGTTGTAATTAAAATCCATAAGTAAGTTCTCATATTTTTAAATTTTAAAGTGATGATTTACTTACTTATTGCCGAGGAAGTGGAGAAGCGTTGCAGAAAAAAGTATTTTTTTACGGCTGTATCGAAATTAATTTTACTAAACAATCTAAAGAAGCCGCCAAATGGCACAAATAATCAGCATCAATGTCAGCTTCCAGCAATTGCCACTCCTGATTTTCCAAAACCATTTGGTCTGTTCCGTCAAGTACTTCAAAAGACTTCAAATCTGCACTGAAACCTTTACCAACTGCTTTAATCACCGCCTCTTTCTTCGTCCAATATTCATAAAAAGCAGCTTGAGAATTTTCCACTGTTGAAATCCACTGCCATTCTTGGTCAGTCATTTGGAATTTGAAATCCTGAATATCAATCGGCTTTTGATATTCGACATCAATCCCGATCTCGCTATTTTTCGTGATGGCACAAACCACCAATTTATGCGAATGCGAAATATTGAAGTGAATATCACCATCTTTGAAAAGTGGTTTACCATATTGACCAAAGACTATTTCAGGAAGCGCACAGCCATAAAGCTGTTTCACTCCCTTCACTAATAAAATTCTTCCCAACAAAGACGCTTGCTGATCCTGCCATCTTCGGAATTTGGAAAGCCGTTCTTGGAAAACTAGAGGAAGGGTATTTGTATATTTTTTGAGTAATTCGGAGTGCTGAGGTTGATCTAGGTAAGTGTAGAAGACATGAATCATTTAACGATTTTTGATTAAGAGTCAGGGGGGGGGGGGCGGAAAAAAAAGAACCACCCCCAAGAAAGAAAAAAAAAAAAAAAAACAAAACAAAGTGTAAGAAGAGAAAAGAAACACAAAAAATAGAGAAAAA
>JBCDFY010000451.1:0-3407 GCA_039176995.1 Bacteroidota bacterium
AAAAATTCTTTTGGAGCGAACAAAAATCAGCTTTTGGCGGATTTTTGTTCGCTCCTGAAAGAATTTTTCTCACAGCTCACAGCGCTCGATGCGCTCTTGAGCTGTAAAAGAACGCTTTTTGCTTAAGCAACTTGATTTCCAATAAGAGCCAAAAAATAATCCTTACCTCGCTCAAAGTCGAATTGAACAGCTAGGTTATTGACGGAAGCATTTCTGCCAAAGTTAATTTGCTCCTCATTACTCACTAGCAATACGTAATCATTACTTCGCAGACGAATACCACGTTCCGCTAAACTTGTGCGCAAGCGATAACCGATGATATCATTGTGATTGTAGAAAAAATGGAGCCGAACTTGATCCTTCGTGGAGGCGCAGTTTTTTGTGCAAATATTGTGCTAAAAAGGGATACTGAAGTAAAGAGTAGAAGTATTCGTAACATAATTTTCTATTTTTGACGAAAGATAATAAGTTGATTTACAGCATCAAGTAAACAAATCAACGGTTCAACAAATCAACAATAAAATGTTCGAAGTACAAATAGAAAATCATATTGCCCAAGTAACATTCAATCGTCCTGAGAAGGCAAATGCCATTCATCAAGAAGGCTGGAAAGAACTGAAACAAGTCTTTGAAGAATTGAGTGAGGATTCCAAAGTACGTGTTGTGATTTTGAGATCGACGGGTAAGCATTTTTGTGCAGGCATAGATTTGAGTTTATTGATGTCTTTTCAGCAATTAAATAATATAGATTGTGATGGACGAAAGCGGGAAGGGTTTTTAAAAATGGTGCGCCATTTGCAAGCCTGCGTAAATGCCATTGAAAATTGTAGAAAGCCTGTCATTGCTGCGATTCAAGGTGGTTGTATTGGCGGCGGCGTGGATATAGCAGCAGCTTGTGATATGCGTTATGCAAGCGAAGATGCGTATTTCACGATCAGAGAAATTGATATGGGAATGGTGGCAGATTTAGGTACTTTGCAGCGATTACCTAAACTTATCCCGTATGGTGTTACGGCAGAATTGGCTTATACTGGAAGAAAAATGTACGCGATGGAAGCGGAAAAAGTTGGTTTGCTCAATCGCTCGTTTATCAGCAGAGCAGAAATGCAAAACGAAGTAGAAAAAATCGCAGTAACTATTGCGAGTAAATCGCCCCTTTCTATTCGTGGTACAAAAGAAGTTTTGCGCTATGCACGCGACCATTCGGTCAATGAAGGTTTGCAGCAAATTCAGCTATGGAATTCAGCTATGTTTTTGTCTAAAGATTTGATGGAAGCTTTTCAGTCAGGTATGGAAAAGCGTGCGTCTGAATTTGAAGACTAAAGATAAAATAAAAGACTTGGCAAGTTTTCAAAAACTTACCAAGTCTAGAGTTACTTACTTATTTGGCTGCGGTGTCGTTCTCAAATAAGGCTTGATGACCTTATGTCCTTTTGGAAAACGCGCAGGAATATCTTCCGTCGCGATGGAAGGGGAAACCACTACATCTTGTCCATCCTCCCAATCTGCAGGTGTTGCGACGCTATGATACATCGTCAATTGCAAAGAATCAATGACGCGCAAAATTTCAAAGAAATTTCTTCCTGTGGAGGGAGGATAAGTCAATGTCAATTTGACTTTCTTGTCTGGTCCAATCACGAACACTGAACGCACTGTTGTTTTGGTTGTTTGTTCGGGATGAATCATATCGTAGAGTTCCGCTACTTTGCGATCCTCATCTGCGATAATTGGAAAATTCATATCTACCTCTTGGGTCTCCTCAATATCTTTAATCCATTCGTGGTGACTGTCTAAAGGATCAACACTGACTGCGATTGCTTTGACATTGCGTTTGTCAAACTCTCCTTTCAAAGCAGCGGTTCTTCCTAGTTCAGTAGTACAAACAGGTGTGAAATCTGCTGGATGAGAAAAGAGTAATCCCCAGCTCTCTCCCAACCAATCGTGAAAAGAGATTTCCCCTTGGGTCGTCTGTGCGGTAAAATTAGGAGCTGTTTCTCCTAGTCTAATTGCCATAATAATAGGTGATTTTTAAAATGATTTTATGATGAAATTTTCATTTTTAAGGGCTTTCTTCTATTAAAAAGTATTAAACTCTCATGGGAAAACCCTTATTCAATTAGAGAACAGCCAATCTTATTGCTAAGTTTTTATAGGACTCGAAGTATTTGAGAAATCATTCTACAGGCATCAATTGTATTTTGCCATCTGGTGTCACGAGGTAAAATTTCTTGATTTCTTTAATTTCTGTTTTTACTTCCGGCTTAGGCTGAACGGGTTCAGGTAATTTTCGATATTGTACCTTTAAGTTGTAAGTAAGTTGTAGAACGGGTTCAATAACTTCTGGATTGATGATGACATCAAAGTCTTTGTTGGGAATGGCATTATAATAGTAGGTAATGTTCTTCTCTGCGTTCACAACCTCTCCTCGCTTTCCTTTATCCAAAGAAGAGGAACTATAAGCCTGGTATTGGTAATAATTTTCTACCGGGAAACTTGTGGCTTTGGCTTCTGCAAGTATAATTTCTGTATTTTCACGAAGTTGAATATCAAAATCTTCATAAAAAGACTCTTTTGCTT
The DNA here is from genome assembly GCA_039176995.1 of Bacteroidota bacterium. Lineage (GTDB taxonomy): Bacteria > Bacteroidota > Bacteroidia > Chitinophagales > Saprospiraceae > JAAUTG01. The sequence goes on from JBCDFY010000451.1 coordinate 2,578, forward strand.
TAATTGTTTCAAGTGCCCTTCTTTTCATTTCTTCAAAATGCTCTTCCATATTTTTTGTGTAATAATCTACCTTTACAATATCGTATATTTCATGCTTTGCAGCGGCAGTGATGATATCATCCAGAACATTGACTTTTTTAAACTGTACATGGACATTTTTCTTCATTTCAAAACCTTTGGGGACTTCATTGAACCGTTTATTGAAAACCTTTTTTTCTACTTCATATTCATAAACGGGAATCATGGTCAACATATCAATAACAATAGCACTAGAAGGAATACCTAGCTCTGCCAATTGATCTGTAAATCCAGCTAGGCGTCCATTCATGAATTTATCTGTACTTTCTGCGGTCTTGCCTTTTTGAGTAATATGAAACACAGCAGTGTAACTATCTGCCTCCACGTTTTTAAGGCATCGGACTTCTAAAGTAATTGGATTAGCAGTGCTTAGTTGTGCATTGGCAATAGATGATCTGGTGCTGTGGTTGGGACTTAATATTCTTTGAGGATACAGATGGGCATTACCCATCCTATCTTTCATATGATTTCCAACACTTTCTGTTGAAGGCGCATTACCTGTAACTTGTGAAAAGGAATAGGAAGCAGCAACGAATAGGAGAAAAACGAATAATTGAAATCGCATAGCATTGTATTTTTTATGATCTGAAAAATTATTATAGCGTAATCTAAGTTTCTTTAAATTTTGATAAGCGAGAAAAGCTTTGCTTTTCGAGCTTCAAAAAAAACACTCGCCGCCGTCGAAGATAGTGGCGGAAAGGGTGTTGAGGAAGAAAAACGGTTTTTTCAAAACCGCTTTTCTTCCTCAAACT
>JBCDFY010000452.1:0-3378 GCA_039176995.1 Bacteroidota bacterium
ATCTAAGCGCAAACGAAGTCTTTGAAAAAGTGATCCAGCACTACGATCCCGACGGAAAATGGGCGCAATTTAGAGGAACAATTCACATCAATACCTATGGAGAAGATTGGTCAGGGGAGGAAAACTTGACGATAGATAATGCTAATAATTTTTACAGAAGTATACGGAAGGCAGATGGAAAAGTATTGGCTAAAGGAATGGACGATGGGCAAGTGTTTTTTGAGGTGGGTGGCAAAAAGCTAACTGCTAGTAGCGTACCAGCAGCCTACCAGAAAGTGCCTTATTATCTGACTGAGCAGAATGTAAGAATGTCGGCAGAAAATCATATTGGACATTTTAGTGTCCCATTGATGATGCATGCTGCTGGTGCAAAACCCAACACTACAGTAGGAATGAAGGAATTCTTTGGTGTCAATTGTCTGACGCTCACTTTTGAAGATGGTTTACCCAATAATTACGAGAATGGTCTTTTCAACGGGGCAATTACTTTATACGTAGATGCTGAAAATGATTATCGTTTACAGGCGATATATCTTGACAATGACTTCTTTGGAAAAGGGGTTGGTGGATACGCGCTACTGATGGGAGAAATGGAGGTGGATGGATTGAAAATCCCTGCTCGAAAAATATATCTACATGGCAAAACGCTCCAACCTTTTGTCATTGATGTATTTGATATGGAATTGATTGAGGAATAGACCTACAACTATTTACCTTTTTTAATTTGAACACAATTCACTATGAAAATCAACGCAATAGTCATCTTATTCTGTCTATTTTGCTTGAATTTATCGGCACAAGTAGATAGAACAGCTATCACTACCGACTTTATGAATGGCTGGACAACTAATGAAAAGCATGATGCTATTAGAAAGCATTTTAGTCCTAACATGATATCTACTTGGCAAGGTGGGGAAAACTGGCCAGATGGTAGTGATGGTAGCTTAGAGCAGTATTGGGGATTCTACACTAGTATTTTCAAGAACTATGATATTAAATTCACAGAACTCCTTGTAAGGGAACTAGGCAATGAAACCTATGTTTTTTTTAACTGGACAACTACTGTCCGTAAAGATGAAAAGCATCCCAGTTGGATAGGAACTACTGCTGAAGGGCCAGGTGCTTACCGACTTGTTTGGGAAAATGACAAAATCAAACATCTCTATTTCTACGGCGATATGAAATCAAGATATGAACAGCACGAAGCACAAGCTAAAAAGAAGTAAATTCCATTAGTCGGGATCAGCATTTTCAGAACGCTAGAATGTTCTATACAGAATGCACTACTAACTAAATTCTTCCATCCTATAGATGCTGCTTCTGACAAGAAATCAAATCATTTAATTTTTTAGTAAAAAAACAATTCATCATGAAAATCAACGCACTTATCGTTGTCCTATCCTTCCTATGCTTTGGCTTATCTGCACAAAATACAAATGCAGATTTTCAGAAAGCAAAAACAGAAATCGAAGCCACTTTTGGAATGTATCCAAAAATTTTTAGCATCATGCCAGACTATCAAGTGCCAGGGATGTGGGCATATTTCAAAACGGTCAATAATCCAACTAACGCCATTCCACTTAAATATCGCGAATTGATTAATCTAGCCGTGGCAGCACAAATCCCTTGTGACTATTGTATCTATTACCACACCGAAGCAGCAAAAGCTTATGGTGCAACAGATGATGAAGTCAGCGAAGCCATTGTTACCGCTTCTAGTACCCGAGCTTTTAGTATGATTATTCAGGGTAATCAAGTCAAGTTAGAAGAGTTCAAAGAAGAATTTCAACAGATGATGGCTTATATGGCGAAGCAGGCGGCGAAGAAGTAAGCCCCAAGGATTGCCGAGCAGCCGGTAACAATAGGCTCGGCAATCCTAAGGGCTTACCGATCCAGAGGGTTAAAATTCCAATCTTAGAAAAGTAGCCTCTAAAATCTGTAATTCCTTTATTATCACTCATCTATGTACATAGATGGTAAAGACTCAATTGATGAAGACGATCTTTCAAGATTCCTATCTTGAAGGTACTATCTCACTCGTTTCCTAATGAGTTGATCTAAAAAGCTCGTTAGGAAACGAGCAGATAGACGTATTAAGTTAGGAAACTTGATACATCGTTTAAGACGGATTGAGTACTTACCATAGATGATTGATAATTATACGAACAACGGGTAAAATACTCCATTTTGTGGTAGTAACAGCTTTACTAAACTTTTGAAACTGAGTAAAGCTTTTGGGCATACTTATTGCTCAATTTGCGGATATTGACCTGAACTACACCTGAAGCAATTGTCACGAAAAATGAGATTTACACAGTCGTTATTCACATCAATTATTCATTTTTTCTATTCAAAACTATATTCATTATGAGAATCAATGTACTTATCGCTGTACTATCCTTATGTTACCTAAGTTTATCTGCACAAACAGACGACAAAGCAGCCATTATAAAAGTAATAGAAGACGAACACCGCTTTTTCTGCGAAAAGAACTTCGAGAAAATGGCAATGACCTTTGATCAGACAGAAAATTTGCTTTGGGGAGATGGCATAGAGTGGTCAATTAAGGGGTGGGAAACCATCGCCAAAGGCTTTCAAGATTATTTTGCTAACGATCCTGAACCCATAGAACCTGATATATTCTACAACTACGACATCACAATAGGTAATGATCGAGCAATCGCTGTTTTCGATCACAAAAAGAAAGACAAGGATAAGTCGACAGCCAAAGGCGTAAGAATACTAGTGAAAAGAGACGGCGCATGGAAAATTACTGCCCTTTCATTTCTTGGACTACAATGAGCCTAATTTTTGTTTCAACACATAAATTTACTCTGGATAGCAAGAAGCAGTTGGCTTGAATCAAAAAAAGCATTGAAAATACAAATTGTAAAAATCTGAAATTCAATGCTTTATTTGGTCGGGATGACAGGATTTGAACCTGCGACCCCACGCCCCCCAGGCGTGTGCGCTACCGGACTGCGCCACATCCCGAAATTTCGGACTGCAAAAGTAAGAAAAGCTAAGGCATTACGCAAGTCTTTTGTTACTTAGGGCTTGTTGAGATGTGCGATCTCATGCCATATACTGAGGATTGGCTAGTAAACAGCATCAACAGGCTCAACAGCGACCAATCTTCTTGTAATGACTTTCCTACTTCACCTTAGCTAAAGGTCTAGGAATCAGAAACAGTTCCGTTTGTCTGCCGTCGATGTAACGGAAATTTGTGCCATCAAAAAAGCCATCTTCTTCTAGCATAATGCGCACGTCTTTGTTCCATTCTTTGAGGTAGACGGTATTGTTGAGTTCGATGGAATAGGCAGTATTAGGATAGAGAGGATAGTCGCCTTTGTATGGCACACCACCTTGCTGATCCCA
>JBCDFY010000453.1:0-3377 GCA_039176995.1 Bacteroidota bacterium
AGGACATCTTTTTGAATATACATTCATCAAAATCACAATTACTGAATATAATGCTATTTAGAGTCTTTCTTTCTAGTAAATCATCTTCAAATACTTTATGACTTTGTTCTGATAAATTTTGAACCTCGCTTAGCTTTGACAATTCTTTTGTCTGATCCTCATTATCACTAAATGCCGAGCTAAGATCATACTCATCAATTTCTTTAGTTATAATTTTAAGAAGCCTATCAGTTATACTGTTTTTCCTCTTGTTCTCTTCTTCAGTATAAGGTGTTCCTAAGTTTGCCTTTCTGCGAATATCATTCCAATCACGACTTAATACAATTACTGAATTGTACACTTCTGACTCATCAGAAAGGTATTCATCTAATAATTTATTAAACACAATATCAAGATCAGGTCTTCTACACAGGGTTCTAAGTTCTCTTTTTATCTTGATGATATTCATAAGAATGAAATTTTAAAGTTAAACCTTCAAATACACCCATCCCATAGCCCCCCCCTTCGTCGTAATCGTCCGTGTCATTGGAAAATGTCGCTGCCCATCGCGCCCCAAAAAAGAAAGCTTACAGTATTTTTGAAAAGCGTTTCGATGCTCCCCATTTTCGTCTTTCCAATCATAGACCAGCATTCCGATAGAATTGTAGAAAAAGGATTTTCCAAAACCAACACAACAGTACGCTTCATTAGGTAGTGCATTATCTAATTTGCTGTACATGTCCTCTAAAAACGCTTGATATTGTTCTATCTGTCCACGTTCTCTAGGTCTTGCTTCATTGTACCATTTTCCGCTGTCGAGCAGTTCCAGTTCCATATCAATATTATCTTTGTGGAAGGTATTGATGCGTTTGAATAATGCTTCTAGTCCTTTCTTTTCTTCATTGAGGAATTGCAGATTGGGATGTTGCAATTTGGGTTCTATGGCAAGTCGAAATTCAGTAGTTGTATCTGCATCAATGGCTTCTAAATTCGCAGGAATGGTGACGCTGCCTTTGTTGTAGTGCAGACGATTGGTGAGTTGGAAGATCAAACTTTCTTCCGAACAAGGCAAGGTATCGCCTACTTTGAAAAGACTAAATTCACGTGGCTCGAAAAGATGATCTTCTGTAAGCAATTCCGCAAATAATTTGTCAAAATCTTTTGCTAAATTCCTTGCACCGCCTCGCTTAATGTTATCTTTAATTTTGCGCATTTTAAAGCGGTCATCTCTACTCAAATAACGCTTGCCCGCCATCTGATCCAAGCGCCGTATATCTCGCTCGCATCGCTCATAGAGTCTTAGCGTTTTTTGCATTAATTGATTAAAGCTTTCCTTCGCCTCTTCACTAAACCAATCGTACAGCAAACAGGCTTTCATCGCTCCTTTCAAAGTGCTACCCGAAATATAGGGCTGCCGATCATTTTTAAGGGTGCTTTTGATTTCCCTACGATCATTTGGATTCAATCCGTAATAAGGAATGCTTTGAGCCGCATAATCATCTGCATCCAAGTCCAATTTTTCTTTGCTCTCTAAAAAAGCTTTCAGATCAAACTCCGAGCGATTATTATCGAAAGTCCCCCGAATGAAACTGACATATTCATCCATTAGTGTTCCATCATTTGCTACTTCTAGCACTCGATCTGCAATTTTTCTTTTGTCTAATAGATGAATTTGCTTGTTACTGGTATCAAAAACAAAATCTGTGTAAGGAGATAGTACCTCACTTGTTCCAATGGAAACAGGTGTGAGGCTTGTCAATTGTATATTATAAGTATGGTTCACTTTTTTACGCATGGATCACATAGTTTGGATGTAATGGAATGGAAAAGGCTTTGCCATAGCGATAGTAATCTCGATTGTCGTGTAGCTTAGGAATGTCGCCTTTAGTATCTGCTGAAACAATCGCACCTTCTTGTAGCATACGTACCATTTTGAGTCGTTCTTGTGCGTCTTCTGCTTTGGAGCGGTCGCCCAGCACTCTTCCACCTCGAAGTATGGTTTTTCCAAAATGAATGTTGTCGTTTGCTAAAGGAGCAGTCAAGGAAAGCGTCATTTGATGCTCACTTTCAGGAATATCGAGGCTAAAATCTTCTACCTCACAAGCCAAGACTTGACCACAACCTGTGGAAATACCGCCACCTATGCCTTCATCGGGTAATATTTCCCTTAGAATGAACATCAGGCGTTTGTAGGCTTCGCTTTCTTTATCCCAATCGGTATCTAGCAGAAAATAGAAATGGGGCTGAATTAAAATAGGATCATCTGCTTTCATAGCTAGTTTCTGCAATCGCGCTCTATTGATATAGGTAGATTGCAAAAACAAGTCTTTTTGGAAATAAATATTGTCTTGTTTCTTGCGCGCATGATCTGCAATTTTAGGAGAGGTCTTTTCTTTATATACCTGTTTGATTTTCTCAATAAGTTTCTCTAGTAACTTTTTTTCTTTTGTTAAGTATTCTTCCAACTTATCGAATAATTCATCTTTTTGTATCAGAAATTTTTTCCCAAGACTTATACCTTCTCCTTCCCAATAATTCCCTTCTTCATCCGTTTTTTCTGCTCGAATACCTCGCTCCAAAATGCCTTTTGAGACATAAGAAATCCCATTAACGTTTTTCCGATCTAGTGTATTTTTGACTTTCAAACCAGCCGTGACGGGTTTTGGAAAAAAGTAAATATCGCCAAGCTTATTCAGCTTTTTTTCGCGTTTACCTTGCTCATTTTTTTGCCAAAATACTTTACTGACATTAAGGTAGTGATAGGCAGAAGAAATACGTATTTCATCAGCTTTGAAAGCCTTCACTAAGTCATCGGTGATTACTTTTCCAAAGGTCTGGGCATAGAGCGTGACAATAGCCGAAAAGAGGGTATCGCTGTGTATGATTTCAGAGGTTTGATAAAGCGAAGAATTTTCATCCAAGCCTACCAAACCAAAATGAAAACGTCCATTTTCAGGACAAATTAGTTTGACTGCTTGCATAGTTTAGTGCTTAATCGCTTCTAGTAGTTGTTGAGGATTATTGATATCAAAAGTGGCGCTATCAGAAAGTTTGGTTACTTCGTATTGATAGTCTTTAATTTCCTTCTGGATAATGTCTTTCAAATGAACTTTAACTTGTCCATAGCCTCTGGAAAGCTGCCCACCTATACCATCATCTTGTAAAAGTTGTAGTGCCAATAACAATCTTTTAATATGTTCATTCAGAGTAGCTGTGGTATCTTCTCCTTCTTCCTCATAAACACTATACACCAATTCAAAATTGAATTTTGCACCTGCTGGCACACGCTCCATTTGTCTAGGATGCTCTGCTGTTCCTGTTCTCCGATTGATGACATTTTCCCACTTACCATGCGTCACTTCTGTGTCCTCGCTAAAGTCTGCTTTCCAAGCTGCTTC
>JBCDFY010000454.1:0-3301 GCA_039176995.1 Bacteroidota bacterium
TTACTTGAAGGGATCAACAATAAAATTCAGTTCATCAAAAGAGCCGCTAGAGGGTACCGATATAAGGAAAATTTCAAGCGTATGATTCTTTTTGCCTTTGGTGCTCTTTAAGCTAATGACCAAATGAAATCATCTAGCTCCCTAAATAATCTTTCATTGCTGCAAATAAAAAAACGGCATCACTCCAAGATCTTAATCTGCTTCGCAATCAACTCCCGAGCAGGAACTACCAACTTCTCTTTTTCATTAAGTCGAATCGTAACGGAGACATTTGTCATTGCCACAATTGTACCTTGTTGCCCATCAATTTCTATCTTTTGTCCCATGCGAAAAGTCTTGCGGCCAAAAAAGCTACCCAAAATATTAGACAGAACCGTACGCGAAGCAAAACCATAAGAAATGGCTGCCGCTGCCATGATCGAACCGATGATGATGATTAAGTTAGAAGTGATAATGCTAGTGTCTATGCCTGCTTGTTCGAGCGCAGTCAAAGCAACCAAAATCAACAAGAGATAGAATACAAAACTACTGATAACCTTACCTGCGCTGATGCCCAAAGTTCGCGTTGCACCCGTAATGACATCTCTCACAAATGTGGCAATATAAACGCCAACGATGAAGAATACAACAGCAGCTAGAAGTTGCGGTAGATAGGCAATAAGTCTAGAAATTTCCTCTGAGATCGCCGTCCAACCCAAAGTATCGGCAGCGATGATAATGACCAACAAAATTAAAATCCAATAAGCAAATCTACCAATAAGTTGACTGGGTGAAGATTTGATATTAGCTCTTTCCAAGAAGTCTTGCGCCTTAATCTTTTCCGCTAACTTATTGAATTTCAGAGCTTTCAATACCCGCTGAATCGCTTTTGAGATTAGCTTTGCCAACAACCATCCAAGCAATAAGATGACAGCTGCACCTAAAACCCTAGGCAATGAAATAATAATTTTAGAAAAAAAGGTATTGACAGAATGCTGAAAAAGATCTGACCATTGTGCGATTTCGTTCATCGTTTTGACTTTCTATTGCTTGCTATTTAATTGATAGAAAGAACATTCTCTATTGTTCTTCCTCTTTATTATCTAAACCCCAAAAAGTGGCTTCGGTTTGAATGAATTTATCAGTAAAAAGATCAACAATATCCCCTACTAAATTGAGCGTATCCAAGGTCTGAAAAACTTCTTTTTTGAGTTCTTCTGGCGCATCTTCCTTGGGCAGTAGAGCTTTGAACTTTTCTTCCAAACTTAGCTGTAAGTCATTTTTATTATCCATTTTGACTCGCCTTTAATAGTTCTGCTAATCGGTCTCGGCTTCTTTTTAATCTCATTTTTACGGCACTAACGCTAACTTTCAAAGTTCCTGCAATTTGCTTAATGGACATTCCATCCTGGTAGCGCATCAATAAAATCATTCGATCATTTCCTTTCAATTCTTCCAATAAGGCTTCCAATTGTTCCAATTGCACCTCCTTGAGCATTTTGTGTTGCAATTCGATTTCATCCACTGGGACTTGCTCGAAATCAGCACTTTCAAACTCATCAAAGTTCAATCGCTTTTTCTTTTTCAGGTAATCCATACAGTAATTATAAGTGATGGATTTTACCCAAAAAGAAAAATCTGATGTCCCCTTAAATTTCGATAAATTCATAAAAATCTTTATCATCACATCATGTGCCAAGTCTTTTGAAATTTCTTGATCATGCGTGATGCTCAAACACTTGTAATATACTTTCCCAGAATAGCGATCGTACAAGACTTCCAAAAGTGACGAGTCGCCTTTTAGTACTTTCTGTATAATATCCCAATCAGACAATGATTTATTATCCGAATTTGTGTCTCTATTTTTAATCATTTGAGTTGATCCGTGTAAAGCAGTATAGAGACTGTAAAGGTAAGAAATGGTCACTTCAATTGACTACCTTTGAATAAGGGTTCAGCAAAACTACTATTCTATGAAGATCAATAATATTTCCTATCGCACCATTTGGGAAAAAGACTCCTCAACCATTCAAATTATAGATCAGCGTTATTTACCTCATGAATTGATTATTGAAGATTTGAAAACAACTGTGGATTTTATCAACGCTATTCGCGAAATGCACGTTCGTGGTGCGCCTCTAATTGGAGCAACTGCCGCTTATGGAATGTATATCGCGCTATTGAATGGGGACAAGGAACACAAAGCCGCCGCTTTTTTAAAAAGAACGCGTCCGACTGCCGTGAATTTGACTTATGCAGTTGATGCCGTTTTGAGAGCAGTGAAAGATATTCATTCAACCGAAGAAAAAGTAAAGCGTGCACTTCTGACGGCTAGACGCATTACAGAAGAAAGTGTAGGACATTGTCACCTGATTGGGCAGCATGGCTTAGAACTAATTAAAGGCGCTAGTGAGCAAAAAGAAGGCAAAACAGTCAATATTCTAACGCATTGCAATGCAGGATGGATGGCTTGCATTGATTATGGCACAGCGACTGCGCCGATTTATGCTGCTTTTGATGCTGGAATTGATATCCACGTTTGGGTAGATGAAACACGACCACGCAATCAAGGAGCCAGAATCACCGCTTATGAATTGCAGCAACATGGAGTGCCGCATACCGTGATTGTAGACAATCTAGGTGGACATTTGATGCAGCACGGCATGGTAGATATGGTCATCGTTGGCAGCGACCGAACGACTCGAACAGGTGATGTAGCAAATAAAATTGGAACTTATTTAAAAGCATTGGCTGCTTATGATAATGATGTACCATTTTATGTTGCCTTACCTGAATCTACTTTCGACTGGAATATCCGCGATGGATTAAAAGAAATTCCCATAGAGGAGCGTAGTTCAGACGAAGTGAAATATATTCAAGGTCTTGAAAGTGAAGTAGTTAAATCCATACTTTTAACACCCAAAGAAAGTCCAGCAATGAATTATGGCTTCGATGTCACACCTGCAAAATATGTAACAGGCTTGATTACAGAAAGGGGAATTTGTGAAGCAGATGAAAATTCAATTTTAACACTCTACCCTGAACAGAAGTGATGAATTAAATACACTGTAACCTAAATAATATTTAATTTTGGCTCAATTTGGGTTTCAAGTTGCGATTTATATCTCAAAATATTAGTAGTAATCAAAGAGTGATGATTAGCGTATTTTGGATTGAGAACGGCATCGAGCCGTTTTAAAACCAAAAAAAGCTAATCATCACTCATTGATTACTAATAATAATTTGAGATATAAAAAGCAACATTAAACCCAAAATGTGCCAAAATTAAAAATTATTTAGGTTAAAGGGTATTTAATTAAAA
>JBCDFY010000455.1:0-3287 GCA_039176995.1 Bacteroidota bacterium
TGGGTTGTGGTTTTTGTTGTGCGTGGAGACCGTTGAACAACAAAAGCATGGCTAGTAATTGGTTTTTATTTGGTTTTTTTTTTATCAACTGGCGTCGGACGCTTCTGAAAGCGTCCGACGCCTAAGCTTAAAAAGACATCCTAAAAATACCAGAAATCTCCAACTCCTACAAATCCAAATTTTCAACTTCCCTGATTTTTAGGATTTTCTACTGAATTTGAAGTGCTTGCTACTGGATTTTAAATGATGAGTAGAAAAGGTGATGAGCAGCCTTAGCTTCGTAGTGATGTATTTTGATAAATTATATCATAATCGAATGTCCTCAACTTAAGGATTTTTGTAATGACGGGCAACTAGAGTTTGCCTGTCATTTATAGCATTCAGATGACAGGCAAGCTTGAAGTTACCCGTCATCACGGCTTAAATTTAAAGTATTCATACTGTAATTCATGCTATAGATATCTCACTCAATCACTTGTACACTCATGAAAACACATCACTTATTTCCCTTACTTCTACTGCTTTGGAGTTCTTTCCAACTGACTACGCAATCCTCTGAAAATCAAGAAACCACCATCAACGGCATCATCACCCGCCCCAATGGCGAACCCGTTGGAAATGTAGAAGTCGAAGCTAGAGGGATAAATGAGCTAGAAGCATTCACAGACGAAAATGGAGCGTACAGTTTACCTTTAGAATTGGATGAAAATCCTTATGCAATTCTTCCTTATAAAAGTAGATTTGAAGAAGAATCCTGCATTAACCAAGCAGATGCGGTATTGCTTTTTGCGTATTTGCTAGGAGAATTAGAATTGTCTCCCTACTCCCTAATTGCTGCTGATGTAAACAATTCAGGCTCAGTCACTTCTTTTGACTATTTCAGTATCTTAAATTATTCGATTGAACATGGATTTGGTGGAAACACGGATTGGCGTTTTGTACCCAAAGATTATGAGTTCCCCGATCCTAGCAATCCTTTTATGGAGGAATTTCCAGAACCCCTTGCGGTTGATGAAAACTACGAAGGCAGCTACGATTTCATTGGCGTCAAAATAGGCGATCTTTCCTACGGAATGGAGACACAAGAAGCAGAAAATTTCAAGCTAGAAATCACCGACAAAAGCGATTGTTTTGAAGCAGACGATACGGTCACTTTTGAGGTGATTGTTAATCAATTTGAAGACCTAGTAGCGGTAGGTTTTTCGTTAGGCTGGGATAGTGAATTGTTTGAAGGGATTAATGTAAGTGACATTAACGATAATTTGGAAACCGATGAAGGAGATTTTCTAGTAGAAGAAGATCATTTGCTCTTTCGTTGGGCAGATTTGACTTTAACGCCACATTCCATTGATGGTGGACAGAATTTATTTCGCCTTTCGCTATTGGCAAAGCAGCGCATAACAACGAACACCCAAATCTGTTTTTCCGATCATTTGCCCTTCGAAGCCATAGATGTGGATATGAATCTCTACGACCGCTTCGAGGAAGATTGCGGAGAGATCACTACGCTTTGTCCACCAATCGTGAATGCTGTTCCTTGCGATAGCGTAGAGTTGGTGATTGATACTTTTTATTGTAACGCAGATAAGACCGTATTCTACCAATTTTCGCTTAATAATCATTCTAGTCAGTACTTTGATGCGGTAGATTTTTATGATCCTATTACTGGGGAATTAATTGGAATAAATACCAATGGAGGACTAGAACCACAAAGCAGCTTTGGACCATTGAGCAGAAATTTTACACCAAATGAAGAAGGAATGGTCTGTATCAAAGTCTTTCTTTTTAACTATGAAGAAGAGCTCTGCTGCCATACCGAGTTGTGTGTAGAAGTGCCGCGCTGCATCAATTGTGAGGAGATTGAAGCAACGGCTGTTCCGCAAGAAGAAGGGGCGTGCTGCTACGACTTAAAATTCACCAATAATGATGAGAATCACTACTCCAAAGTCGTGGCTACGCTGACTACCGAAGAAGTGTCTTTTGATAATGTGCAAGCCAACGATGCTTGGCAAGTCACTGAAAATCAGCAAGAATTGACCATTTTCTTTGCAGAAGGGAATATTCCCGAAGGCACAAGTACACCCTTGAGTTTCTGTTTGAGCAATGTGCAGTACAGCCATCAAAGTCCACAAGAAATTATCTTGGAGTGGTACGCCGATTTTGAAGAACTAGAAGAAGTCGTTTGCCGAGATACGATTGAGTTGGACTGTCAATGCGCAATGGTGCAAAACGAAAATTTGGTGTGCAATTCGGATGGAAGCATTCAACTGGAACTGGATTTAGTGAATCAAAGCGAGCGCAATATCAGCTTTTTACGATTTGATGTGATTGAGCCAGTGGGCATTGAGTTTGATAATTGTTTACCGAAATTGATTCCTGTTGAAAATGTCGACGTCTTTCCGATTAGTTTACAACTCAACGATTGCGGAACACCTCTGCGCGTTGGTACGGAAGTCAAATACCGCATTTCGATGTTGGATAGCGAAACTGACGATTGGTGTTGCCATTTGGATACGCTTTCTATGATGCTGCCCGATTGTCGAGTGGTGAATGAATCTGTTTGCGAATGCGAAGAGGATTTTGAGCAGCAAATAGACCAAGGTTTTCACATTCGTTCTCACTGCGAAGGTTTTCGACAAAGCTTTGAATTTCAACCCAGAGCCAACTTTTCTGATTGCGACGAGCTGTTTTGGACGGTTGATAATCGCAATATTCAAAGTACAACTGCCAATGAATCCATTTCGTATCGCCCTGCTTTTCCTTTCCCTCGTCCTATGACCATTTGTATGACCGTTGTGCGCACGCAAGCAGATGGAAAGCAATGTCAAATACAACACTGCAAAAGACACTACGACCGTGATGGCTGTAGCATTGTAATCAACCCTGGTGACACACTTCGTCCACCCGACGATCCACTAGATAGAATTATGATCGCTCCAAATCCTGTCAACGAACAGTTGCGCATTTCTATGCCCGAACAGCGAGTACAGTATCAAATTTTTGATGCACAAGGAAGGCGTATGCAGTATGCTTTGCTTACTAATGATCGAACGATTCTTGTTCACGAGTTGCAAACAGGCATCTATTTTTTGCATCTACAATTGGAGGATGGAAGGGTGGAGGTGCGTCGCTTTGTGAAGCAGTGAAATTGATTTTAGCACATAGATTTATAGTAGCAAAATTGCAAAGTAATTAAACCACAAAGGGACACAATCACGGAAAATAAATCCCTTTGTGCCTTTTGATTTCTTTGCGGTTAAAAAAGTATATAAATAATTAAAAATCAA
>JBCDFY010000456.1:0-3257 GCA_039176995.1 Bacteroidota bacterium
AAACCAAAGATCAAACGTTCCTTACTCCACACCATTAGTCGCCACAGCAATTGGCGTGCAGAGAACATTAATCAATTCATACGTACTCAAAAAATCTATGCCGATTTAGACAATTGGCGAGATTTTGTTCGCTTCCTGCTAGTTGGAGGAGGTATGGCTTTTTTAGTGTCAGGTATCATTTTTTTCTTTGCCTACAATTGGGCGGATATGCACAAGTTTACTAAGTTGGGATTGGTGCAAGGTGTCTTGGTTTTGATGGTTTTGGCTAGTGTTTTTTTTAAAATAGATAAGCAGATTCAAAATATCGTTTTGACAGGTGCGTCCATGTTAGTCGGTGCAGTCTTCGCTGTCTTTGGACAAATCTATCAAACGGGAGCAGACGCTTATGATTTATTTCTGGGATGGACTTTATTCATTGCGCTTTGGGTTTTTGTTTCTAATTTTCCTCCACTTTGGTTTATTTTTTTGGGATTGGTCAATCTGACCGTTGGGCTTTACTCAGAGCAAGTCGCTTCTGATTGGCCGTATTATTTCTTGATGAATATCCTGTTTATTGTGAATATGGTAGCACTGTTGTTTTTAAAATGGCAAGAAGGAAGTGCTTTGATAAAAAACGTCCCTAAATGGTTGGAGCGAATCATTATCATCGTATCTATTGGGTATTTGACAACGAGTGTTTGTTTCGGACTTTTCGATGAAAGAAATTCAACCGCTTTGTTTCTTTCCGTCTTTTTGATAGTACTGACCTATGGCATAGGAATTTGGTATGGGCAAAAAGCGAAGGATACTTTTTATGTTGCAGCAATAGGGTTTAGTATGATAGTAGTTACGACCAGTATTTTAATTCGGGTAGTTGAGGATTCTATTGATGAAGGCGTGTTGTTAGTTGTTGGAGGATTTGTGGTTGGAAGTATTTCATTTCTGGTGATGCTCATTTTGAGACTCAATAAAAAATGGTATGGAAAATAAAGCGTTGAATGATTTATTGGATACACTAGAAAGAGAAGGTGTAGTGCTTGATAGCGCAAAGATCGAGGCAGAAGCGAGTAGTGATGCTGCCCTTTTTTCCAATTTGGCAGTGAAGATACTTTCCATTTTTGGAGGTCTGGTTGGATCGCTTTTCCTCGTACTATTTTTTTTGCTAGTTGGATTATACGAGTCTACTTCGGGCTTGATTACTTTGGGACTCATCCTCTTTGCTGCTGGAATAATTATCAGCAGAAAAGATAAGTCTGTTTTCTTAGATACGCTCAATATCTGTATGTGGTTGACTGGTATTGGTATGCTTGGATTTGGTTTGGCAGAAATAATTGAAGACGAATCTATCGCACTTGCAATGATAGTACTAGGAACGATTACTTTCTTCCTTTCTGAAAAATTTCTGCTTCGATTTTTATCTGTCATATTGATCTGTACAAGTATGGCCGTGTTCATGCTGGAAAATGATTGGTACAATTGGATTCATCTTATTATTGTTGGGACAGTTTTGAAAATGACTTATCTGCATCTGTACGAAGCGGATCTAATTTCAAGAAATAAGTTTTTCAATACGATTTATTCACCCCTTCGATTAGCCTTAATTTTTTCATTGATTGGATTACTATTTTTAGTGGGTAAGGGCGGTAGGATGAATGGATTAGCATTTGAGCATTTATGGATTTCTTCCATAATGATCATAGGCGCGACCCTATTTTCTATTTACAAAATTATGGATAGAATCGGCGTTGAAAAGAACAATAAAATACTCGCGATGGCACTCGCGACAGTTATTTTCATTCCTTCGATTTATTCCCCTTTCATCTCGGGTGCTATCTTCATTTTGATTCTAAATTATCATATTGGATACCGAACAGGTATTGTCATTGGTGTCATTGCGCTGATCTATGCAGTAAGTCAATATTATTACGACCTGAACTTAACTCTACTGCATAAATCTGGCGTTTTAGTGTTATCGGGACTATTGTTTTTACTTGCCTACTATTTCTTTCACAACAAGATAACCAGCCATGGACAGGACTAAAATCATCATCATTTTCTTAAATTTGATTATTTTTATCGTCTACATCAATTGGTCGATTGCTCAAAAAGAAAAGACTTTAGAGACAGGCGTACTTGTCCTCTTTGAACTTGCTCCCGTTGACCCAAGATCGTTGATGCAAGGTGATTTTATGAATCTGAATTATCGAATGTTCAGAGATACTGCTGAAAAAGCTAAGCGTGGATATTGTGTTTTTTCTTTAGATGAAAATAAGGTTGCGCAGAAACTAAGACTGCAATCTGATATTGAGCCATTGGCTTCTGATGAATATGTTGTTAAATATTTTATGAATGATACTCGAATACGTTTTGGGGCAGAGTCGTATTTTTTTGAAGAGGGAACAGGCGAAAAATATGAAGTTGCGAAGTATGGAGGTTTAAGAATTGATAAGGCTGGAAGTAGTGTCTTGGTGGGCTTGTATGATGAAGAATTTCAAGAGATTGAGTAGGATTACAAAATTTTCTAATGCTTGCCAATAGAGAAAAGCATTGAAAGCTAAATTATGGACAGCAACAGATTTTTGGGATCATACAATCCTTCTTATTATTCCCACGAGGAGAGACCAATGATTTCCCCATTTGGACCCACGAAAAAGGTGTATTTGTCACGAGCATAGTTTTCATTTTCTAACTCATATCCTTCTTCTTTCAATTTATCCCCGATGGGGCCAATATCATTTACCTTAAGCATGAAGTGATTGTGGTTGGTGTTCCCGACGGGACCTACAGTGTGTAAAAATTCTGGTGCGGTGACCGAAAGGGCAATTGTCAGGTCATCCGCTTTCAGCTTCATAACCAGCATCCCTTCGAGTCCTGGCCCATGAAGCACCTCCGCCTCAGACAATTTAAAACCAAGAATCTCACGGTACAGTTTCATGGTTTTCTCCAGTTCAAGCACATGCACACAAATGTATCTCAAACCCGTAACTCTTGCCTGAGCTTGCCCCTCTTTGTTCTCAACTGGCGAATCTGCACTTTGAGCAAAACCAGAGCCTACGCTAGCGATAAGCAACACTGCAAGGAGGATACCTCTCCAAATGAATTTCTTCCTAGTGTTATTTCCTCTTTTACTCTTTCTGATATCAATAGTCATGGTAAATTTCGTTTTGTAAAGCAAAGTTTTTAGAGCTTCACAGTGATTAAAAAAGAACTTTATGACTTGGAGCAAGCGCATCAATTTTCCTTATTCTAATGTCCTTAAAAAATATTTCAGCCGCCTC
>JBCDFY010000457.1:0-3251 GCA_039176995.1 Bacteroidota bacterium
AATCTGGGTAAAGGGGAAGATTTTTGGTCGAGAGAAGATCGTGCTTTCGAGATGAGCGTATTAGCATCATCGGTTGCAAACCGAGACGATCAAATTTCGTTTTTTCTTTTGGTGGACATGGAACACCTGACGCATCGTGGGCTGCAAGCTTTCTACGCTAGTCAAAGAAATACAGTACCTGAAAAGTTGATGCGTATAGACAGCGAGCAAAAAGCATTTTTTGTTGATTTACAACTTACTGAACAAGGAGAAATTGGGTTACTGTTAGACAGCTTAAATAGGCTTCAAGTTGATTATGAGATAAATGCTAGTGAAAACGTAATTTTAGACATTGAATTGCTGATAGAACGAATAGATGATTGGCGTGATGCTTACCAAAATTCATATTCACAAATACTGAAAAATTCGCAACGTCTCTTAAGTAAAGTTACATTTGATAATAGTTCAATCCAAACAGAAAATACTTTAGCTAAAAATGAGCAGATCGTTAATAACCTATTTTTAGATGTTCTGACCGAAAGTCGTCAAAATCTAGATGAATCACAAAAAAACTTGCTTTTTGATGTGGCTAATCAATGTCCAAAGCATGGAGGAAGGTATGTTTATAGAGCAAGAACTTTATACAATTGGCTAGTAGAATACAAAGACTTCGATGATGAAATGATTTGTGAAGTCATAGAAGAAAGGACAGAGGAGAATAAACCAATTGAGCAAGTAACCGCAGCAAAATCTGATATGCAAATGAACCTATTTCCTAATCCAGCTCAAGACGTAATAAGTATTGAAATTGATTCATTCAAAGAGCGACAAGATTTGAGCATTGAACTGTATGATTTTAATGGAAGAAGATTGAAATCTCAAACATTAAACAGTGGTCAATCTACATTAGAAACATACAGCTTAAGTGAAGGCGTTTATTTTATAAGCCTTTTTGTAAATGGTGTAAGATTAGAAACTCAAAGAATAATTATCTTAAAATAAAAGGTATGAGATTGGTGTTTTTAGGCTTGGTTTTACTACCAAGCCTTCTATTTGGGCAAAAACATGGACACCTTTGGAAACTAGGTTATGCTTATAGTCAAGGCGGTATTCTAGAGGACTCTATCGGTACAAGCGTGTTAGATTTTAGGAATGGAGACACCTTAAATCTATATCCGCAGTACAAAACTCGTTTACAATTTAATTATGCCAATACAAGTATTTGCGATACAGAAGGTAACTATTTGTTTAGTTCAAATGGTACTTGGATTTATGAACCCAACGATACAGTTTTAATGGAAGGTGGTGAAGAACTAAATCCTTATGAATATCACGGTTATTTACTACCACAAGGAGTTTTGGCACTACCTCATCCTAAGGACAGTGATATATATGCCTTTTTTTATGGTACAATTGGTTACATAGTATGGGTCACCAAGACATGGTATTCAGAAATAGACATTCGAGAAAATAACGGACTTGGAAAAGTTATTTTGACAGAACCACTTGTCAATGATACTTTGTCTTCTGGTCAGTTCACAGCTGTAAAACATGGCAATGGTAGAGACTGGTGGATTTTTTTTCAGCATTATTGTTTGGAAAGAGAAGGTTGTAAGAGTAATTTTTTTTATAAAAATTTACTTACGCCTAGTGGTGTAGAAATATTTAGTCAAGAAATAACAGATTCTTCAATTACAGAAACTGGAGCAGGTCAAGCTGTTTTTACACCTGATGGGAAAAAATATATTGCTTGTCAAGGGGATGAATTTGATGAACCATCTTATATTGATGTCTATGATTTTGACCGATGTACAGGAGAACTCGGTAATAGAATACAAATTGAAACAGTAGTAACAGACAGAGGAGATGGAGAAAATGGAGGAACAGGAGGTATAGCAGTTTCTCCTAACTCTAGATTTTTGTATTTCAATACTTGGAAAAAAATATTTCAATATGACCTTTGGGCAGAGGATATTCAAGCAAGCGAGATATTAGTAGCAGAATATGATGGATTTGTTCAGCTAATTGAGAACTTTCCGCTTGCTACTCGTTTTTTTAAGCAGCAACTCGCTCCCGACAGCAAAATCTACATCAGCACTACCAATGCGACACAATATCTCCACGTCATCCACAATCCAAACGAAAAAGGATTGGCTTGTAATGTAGAGCAGCATGGAATTTATTTACCCACTATTAATACTTTTTCTATACCAAATCATCCGAACTATCGGCTTGGAGCTTGGGAAGGGAGTCCTTGTGATACGCTTTCTCCTATTTCTTCTACGGAGCAGATAGTAGCGAATGAAGTGAAGTTTTTTCCTAATCCGAGTACAGGTTTTTTGCAGTTAGAATTGGATAAAGATGTGCCTATTTCACAGCTAGAAGTACGTTTCTATTCGTTGGTCGGACAGCAAATAGCAGCTTTCAAAGGACAAAGGGAATTTGATTTGAGTGGATTGGTGAATGGGGTTTATGTGGCAGAAGTACGCAAAAAAGGGAGGATAGTTGGGAGAGAGAAAATTATCATTCAAAGATGAGTTAGAGCATCCAAATCGTAGACGTTCGACGATCCATTTTCTTTGGTGGTGACTTTAGAGGGATAATATATACCTGCCGAACTGGGGATATGGCATCATCGCTTATATCTAATAACATGTGTGATTTAGCAACAAAAGCATATCAATTACCGCTTGATAGCAGGTAATACTCCTCCAACTCGCTCACTCCAACCACCACCTCCAAGCCACTCCAAGTCCCGTAAATCCATACCGCTGCTCAAAATCCGTGGTGGAGCCAGTGAAAGTATTCAAAAAGCGACGATGATGTAGGGAGAGGGAAAGCTGCGAGCGTGGCGTGAATTGATACGCTACGCCTGCGCCCAATTGCCAAGCTAGTCCTACTGTAGAGCGATAAATGCCTTGTGCTTCAATGTCTGTAGTTTTTAATATGGAGGCGTTTTCTAGCAATCGTCCCTCGAAGGTAGTACTGACGTTGACGATGCCGCCTCCGCTGAGATGCCAGCTGAAACGTTGGTCGCGCTTGCTGTAACGAACAAGCATGGGGATGTTGTAGAGTGTGAAATGATTGTAATTGCGAACTAAACGCGTCCTTGTTTCTACGGCTTCTATTGTTCCTTCCAAGTATTGTCTTTGGTTTTCCTCGTCGAGGTAGAAATAGGCGGAATCGCTTTGGATGCTGAACTTACGTTGATTGATGTTGCTCCACTCAAAGCGTTCACTTATTTGCTGTCGTGCTAAGCCAAATTGGAATGT
>JBCDFY010000458.1:0-3225 GCA_039176995.1 Bacteroidota bacterium
CCCGTTGACGGTGGATTCTACCTGCGTGGCTCGGGCGCATTTGCCGAGCAAATGGGTGATGCCGTCCGGGATTACAGAGAAAGTTATGTAAGCTTTTGTTTATCATACCTTTATTTTAGGCAAGGAAAATATACTCAAGCTATGCAACTTCTTGCACAATATGAGCAAGACGATATACTCCTAAATTTGAATAGTAAGGCAATGTTAATTAAGATGTACTATGAGCAAGATGAGATTAATGCACTCGAATCTTTGCTGGAAAGTTCTAAAGTATATTTAAGAAGAAAAAAAGGAGTAAGTGAAGGATATCGCATGGCTTACAGCAACATTATAAAATACACCCAAAAACTCCTCCGCGTCAACCCCTACGATAAAGAGAAAAAAGCCAAACTTCGCGAAGAAATCCAAGCCGCTAATCCACTAATCGAAAAGCAGTGGTTTTTGGAAAGGTTGGAGCAGTTGTGATAAACTACAAAGCCAAAAAGTTAGATTGAGCTTTGAGGGAATTTGCCTATCTTTATCAATAAAATGAAGGAACTATGGTGATGATTGCGACAAAAAAGAGGTTCGTTGCGCCTGCCACATTGGAGGAATATCTTGCTTTTGAGGCGAAATCTGAGGTGAAGCACGAATTCATTAATGGAAAAATTGTAGAAATGCCAGGAGCGACAGGACCACATAATATTATTGCTAGTAATTTAATGACTTGCATAAAAATAGCATTAAAAGCTAAAGAAGCAACTCACATTGTAATGGGAAGCGACATGAAAATCTACATCGAAGACATAGATCAAGTGCGCTATCCTGATGCAGTCGTTGTCTGTGAAGAATTAATCTATCATGGCAACAATAAAATGCTTTTGATCAATCCTTTATTGATTATCGAAGTGCTTTCTCCAAGCACCGAAGAATTTGACCGTACCACCAAATTTGAGCAATATAAACAGCTGCCTAGTTTCAAAGAATACCTTCTGGTTCATCAAGAAAGACCTTTGGTGAGTACCTATTTCCGAGAAGAGGAAGACCTTTGGCGGATTCGTTCGACTAGGGGATTGGAGGAAAGCTGTACGCTGAAGTCTATTGACATAGAGTTGGCTTTGAAGGATGTTTATGAGCATATTGGATTTGAAGAAAATAACTAAAATCATCTTATTTGCTTCACCTTCTCTGCTACTTCTTTCAGATAACTATAAATCTTTAATATGTCTTGATCGGCAGCATTGAAAGCATTACTCACTGCATATTGTTCACCATCATAAACTACAAAAAACCAGTTTCTGCCTGTTACATAGCAACCATACAGTGGAAAGTCAATTTCATTTTGCTTTTTTGCACCGATCATTGAAATCAATAACTGACCTAGCGGATCCCCACTCGCGTCTAGCTCTTTTTTGTATTCATGCAAAAAAAAGTAAGGTCGCGTTGGGTTTTGAATTCCTTCTGCTAACATCCAATCTACTTTTCCAGAGGTCTTTTTACCATCTACATACTCAAAAGACATTTGGCGATCTAGGAAAGGGCGTCTTCCTCCTTCCCAAAAGGGTATTAATCGTATAAACGGGCCAATGAAATAGACTTTTAATTCTTCTTCATTGAAGCTATCAATTTTCTGAAACAATTCTTTGCGTAATTCTTCTATAAAGGCAAGATGTTGCTCTGGTGGTTTATGATTTGCGCTCAACCAGTCCTCTAACAGTGGATGCTCAAAGACTCGTTTTATACCCAAGATGTAAGCGACATCTTCATATTTCCAATCACCAAATTTTTTAAATCCTTCCATATGAACGCGGTTTATATCATTATAAAGCTAGCCTTAAAACTATTCAAAATCAATACAAAAACCGAATCTCCTTCAAATGATAAACTTTTCGCGAAGCATTATGCTGCATAACCAACTGACCGCTTTCTAATACATCGATGATCTTTCCCTTTACACAAATACCCGCCGCAGTTTCGTACCAAGCCCATTCATTGAATTGAAATAGATGCTCGAAATATTCCGCTCGCAGCGTTTCGTAATGCTTACGCTTGAGTTGTAAGTAGCGGAGTTCCAAATTTTTGCAAAGTTGCTGCATAATTTTCTCTAAATCAGTTGCTTGCTTACTTTGCAAGA
Source organism: Bacteroidota bacterium (assembly GCA_039176995.1). Classification (GTDB taxonomy): domain Bacteria; phylum Bacteroidota; class Bacteroidia; order Chitinophagales; family Saprospiraceae; genus JAAUTG01. The sequence continues at coordinate 2,114 of JBCDFY010000458.1, forward strand.
AAAGTGAACTTGCTTGCTCTAGTTCACTCGGAAATCGCTGTTGGTTTACATTGATGCCAATACCTGCCACGGAGTTTTGGATTTTCTGTGCACTCAGATTGTTTTGAATCAAGATGCCCGCCACCTTTTTGCGATTAATTAAAATGTCGTTCGACCACTTGATTTGAACATTCTCTACAAAGTCGGCAAGCGTTTCGCGCACAGCAAGTGTTATGGCTATATTTAGGTAAAATTGTTGCGCGGGTTCAAGAAAATGAGGATGTAGAACAACACTCATGGCGATATTTTCATTGGGTGTACTCTGCCAAGTGTTACCCATTTGACCTTTTCCCTGAAATTGCTCGGCAGTGGAAATGACCGTTCCTTCTACTACGGTCTGATTCTCAAGTAGTTTAAAGGCGTATTCATTCGTGGAAGCCAAGCGAGGAAAATGTAGGAGAACTTTACCAACGAAAAGCGTGTTATGTATATCCAAGTAAGAACGATTTTAAAGGAGTGCGATAAGCCTCCTTTTTTATTAAAAACTCATAGTTACACAAAGACTCCTGCAAATTTGCCTATCTTTATGTAATTTTTGCGATTACTTATTATTAATCGAGCATAGGCTAAAGAAACATAGCTTATATCGCGTTGATTTACAAAAACTTACAATAAGGTTAATCATTTTTTGTTAAAACAATAAATAACAATTTGAACGGTATCAATTTAGAAACTCAAAACCAAACGCTTTCAATAGAAGCGTTAAATAATTTACTTGTAGACAGTATACAAGATATTAAAGGTCAAAACATTTTAAAGCTAGATTTGCGACAACTAGACGATGCCCCCACTGATTTTTTCATCATTTGTGAAGGGGAATCGAGTGTCCAAGTTCGCTCTATTGCTGAAAATATTCAAAAAAGACTCAAACAGGAGGAAGGCATCTTACCGTCTAATTTGGAAGGAATGCAGTCTGCTCATTGGATTTGCTTAGATTACTTTTACACCGTTGTTCATGTTTTTTACCACGAGACGAGGGAATTTTACGAGTTAGAAGATCTTTGGAGTGATGCTGACACGACGGAATACGATAATTTATAGATGATCAACTGCGTTTTGTCGAATATCTTTTA
>JBCDFY010000459.1:0-3224 GCA_039176995.1 Bacteroidota bacterium
AAAGTCATCGAGGTTTACTACGGAAAAAAAATGGCTGAAAAGCCATTTTTTATCCTTAGTAAACCTCGATCAACTTTTGGCGGTTCGATGCCGCCAAAAGTTGAAAAAAAGCAGCGATCAGGGTTCTTATTAGCTCATATTTTCTGTAAAAGTGCAATCTGTTATAGATATCAATTAGTCCATCGTCGCTAACTGCTCTTTCAAGGCTATTGCTTCTTTTACGATCATTTCGTAATGTGTTATTTTTCTTATCTCACACCGCAATCAATTCTTCTTTGATAGCTTCATTAATCACTTCTTCCACCACTTCCTCATCGTCCAAATCATCCTTCTCGACGCGCAAATTATCAATGATAAATTCCTGACGCTGAGGCGTATTTTTGCCCATGTAGTAAGTCATTAATTTCTCAATATCCGTCTCTTCGTTCAAAACCACAGGCTCTAATCGAATATCTTCGCCTATGAAATCGCCAAACTCATCTGGAGAAATTTCGCCCAAACCTTTGAAGCGCGTAATCTCTGCTTTTCCACGCAATTTTTTTACCGCTTCTTGCTTCTCATATTCGCTGTAACAGTAGAACGTCTGTCTTTTATCACGCACACGGAAAAGTGGTGTTTCCAAAATATACAAATGTCCATTGCGCACTAAATCTGGGAAAAATTGCAGGAAAAAAGTGAGCAACAATAGGCGAATATGCATTCCATCTACGTCGGCATCTGTTGCAATGACGACGCGGTTGTAGCGCAAATCATCCAAGCTGTCTTCAATATTTAGTGCGTGTTGGAGTAAGTTAAATTCTTCATTTTGATAAACCACTTTTTTCGTCAAACCGAAGCAGTTCAACGGTTTTCCACGTAAGCTGAAAACCGCCTGTGTTTGCACATCGCGTGCTTTGGTGATCGAACCACTCGCGGAATCTCCCTCGGTGATAAAAATGGTCGTCGCCATGCGCGTATCTTCTGGATTCTTGCGATTACTGTCGCTGAAGTGCGCCCGACAATCTCTTAGCTTTTTGTTGTGCAAATTGGCTTTTTTCGCACGTTGGTTGGCTAGTTTTTTAATGCCCGCAATTTCTTTGCGCTCGCGCTCCGATTGCTTGATGCGCTTTTCAATTGCTTGGGCGGCTTCTGGATTTTTGTGGAGGTAATCGTTGAGTTCTTTTTGAATAAAATTATTAACAAAGGTTCGGATGGTTTCTCCCTTTGGAGCGATTTCTGTAGAACCTAATTTCGTTTTTGTTTGCGATTCAAAGATCGGTTCTTCTACCTTTACACTTACCGCTGCGATAATAGAGGTTCGGACGTCTTTAGCATCATATTTATTCTTGAAAAATTCCCGAACAGTCTTTCCAACGGCTTCTTTGAACGCCGCCAAATGCGTCCCACCTTGGGTGGTGTTCTGACCATTAGCAAAAGAATAATATTGCTCTCCATATTGATCTCCATGTGACATCGCCACCTCAATATCATCGCCTTTCAAATGTATAATGGGATAACGCAAAGTCTCTTCATTGAATTTGCGCTTCAATAAATCCTTTAGACCATATTTGGAGTGAAATAATTTGCCATTGAAATTAATTTTCAAACCAGCGTTCAAATAAGCATAATTCCACAACTGATTTTCTAAATATTCAGGGCGAAATTTGTATTTTTTGAAGATAGAATCATCTGGTCGGAAAACGACGCCTGTGCCATTCTCTTCTGCCGTTTTTTGCAAGCGATGATCTTTTAAGATCGTTCCTTGCTCAAATTCAGCTATTTTTTTCTTGCCCTCGCGCACCGATTCCACTTTGAAGTAGTTAGATAGTGCATTCACTGCTTTCGTTCCAACTCCATTCAGACCTACCGATTTTTTAAACGCTTTAGAGTCGTATTTTCCACCTGTATTAATCTTAGAAACACAATCTACTACTTTTCCCAAAGGAATACCACGACCATAATCCCGCACCCGCACTTCGTGCTCTTCCACCGCAATATCTATCTGGCGACCATGTCCCATCACGTATTCATCAATCGAATTATCTACCACTTCTTTCACCAAAATATAGATGCCATCATCCGCCGCTGAACCGTCGCCCGTTTTTCCAATGTACATCCCAGGACGCATCCGAATGTGTTCTTTCCAATCGAGTGAGCGAATATTATCCTCAGTATAATTTGATTTTGCCATTTTTTAGATATGAGATTTTTGGATGTGAGATGTGAGGTTATCTACATGAATATTGAATGCTATTTGCTAAGAGCGACTTGTTTTGGATTCGAATGAATGTCGAGTCTATCCAAATCCTTTGTGAAACCTGACCAGATGCTGCTCTGAGTTAACAAGAGCAAAGGTCAGAGCCTTCAATTTCTTCAAATCTTCTGTAAAAATACAATTTATTATAATCACCCTGAACTCACTGCTTTTATTGTGTGTGTAACAAATCGCACAAATACCAAAAGTGCTTGCTGAGAGCAACTTGTTCTGGAATTGAATGGACGTCGAGTCCATCCAATTCCATCAAGGTTTCTTAAGGACAAGAAATGGCTGAAAAGCCATTTCTTGTCTTTAAGAAACCTTGATCAACTCATGGCTGTCCGACCACGTCTGCCTCAGGCTGATACCGCCATGAGTTGATAAGAACAGAGAGCAGAGTCTTTGTTACTTCAACTCTTCTACAAAAGGGCAATTTGTTATGAACACCATTTACTCTGAACATTTTTAGATTTGTATTGTACCAATCCCTGAATACTCAAAACCACAAATTTATCAAACGCAATACAAAAAAACAACAATTAAAAACAATTTGTTTTTTGTTTTAAAATTCTTTCCCATTTCAAACAATTAAAGCCATGCCAAAACAAAAAAAGAAAAAAGATTTGCCCACTAAAATCTGTGTCCACTGCGGTCGTCCATTCACTTGGCGAAAAAAATGGGAGAAAGTTTGGGAAGAAGTGAAGTATTGTAGCGAAAGATGTCGGAGATCGAAGAAATGAGTCACCTTATCCCGTTTATTGTATCATGTTCACTATTGAGGTCTTCTTTAGAAATAGACACGCTATCCCCTGACAACAAATGTTAAAATAAGCAATATGTTGCAATAGGAGGAAAAAAACTATATATTTGCTTCCAATACAACACAAAGGTTCTTTCTACAATACAACACAAAGGTTCTTTCTACAATACAACACAAAGGTTCTTTCTACAATACAACACAAAGGTTCTTTCTACAATACAACACAAA
>JBCDFY010000460.1:0-3194 GCA_039176995.1 Bacteroidota bacterium
CACAAAAAAAGAGTGTGAATTCATAGAAAAAAATGCTCAACTTCAACCATCCGCTAAATTACTTGATCTCGCATGTGGTCACGGACGACATGCCAACTACTTTGCCCAAAAAGGCTATCCAGTCACAGGAATTGATTTCGATGAAGATTTTATAAGAAGGGCTAGAGCAACGGCTTTAGAAGCACAATTAACCGCCACTTTTAAGTTGCAAAATATGCTAGATATAGCATACGAATCCGAGTTCGATCTAATCTATTTGCTTGCCAATAGCTTAGGTTTCTTAGATCGCGACGATTGTAAATTATTGTTCCAGAAAATGAATAAAGCGCTGAAAATCAATGGCAAAATCTTAATTGATTGCAAGAATAGAGATCATTTATTCCAAGAAATACGACCTTGCAATATCACCGAAAAAGGAGAAAATTTGATGATTGACCGTTTGAGTTTTGATCCAATTGCTGGTACAACTACCAACAACCGAATTTATATCAAAGACGGCAAAAGATACGATACGCCTTTCACGATGTATGCCTATAACTATTACGATTTAGAACAGTTCGCAAAAGCGCAAGATTTGAAAATTAGTCGAATTTTTGGTAGCTGGAATGGCGAGTATCTTGATGCGAATTCTAGGAGGATGTTGTTATTTATGGACAAAAAATCTAGCTAAGTAAAATTGAACTATATTTGTGATTCCTTTTATATCTTAAGTTCAACTCAATCAATGGATTACAGAAAAGCGATTAAGCTAGAGGAAGTAGATAATGCAGTTCGATTCGATGTGCCAATTGGACCTAAACATCCATTTTTTACGGATTTTTCTGAAGTGCGTGGCGATTTTGAGGAGAAAATGATTTATCGTTCCTTGAATGTCAATCCAAAAACTTTTGAGTACAATCGCGTTATCAATAAAACGAATAAGACGCTACTTTTCCTAGCAGGAATGCGCGGTTCGGGTAAGACTTCCGAGCTCAAAAAAATTGCGGAAAAATTGCACCATCGCAAAGCCTTCTTTTGCGTCTTCTGCAATTTGGATGATGGCTTGGATTTGAATGATATGGAATACATGGATATTCTGATCTTTCAGTTGGAACGTTTGGTGGAAGAATTGAAAGAAAACCAATTGAAAATTGATAATAAGATCATTGAATCTTTCCAAGATTGGTACGCTGAGCAAATTAAAGAGATCAATAAAGCCATAAAACGCGAAGGTGGATTTGAGATTGAATTGGAAGGTAAAAAGCCAAGTCTGCTGACTTTTCTAGGCATTTCTGCTAAGCTTAAAGGCAATCTTGCAGGCAGCAAGGAAAACGCGACCAAAATCAGAACCGTCTTAAAGAAAAACTTCACTGCTTTCTCTCAAAAGTTCAATGAGTTCGTAGCAACCATCAACAAAGCCTTACGCGATCAGGACAAAGCCGAAGAATTGCTCTTCATCGTAGATGGTTTGGAAAAAGTGGCGACCATTGATATTCGCAAAAAAATTGTGGACGACGAAAGCAATCGCATTCGGCAAATTAAAGTCAATACGATTTTTACCTTGCCGATTGAGTTATTTGCTTTAGAACCCAAATTGCGGCAGTTCAGCACCGTCGTTTCTTTCCCTTTTGTCAAATTGGTGGGTAGAACAGGCGAGCGTTTGGAAGAACCTATCAAACGTTTTGAAGATTTTGTGCTGCGTCGCATTGACGAAAATCTTTTCGATAGTCCCGAGACCATAAAAGATGCGATCTGCTATGGCGGCGGCTCACCTAGAGAACTCTTACGTGTCTTGGAATATACCTATTTGCATTCAGAAGTAGATGCAGGACAATTGACCAAAGCCGCACTCGAAAAAGCCGTCAAAAAACTATCGGCAGAATATGCGCGTTATTTGACGGGCGAAGACCTAAAACAGCTTAAATTATTGAAAGAAAACAATGAAAAAGGATTGGGAACTCCTTTCGATGAAAGCTGGCAGGACTTACTCGAAAAATTGATTGTTTTGGAATACAACGATGGCACTTACAGACGTGTCCATCCGCTAGTCGAAGCCTCACAACTCTACCAACAATATGTCGGCGATTAATAATTACACAGAAGAATTTGCGCTCCTCAAGAAGTTGTTGCGCACTGAAGCCTTTCGCTTCGTGGTAGTTCGCTATAATCACTACGACTTAATTCGACAATTAGAAAAAGACCTCAAAGCAGCTTATCCAAAACGAAAAATTCAAAAACTCAATGCCGAAAAAACCAACTTCCAAGAAATCTTCCAAACCTATTCCAAGCTAGACGGCGATCTCCTATTCCTAGAAAATTTTGAAGGCATTCTAGGTAAAAAAAGTACGTCCACGGGTGAGGTCACTCAAGCCATGGAAAGCGAAAACGAACGCCGCCAAAACATCACCGCAGGTCTCAATTTAAGGCGTGACAAACTCGCCAAAAAGAACAATGCACTTGTCCTTTTCGTAGCCGCCAAAGAAGGTGAATACTACCTCCGCGAAATGATGAGTAAAATGCCTGATTTGTGGTCCTTTCGCTCTTTGCTGTTAGACTTGGAACAAGAAATTGTAATAGAAAGAACAGAGCTAAAAGTAGCACCAGAGCGCACTACTGATGTACCAAGCATCACCGCCTCTCAATTTGAACAAAACCAAAAAGAAATTCGTCGCTTGCGGCAAAGTTTGGAAACCGCTGGTGAAGAAGATTTAGAACTGAAACTGTCTATTTATCCACAACTTACGCGCTTGCTAGTCGAAAATGGTATTTATGATCGCGCGATTATTTATTTTGATGAGTATTTGGAGGTGGTGGAGGATGAGCAGAAGACTGGTATTTTGATTGATAAGGGAGATGCGCAAGAAGCGAAAGGAGAATTATCCAATGCCTTAGCTACTTTTGAGGAGGCAATGGTTTTTGCAGAAAAATATGAGGAAAGGAATAGAGAAGGCTTGTGTCACGAAAGAATAGGCAGTGTTCAAGTTGCTTTGGGGAATTTGGAAATAGCATTAGAGTATTTTAAGAATTATCAGAAAATTGAAGAAGAATTATTATCTGATAATCCTGAAGAAACTGTTTATAAGAATAACTTAGCGATTTCGTACGAAAAATTAGGTCAAGCACAAGCGAATTTAGGTAATTTGGAAAAAGCCCGTTCTTTCTTTGAGCAGTCCAATCAATTAGAAAAAGAACTCTATGAAAGCTATCCACAAAGC
>JBCDFY010000461.1:0-3170 GCA_039176995.1 Bacteroidota bacterium
GTATAAATTATTGATTTTCAGTAAATAGTTTCATTGGCTTTTTCTATTTAGGGAATATTTGAAATTTCAACAGATAGCATAGGCATTGAAAACCAATCAGTTATAACATATTATAAAAAATCATTGTACATGAGTAAAATTGGAAAAGTCAGATTTGCACCCTTAGATGTTCATTTCAATGATAAAAATATCTATCAACCTGACTTGATGTTCATCTCCAATGAACCTAAGGAGATCATCAAAAAATTCATTCATGGTGCCCCAGATTTGATCGTTGAGATACTTTCTTCTAAGAGCTTGTCTAAAAATTTATATAACTGAAAATCAATAGTCTACCCGATAGCTATCGGGTAAACTATTGGTTATCAGGACAATAAAATTTGGACATGCTCTAATAAAGAATACGGTTTGGGAGAAAAGAAAGAGGTTTATGGTGAAAGCAATGTCCTAGAATATTGGGCAGTTGATTACGAAAAACGAACGCTTGACGTCTACCTCAATGAAGAGAAAGTGCTAGTTTTTGAATGTACTTTTCAGGAAGAAGATGAAGTACATTCTAAAGTAATGAGTGGTTTTTCTTTTATTTTAAGTGAATTATTTGAAGAGTGAATCACTACTCGTGAACAAGAAATAATCATAATGTATAAACAATTGATTTTCAGTGTGTATTTTTCATTGACTTTTCTATTTAAGAAATGTCTGAAATTTCAACACAGATCTAAGTGTTGAAAATCAATTAGTTATAACATATTATAAAAAATCGTTGTTCATAAGTATAGAGTGAATCCTTACAGTTTCAAAATTTGGATATCGGATTTATCCATTTTATTAATCTTTCTCAGTATCCTACATTGCTCTATTTTGCCTTTAAAATAGAACGCAGCATGAATGATTCCAACATCTTAGATCAACCCTCGATCTATCCTACGCTCCTCGCCAAATCAACAGAAATTGGCTTCACTATGCCTTCTGATTTATACATCGGAACGCTACTGAAAACACTCATTACAAGTAAGCCCAATGGTAATTTTCTGGAGCTAGGAACAGGCATTGGTCTTTCACTCGCTTGGATGATTGATGGAATGGATGAAAATTCTACTTTGACTACAATTGACAATGATCCAAAGCTCATTGAAATTGCAAAAGAATATTTCAGTACAGATCAAAGAGTAAATATTCTTAGTGAAGATGGTTCAGTATGGCTTAAAAACTACAATGGAAAAGCATTCGACCTTATTTTCGCAGATGCTTGGCCAGGCAAATACAGTGAAATAGAAATCGTGCTAGATTTAGTGAAAGTTGGTGGCTTTTATGTGATAGATGATATGAAAGCACAGCCGAACTGGCCAGAAGGACATGAAGAGAAAGTGAAGCAATTGATCGCTTATTTAGAAGGTCGTAAAGATTTTCATTTGACGAAGATGAATTGGTCAACAGGAGTTGTGGTGACAAGTAAGAAGTTTTAAGATTTGGTTGAAGAGTAACCACATATGGCAAGAAGCAGATAGTTCAAAGTCTGGGGGCAATTTGTCAATTTCATTTGGGCGACTTTTACCAGTGATAACGACGCCCATCAAATCTTCGCTACTTTTGATAATCTTGGCACTTACAAAATCATTCTCGATGCAAGGTCGTCTTACTGCTTTTTAGATCGAATGGTCTTGCGTTTAAACAACGTATCTGATGATGTAGTATTGGACACCGATACGCTGGCTTCCACTTGTACCGTCGCCACGAATACGCCAAGAATTGAAGCTGCACACATACTGAAAGTTTATCCAAATCCTGTCCAAAATGTTTCTGTGGTGTCGTCCGCTTACTAGACAAAGCAATTAGACAAATATATGGTATCTTAGCCACAGACTAAGACAATCGAAGCAATTAGACAAAAAGAAAAAGAATTGGAAGACAAATACAGAATTTCTACGGAAAGGCAATTATTAGATCTTGAAATGATCCATAATTTTTTATCAACAAAAGCATATTGGAGTCTAAATATTCCCAAGGAAACCGTAATTCGGTCAATAGAGCATTCACTTTGCTTTGGCGTGTACAAGGGTAGCGAACAGGTAGGATTTGCTAGAGTGATATCCGATTATTCGACCATTGCTTATTTGGGAGATGTTTTTATTCTTGAATCCCACCGAGGAAAAGGACTTTCAAAACTTTTAATGAAGGCTATCATGAACCATGCTCAACTGCAAGGATTAAGAAGGTGGATTCTACTGACAGGAGATGCGCACGGTTTGTACGAAAAATTTGGCTGGACAAAACTAGCAGATTCAACCAACTGGTTGGAGCTTCATGACCGTAATGTCTATCAGAAAGAATGACTGTTTGTCTTCGAATGTCTTCGGTATGCTATACGCACATCACTTGCTAAAGTACACGGACTGGAAATAGGAGATTTCGTTTCCAGAACTCATCAGTTCTTTGCTCGATGGTTTTGATGATGAATCAGACTCTAGAGAATGATGAAAGAAAAACGATGAACCAGTTTCATTATGTACGCAAATGACTACTCAAAAAAATACTGAATATCAGCATTTCACATAAGTGGTATTTATCGTTTTTACCATTTTTATTGAAAATACATTGGTGGAGGCTAGTCCTTATTCGGGTAATTGAAATTGTCTATATTCATCAATTACTTAACAATTCTTTGTTGTGCTCGCAAGACTGAAAACGTGTAGCAACTGATCAGATTACACTATTGCTTCAATTCAAAATATAGGTAAGTACTCGGACACAATTAAAGTAATATTTGATGACGGCATCTTTTGGGTTCTGGCTACCCATCCGCGTTGCGGTTCTTTCGCTTAAAAGTCCACAGGACTTTTACCCTTTGGGCTCGTTCATTCATGCTAGCGGTTCATTTCGTCAAAAAGATACTTAATCTTTTTTGCAGGCACCACTACATGAATGTTATTTTTTCCAGCAATAACTGGTTGTTCCTAGAAAAAATGCCTTGTCTAAATGCAAAAACTTGCTTGGTCAAAAATGCCATTTATTTATGTCCGAGCACTAAGTACAGTGTAATTTAAGTTTTTTTAAATTTTTGATTGAATGAATTAACCTCTGTATACCTCCGATTTAATTTTTCGCGAGCATTTTCACGAGTAAACTCCCAAGTGATTTTAAGCTCTTTATCCGAACGTTCTTTGAAATAA
>JBCDFY010000462.1:0-3100 GCA_039176995.1 Bacteroidota bacterium
CGCAATCAAAAAATATTTTAAGGTGGATTTTTTGATTGCTCCAAGAGGTTTATAAGGGTGAAAAGCAGAAAGTTCTCTAATCAGAAAAAACTTTCTGCTAATTCTGGAAACGAAATTTCAAATATCAATCGTGTATGTCCCAAATTGCACTTTTATTGAAAAATAAATAAGATCATACACTTATCTCTTTGCTTTTTTCAAATCAATCGGGCATCGAACCCGATTGATTTGATCAGGGTTTACAAGGGTAAAAAAATGGCTATCTAGCCGTTTTTTTACCCTTGTAAACCCTTGTTGGATTTGGATGGACTCGGCGTCCATTCAAATCCACAACAAGTCGCTCTCAACAGGCACTTATTTATGCAATTTGACACACACCCGTCAATCTAACTTTTGAACTTACTCATATTTGTCTTTATTCGTTTTTTTGACTCTAAAGTTCTGCTTTAGTAACGCTATTTAGGGAACGGCTGGTTTTGCGAACTTTTTTATCCAAAAATTGCTTTACTCTACAACATTCTGGCATTCAGAGTTAACCTTCCAAGTAGTTCAACACTATGTTACAATTCAAATCCAAAGGAATTTATTGCCCACAAGCGGATATTTACATTGACCCTTGGAAACCTGTCAAGCGCGCACTTATAACACACGGTCACGCCGATCATTCCAAATGGGGACATCAGCATTATTTGTGTACGCATTCCGCAAAACCTGTCATTCAATATCGCTTGGGGAACATCAATATCGAATCAGTGGAATATGGAGAAACAGTAACGATTAATGGTGTAAAATTCTCTTTTCACCCTGCTGGTCATATTGTTGGTTCTGCGCAAATTCGGGCAGAGTACAAAGGTGAAGTTTGGGTAGTTTCTGGGGATTATAAAATTCAAAAGGATGGCATTTCGGAGGAATTTGAATCCGTGAAATGTCATGCGTTCATTACGGAATCTACTTTTGGTTTGCCGATTTACAAATGGAAGCCACAAGCAGAAGTGATGCAAGAAATCAATGCTTGGTGGCAACGCAACAAGGAGCTTGGGAAGGTCTCTGTCATAGGAAGTTATGCACTTGGAAAAGCACAACGCTTAATTCAAAATTTAGATACCTCCATTGGAAAAATTTATACTCACGGCGCGATAGAAAACACCAATCAAGTCATCCGAAAACAAAGCGTTAAATTGCCTCCCACCACTAAAGTATCCGCTGCCATCAATAAGAAAGAATACATTGGTAGCATGGTTATCGCGACACCTTCTGCGATGCAGTCGAACTGGATGCGCCGTTTCTCGCCTGTTTCGACAGCTTTAGCTTCTGGTTGGATGACGCTGCGTGGTGCGAGACGAAGACGCAGTGCAGACAGAGGTTTTGTACTCTCCGATCATGCAGATTGGGATGGTTTGAATAGTGCCATAAAAGCAAGCGGCGCAGAGCGCATTTTTGTGACACATGGTTATACCGAAGTTTTTTCCAAATGGTTAAATGAACAAGGGTATCAAGCAGCAATCGTGAAGACAGAGTATTCTGGAGAGTTGGCGGATTTGGAAGAGGAAAATGAAGAGCAAGATTAAAAATCAGGCAATAAAAAGATCTTCTAACGATAGTGTTTGATCAACTAAGTCAAGACTATATTCATTGGTTTTCAATCCAAATGTGGTGATGAAAGTTAGAAATACCAATCACTGCAACCATTTCGGCTTCATCAGATTGTGAGGCTTCTTCAAGTACCGCTCTTTCCTTTTTGCGTCTTACAAAATTGTTAGGCTTCATATTTCCCTTTATTACGGTCTAAATATGAACAAACCTAGCTAAAAATAAAAACTTCCATTTAATGCAAGTCCACTAACAATTACATCTACCTCTACACCAAAAGTCATCTCTAATGCGCCATAAGTTAGTGCTAAGTCCAAGTTACTTTTCCTTAGTTTGGTATTTATTCCAGCACCTATAGAATAGCCTAAAATACGTGTAAAAGTCAACTCATAGGTTTCATCAAATAGAATATCTTCCGTCACTGCTATTTGTATCTCGGAAGAATTCGCATTTAGCGCGGTGGCCACTCGCATTCCTCCTATTAGATAAGGTGCAATTTTTGTATTTGTCAACTCATATTTTAGATATATGGGAAACTCTAAGGTCTCAATAGCGTGTGTAAATTTCCTCACACCTAATGAAAAATTATTTTCTGCATCGGAAGTATATTTACTGTATAATATTCCTGTTTTAAGGGAAAGTTTATTGAAATAAGAAAGCGAGAGCATTCCACCAAATTGCAATACTCTACCTTGATCTTCCGTAGGGACTTTTGGTGGCTGATTGATTAAGGTTTCTATGTCGTAAAAATGATAATTAGTGGCGATTCCAACTTCTATATTTAATTTTCGCTTTGAATCCATTTCTATTCCTTGCTCGTCAGGACGAACACATCGGTTATATTTCTTAATCAATGACTTCAGCGTCTTTTCATCGTAGTTAATAGACTTGGTGTTGGCTGCAATGTCAGAACAATCTCTGAAAAAATATTTCAATTGTCCAAAATAACGTTTATCCGCCTTGTACCGTATATCTGTTTGTACATCCCTCTTAGCGATTAACAACTGCTCTCCATTTTCTCTTATAAGTACGTAGTCTATAAATTCTCCATTGGGATATTGATACAAATCGACATAGCCATCCACTAATTGCTGAAGAAATTTCTGCTCAGGAGCGTCCGCTGTTCCCACATTGATCAAGTCAAAATAGAAAGATGGTTCAAAATGAAAAGTTACTGCTTCGGAATTAGAAACTGTCTTCGCACTTTCATCTTGAGCACTCTTGAAAGAAAATTGCTCTAGCAAATTAATTCTGCGATCATCTTTGATATAACCATGAATCGTATCTTGAGTTGTAGTAATCATATAGCCTTTTAGATACTCTTGGCTTTGTGCAAAACTTAATTGATGGCATAGAAGGAGAAGTGGTAAACAAGCGAATAATACAATATTTCTCATTGTAATTAATTGTATGATGAAGAAATAAATTTGCTTGTTGTAGAATAGATGAGTCAGTTAGAATAATGTGTATAACAAATTGCACTTTTATAGAAGATTTGAAGTAGCAAAAA
>JBCDFY010000463.1:0-3084 GCA_039176995.1 Bacteroidota bacterium
AAACTCTTTTTCCGCCTAATCCTTTTTTTATTTCCTTATCTTCGGATTTTACAAAATTTGATCCTTACAAGCTCCTATCTTTTATCTCCATACAAAATTTTATTGTGCGTTTGACCTAATTGAAAATGCGCTTTATTTTATTGATGAGTTTTGTATGGAACAAACAGATAACCTTGCTAATGAGGTAGAAAACCGTTCCAATATTCCAGCAATTCAGCCAAATTCTAATTCCAACTTTTTGCTGAAATCTAATATTGATTTAGTAGAACTGGGACAGAATCGACCGAATCCAGCAAAAGTGTATACTACTATTCCTGTCAATATCCCACAAAATATTCAAGCTGCCTATCTTGATGTTACAGATACACAAGGGAAATTGGTGAAAAGAGTAGTAATTGAAGAACGAGGCGCAAGTAGTATTCAATTGCGCTTTGATCTAGCCGCAGGCTTGTATTTTTATACGCTTGTCACTGACGGAGAAATAATAGATACAAAGAGAATGATGCTGACTAAATAGTTGTTACAATGGTATAATCAAAAGATCAAATTTTTCAGAGTTGATTGGCTGTTCTTCTACAGGAGGGCAGCCATTTTTGGTTGATTAGAGATTATTGCTAATTTTGGAGAGAGAATACTTTCACCAAACACACAAATGCAATTTCTAAAACTACTACTTTGCCTATATTTTCCCTTCTTTTTATCGGCACAAAAGTTTGCTACTGATTTATATTTCACGCCATTAGATCTAAAAACAACGCGCACCGTTGCAGCGGTTTTTGAAGATAGTCAAGGTTTCCTTTGGTTTGGTGGCAGCGGTGGACTTTGTCGTTACGATGGTACAGCAATCAAACGATTTCGAGCGCATCCCACAGATACGACTTCTTTAAGTGGTGCTATTGTGGACTATATTTCAGAGGATCAAGATGGGACACTTTGGATCAGTACACGCGGTCGAGGGCTGAATGCTTATGATCATGAAACAGGTATTTTTAAACATTATTTGCACGATCCGAATGACAATCAAAGCATTAGTTCTAATGTGGTGAGGCGCACAGTAGCCGATGAATCGGGGGTGATTTGGATTGGGTTCAATGAGACAGAAGGTTTGAATGCACTAAATCCGCAAACAGGTAAAAGTCAACGATTTTTAGTGCAGAGAGGAAAGCGGGGACAATTGCAAGGAAAAGTCTTAGGGGATATTCGAGTCCTTGGTGACCGCATTTACTTAGGTACAACGGCAGGTTTTGAATATTACGATAAGCAAAGCAAGCAGTTTCATTTTCTGCCTTTGCTCAACGAGAAAAGGGATACGGTTTACTACAACCTTGCCACCTTACAAATTAGCCAAGACGAAAAGATTTGGATGAATATGCCCAATGAAGGAATTCGAGTATATGATCCAAAAACAGACAAAATCACAGCTTATTCTATTGCGACTAAAGAGGGCAAACGGAATCCTAAAATTGATGTCATCAGAGAAGATAAAGAGGGACGACTATGGCTCATTGGCAATAGACAATTGTGGTCGATTGCATCCGATCGAAAAATACTTCAACAACACACGGCTTCCGAAGAAACTTACGCAGGTCTTTTTGGCAATGCTTTCATCATAGACCGATATGGTATGCTTTGGGTACGAGATAAATTTTACGATCCAAGAAGAAGCCTGATCGAGTATCATCAAATTGAACCTGAGGATGGCGATCAGCCCGTTTTTGTAGGTAGTGTCGAGACGATGAGTGATTCTTTGCTCAAAATCGCTAGCAGACAAGGCTATTACACCCAAAATATTTACTCTAAGGAAATTAAATATCTAGATCGAGCTACTATTCCAATCGCACCTATTGGGACAATTGATGTCGATCCACAGCAAATAGAATGGGCATACATGAAAGTGGACGGAAAAATGGTCATAATTGATCCAACAACACAACAAGCCTATTTTTTCATGCTTCAAGAGAAAGGAAAAATATTGCCACCGATGCAAATGGGGATAGCGTTTGATAGTAAAAAAGACCTGTGGATGGCAACTTGGGGTAATGGACTCATCCGAATCAAATACGATGTTTGGCGATATTCAGAAGGGATAATTACGAAATTCGATCAGTGGCTATCTCAAACAGAGCAACCTAGCTTACCGACCAACAATCTGCTTTGGGTGATGGTAGATCGGGAAGATAATGTTTGGGTATCGAGTAGTGTTGGTGGCTTGACGGTCATTGATGGTAAGGATGAGAGCATCAAAAGATATGATTTTGAGCAAGGCGAGAATACCGTTTCAGATACTTATGTTTTTACAACTGAAGAAGATAAGGAGGGCAATATTTGGATAGCAACCAATGCTGGTGGCTTGAATAAATACGATCCTGAGACCAAACAATTTACAGTCTTCAATCAAGAAAATGGTTTGATCGACGATGAGTTGTTTCGCCTTTACAGTGATAATGATGGTAATTTATGGATGAATAATGCTACAGGAATTGCTTATTTGAATACCGAAACGGAACAATTCATCCATTATAATCAGAATGACGGTGTACGCGCTTGGAAGAGAAATGGTTTGGTAGCTAAAGATATTGGACTGCTAGCGTGGGGAGGTGACGAAGGCTTCATCACTGCAAAAGTAGAAGACATTAAGAATCGCCCAACCGCTACTTCTGAAATTGTCCTAACAGCTATTGATGTATACGATTCTAAACAGAAAGAAAGTGAAGCATTGCGGCCTATAGCATGGCAGAAAAATGAACTCGAACTATCCTACCAAAAGAATACCTTTGCTTTGACTTTTTCCATTTTAGACTTCCGCAATCGTGTCAAGCATCGCTATCAATATTCTTTGACGCAAAATGATTCTCCCGAATGGATTGATTTAAAAGATAGAAACGAAGTCAGCCTAAATCAACTCGCTCCTGGCACCTATTATTTTCATTTGAAATGACAAAACAGCGATCTCATTTGGTCGGAATTGGAACAACCTCTAAAGATTACTGTTCACCCACCTTTATGGCAAACGACTTGGGCGTATTTGCTCTATGTGCTACTGATTATTAGTGGAATTTATTACTTCTATCGCTTCAATTTGAG
>JBCDFY010000464.1:0-3081 GCA_039176995.1 Bacteroidota bacterium
ATAATTTGTAATTAATGAATAAACACTTGTCCGAAATTTAAAATATGTAATAACGTAGCCTTAAAGCATATAAAATATAAATGTTTCTTACACTAAACAACTTTCATTTGTACCTTAACTGCTTGTGACAGCAAAAATAATCTCACCGAGGCACAATGTCAAATCCAAAGAACTATCATTTTAGGTCTTGTAAATATTTAGATTAGACGACCACAAAAAATGGAAGTAACGAACCTCTCAAAATTTTAACATTTGTGAGATAAAAGGCAGTTTAGAATGCAGCAATCTATCCTTCAAAAATCGAGTCCACAAAAGCGCGCTTATTAAAAATTTGCAATTGCTCCATCCCCTCCCCCACTCCAATGTACTTAATTGGAATTTTGAATTGATCGGAAATACCAATTGCAACGCCGCCTTTCGCAGTACCGTCTAGTTTGGTGAGTGCTAAAGAAGTAACATCGGTGGCGTTCGTAAAATGTTTGGCTTGCTCAATAGCGTTTTGTCCAGTAGAAGCATCGAGTACGAGCATTACATCATGAGGAGAACCGCCCATACTTTTGTCCATTGAACGCTTAATTTTGGAAAGCTCTTTCATCAGATTCACTTTGGTGTGCAAGCGTCCAGCCGTATCAATAATCGCAACATCATGTCCACCATCCATCGCCGCTTTCACTGTTTCATAAGCAACCGCAGCAGGATCGGTATTCATTCCTTTGCTATAAAAATCACAACCTACCCGCTCCGACCAAATTTTTAGTTGATCTACTGCTGCCGCTCGGAAGGTATCAGCTGCTCCTAGAATAACTTTTTTTCCTTGCTTTTTGTATTGATGCGCCAATTTTCCAATCGTCGTTGTTTTTCCAACTCCATTTACGCCAACCACCATGATAACGCAAGGTTTGCTAGAGGAAGGAAGCGAATAATCTTCTAAATCAACGGTATTATTATTTTCTGCTAATAACTGGACGATTTCGTCGCGCAAAATATTATTCAACTCTGCTGTACTAACGTATTTATCTCTCGCTACTCTGGCTTCAATACGATCAATAATCTTTACAGTCGTATCCAAACCCACATCAGAAGCAATCAACACATTTTCTAGATCATCTAATACTTCATCATCTACTTTTGATTTTCCAGCGACCGCTTTCGATAATTTGCCTAAAAAAGAAGATTTTGTTTTTTCGAGTCCTTTATTGAGGTCTTCTTTTTTCTCTTTATTGAAAAATTTATTGAAAAAGCCCATTTTGATCGGTTTGAGTTGTAGAAGAAGTCGACGGTTAGCAATCGGACTGCTTCGTAGTCAGAAATTAAATATAAAAATTAGCTTAATTTTTGAGGTTCAGATTGAATAAGAGAAGATAGAACATTCCACCTCACAAAAAGATGTTGCTAAAAACGAAAAAAGGCTTTCTCCATATGGAAAAAGCCTTTTCGTATTCAATATTCATTGAATCGCTTATTTCTTAGCAAAGAATTCTTTCACTTTGTCTTTGTGAATCATTACTTCTTTGTAGCTGTATTTGCCAGTTTTAGGGTCTTTCACACTTCTTACTACTTTAACAAAATCTCTACCAGATCCTGCATTTGCAGCACGTTGTGCAACCCTCGCGTTCTTTGATACCTTAGCCATGATACGTTTGTTTTATAAGTATAAAAAATTGATCGGTTTTATTTGATTTCACGATGAACCGTAACACGCTTCAAGATAGGGTTGTACTTTTTAAGTTCCAAGCGATCAGGCGTATTTTTCTTGTTCTTTTGAGTCACGTATCTTGATGTTCCAGGCATACCAGTTGTTTTATGCTCTGTACATTCCAAAATAACCTGCTGTCTGTTGCCCTTACTCTTCTTTGCCATCTTATATGAATGATTTAAAGATTAATCTTAATTAGAAATTGAGTCTCACTTATATTTTCGCCTTCAACTCTACTCCTGTGTCAATTCCTTTTTCTTCTAAACGCTTCAAGTAAGCGTAGATTCCCAATTTATTGATATTGCGAATCGCACTAGTAGATACTTTCAATTGTACCCACTGATCAGTTTCAGGAATGTAGAAACGCTTCTTGTGCAAATTCGGCAAAAAACGACGCTTCGTCTTACGATTAGAATGCGAAACGTGATTTCCCGTAATTGGTCGCTTTCCCGTCAGTTGACAAACTTTAGACATAATCTTGATCTCTTAATCTCCACTAATGTATATAGGGAATATCATTATAGAAAAGTGACTCTGTAAGGATTCGAACCTTAAACCTCCTGATCCGTAGTCAGGTGCTCTATCCAGTTGAGCTACAGAGCCTTAATTTTGCACCTTTGAGCACCAGATTTCAACAGAAAGTGAAACACCGTTTTCAAAAGTGGATGCAAAATTAAGACTTTTTTCCTTTTCTAAAAGAATATCAAGAAAATATTTTTGTGAAATGGTTAAAATTGCCTGTCTTCGCTAGCACTTCGGCAACAATACTCATAAACACTCCTCAATTCTCTCAAGATTTTAGGGGAAAGCTCTCTAAGTATACCAAAAAAGTCAGGGAGCTGCTCCAAATCTTCTTCTCTTTTGGTAATGTACTCAATGGAATGATTGGCATCCGAAAGTGCTTGGTTGCCAACAAAGGACAGGGTAGTTTTCATTTTATGACTTGCCCTTCTCAGGTCGCTCCAATTGTGTTCTTGATACAATTGCTGCATTTTATTCAGTTCACTTGGAATTTCTTTGAGCAACATTTGAAGCATGAGCTTTTTCATCTGTAGATCACCATCTGCCATGAGGTCGAGGTAGGACAGGTTAATAAAATGATGGTTGAGTGTCGTTCCATCCATAGTCAGTTTGTTCATATAACTTGTTGTTTTTTTCACGAATATGTGCCAGCAAGACGTTACTGTGTGCCAATTGGTAGGAGCTTGCTTTAATTTCAATTCTAGCTTCGTATCGTGTTTTGTATCTTTGTTTTAGGACTTATATTTAATAGTACGCAAGCTTTAATTAGACGTTACAGTATTATCTGTGCATCTTGTCCAATTTTTCATTAAAATACCCAAATTATTGAGTTTGATAAAATATGAAAGGCTCAAACTTGTTCC
>JBCDFY010000465.1:0-3059 GCA_039176995.1 Bacteroidota bacterium
AAAACAGCAAAATCATGGCGAAGCGCATATAGATGTTGCAAAGCTCTATCACAACGTTGGAAATAGTACCAGTAGCTACGGAGACTACAGATCAGCCATAACATACTTCCACAAAGCCATCGACATAAAAAGAGCAATACTGAGAGATACGTCAGAACAAATAAGTTTAGCGATCAGCTTAGATGCCCTTGCTAACGATTACTGGGAAACTGGTGCTTACCTCGAATCCAAACGACTCCATCAGGAAGCAGTAGCTATTGCAGCATATAATAAAATTGACTTTCGCATTGCTAAATATACAACCACCTTAGCTATTGACTATTTTTATTTAGGACAGTACGAAACAGCATTGAATACGATCAATATCGCAATCGAAAAATGGGATAATTTTCCTCCTCAAGTTAAAGATATAGGCTGGGCATATAATACCAAAGGCGTAATATTAAGGGCACTCGGACATTACGAAGAGTCACTAGATTTTCACTACCAGGCCCTAGAAAAACTAAAGCAGACAGGCTTGATTGATGACCCATTATTATCCAATCTATACATAGCTATAGGCGCTATTCATTACGAGTTAGAAAACTACCAAGAAGCACTATCCAATTATGATCAAGCATTAAAATTGCTACAAGAGGTGATGGAAAGCAATCAATTGACTTTAGCAGATTTGTATAATTTAAAATCAGGTAGCTACAGGGAGCTATCTCAGTTTGACTTGGCAAATCACGACGGACAAAAAGCTTTAGCTATTTGGGAAAAATTAGATCACCCAGAACTACCCCGTGCCTATACTAGTTTGGCAAGAATTGACTATCTACAAAAAAACTACTCGGCAGCAATCATTAACTATCAAAAAGCACTCCAGAAAGCAATAGCAATCAGTGGCAAGGAACATAAGAATGTAGTCGTTGCTTACACTAATTTAGCAAAAGCTTATCTAGGGAATGAAAATTTTGAATCTGCTCTGCTGCATATTCAAAAAGCACTAAAGCCATTCATTCAGCATTTTGATTCAAATAATCTTTATCAAAATCCAACTGATCTTGAGAGTTATACTCACTCTACTGATCTTGTCAATGCTCTACACTGGAAAGGTAAAATCTTAACCCAAAGGTATCTCAAGAATAGAGATCGTTTAAGGGAATTGCAAGACGCCTATGAAACACAGGTACTGGCAATAAAAATAATCGGGGATAAGCTCCGTGCGCCAATTCGAGCAAGCGACAAAAAAATATTACTGCGCTACATCAAAAACGTGTACGAAGATTTACTAAAAACGATCAACCTACTGGACAACAAGACAGCATATGTTAAAAATGCTTTTTCATTGATTGATCAAAATAGAGCTTTTCTGCTGCAAGAAGCCTTAGAGGATCACATACTAAGCGAAGAAATAGGTATCAGTGAAGATTTCGTAAAGGCTAGACAAACAATCGCTTCAGAAATTGAGTACTACCAAAAAAGGCTTTTTGATGTAGAAAAAGGTACGATAGAAGTTCCACAAGAAGATATTTCAATTTATAAGAATGAACTTTTTAAATTGAAACAGGCACAAGATTCTCTACAAAAAGTCTATGTAAATAACTACAAAAACTATTACACTCATCAGTATGATATTTCTCATATACAAAGAAGTTTAGCCTCAGATGAAATGCTATTAGAATATTTTATTGGTGATTCTACCCTTTCTGTATTTACTGTAACTACGAACAAGATTGTTCATCACACTCAAAAAATAGACGATAATTTTTGGTATCATCTCAATGCTTTTCAGCAAGTCATTACACGTCAACCGAATAATCAAGCAGCGTACGCAGCAGACTTAAATGCTTTTAAAAACAGTGCTTACTTCCTTTACCAAAAACTACTACCGCCGATTGATTTGTACGAGAATGTCATTATCATTCCTGATGGTCAACTAGGGTATCTTCCATTTGAGTTGCTGCTGGTAGAAGCGTCCAGCTCGAAGGCGACGCTCAGTTTCAAGCAACTCCCCTATCTATTCAGAACAAAAAATATAAGATACGAATACGCTGCTAGTATGTTGGGTATTCAATACAGTCGATCTAAAAATGCTACTCAGCTATATGCGGGTTTTGCTCCTAGCTATTCAGAAACCGCGACTAAAATATTGTCTGAGCTTGATCAAAACAGAAATTATGGTGATTTAGACTACAATGTGAAAGAAGTGGAAAGAGCAGCAAAACTCATAGGTAGTACCAATCTATGGATCAATGAGGACGCGACTAAAGAAAATTATTTAGCTATTGCTCCAAATACATCCATCATACATCTATCTATGCACGGAGATATTGATAATGATAATCCATCCTACTCCAAATTGGTTTTTGCGAATACAGAGGAGGAGGAGAACAGCCATTTACTCTATGCTTACGAACTATATAATATGGAACTCAATGCGGAACTCGTAGTGTTAAGTGCTTGCAATAGTGGCTCGGGAATATTGGAAAAAGGAAATGGTATTTTATCCTTCGCTCGAGCGTTTAAGCATGCAGGTTGTCCAAATTTGGTCACCAGCCTTTGGAACGCTAACGACAATTCTTCGTTCCTAATCATTGCTAACTTTTTTGAAAACTTAGAAAAAGGATTAGGTAAGAGTACTGCCCTGACCGAAGCTAAAAGAAACTACCTGAACGAGACAGTCAATGATATGGTGGAAGAGTACGCACATCCTTTTTACTGGAGTAATTTTATACTAATCGGAGATAACCGACCTACTCAGCCAACGAATCGTATTTGGATCTGGATCGCTATTGCGCTTTCGATGTTGCTGGGGATTGTCCTTTGGAGATACAGGCAGCACAGTTAGAGCATGTTTGGAGCATTATCTTCCTGTAAACCAATATTTTCCGAACCTGACTTTGAAAATAATAGACTTGTTACTTTTTTAAGTCATTCATTATCAGTTTTTTACATCCTAAATAACACTCTGATCACGTTCTTATTTGTAGTTTTAGTGGAAAAGAGATTATTGGCATGATTTATGGATCATTCTTTAATGTACTGAATATCAATTAATTATGATTTAAAAAGAT
>JBCDFY010000466.1:0-2982 GCA_039176995.1 Bacteroidota bacterium
GCTTCTTCTTTTTTCTTCAAGCTGTTGATACCTTTCACGATGAGGAACATCACAAAAGCAACAATGATGAAATCCAACACTGCGGTGATAAACTCTCCATAAAGTAGTGCAATTTCTCCTACTTTCTCTCCTTCTGCATTCATTTCTCCTTCTTTCATCACTACTTTTAGTTCATTGAAGTCCGTATCGAAGAGAAGTCCAATAAGTGGCGAAACAATTCCACCTGTAAATTTGGTGACTACGGTGTTGAAAGCAGCACCCATCACGAAAGCAACGGCAATATCCACCAAGTTGCCCTTCATGGCAAAATCCTTAAATTCTTTTAACATCGTTTTGTTTTAATTTTTGTTGGTAAAAGAAAATTTCGACTCCAATATATAGTTTTTCCTTGAATATCAGGGGAATAGCTTGAATTTGGGGGATAGATGACTAAGAGCTTGAGGAAGTTTCGACAAGAACTTGTGTTATTTTAAATCCTTCAATACATTCCAAAGCATTCCTTTGAGATTCCGATCTGCCGCGATTTTGGGTAGTACATCTGCTAGTAAGAATTGCTGCTCTTCTTTTTTAAGTAATTGATATTTCTTCAATGGGTAATGAATGCCTACGCGTTTTGTGGACAAACCGAAACTAAGCAATGTTTTGTATCTAATACTATTAGCATCTAAATTTTCATTACCTTCCAGTTCAGCGACTAGCACATCTTTTTCAAGGTCCAGTTTCATCGCTCCTATGATCTTTTGCAACAAGTCTTGCGATGCTTCATCATACTCATTAGCATTCACTAATATAAATAGTTGATAAGTCCTTGCTGCTACCCCTTTTTTGGTTTCTGGCAAGACAAATAATTTGAAATCTAGGAACTTATTATCCGAATGTAGTGTATCCATAATATCAGCTTTCCCAAATAAAAATCGGGCGAAAATTTAGTATTTTTGCATTCTCTTTTTCCAAAGAGACAATTAATAATCTCATCTTCCAAAGATACTATCATTTATCCAAAAAGATAACCATTTATGGAAAGTTCAAACACCAGATTTGAATTTCCAATTACCGCTAGATGGTTAGCTTATAAACTACCACCATATTATGAAGTACAACATAAAAGTACAAAAAACGAAGCAGTCGCGCCTGGCCGAAGTTGATTTTGATAATTTGCCTTTCGGTAAAGTTTTTACCGATCATATGTTCGTAGCAGATTACGAAGATGGCGAATGGAAAGATGCTAGAATTGAGCCTTTCGCGCCTTTTTCTATTCATCCAGCAGCAATGGTTTTGCATTATGGTCAAGCCATTTTTGAGGGCATGAAAGCATTCAAAAATAAGGATGGAGAACCTATTTTCTTCCGTCCACTAGAACACGCCAAGAGGATCAATGCTTCTGCTCATAGAATGTGTATGCCCGATTTTCCAGCAGAATTATTCGAGGATGCGATTCATCAATTGGTAGATTTAGATCAAGCATGGATTCCACAAGGAAAAGACAGTGCGTTGTATATGCGTCCATTTATGATTGCTACGGATGAATTTATTGGAGTGCGTCCTTCTGAAAAATATCGTTTCATGATTTTCTGTTGTCCAGTTGGAGCGTATTATGCAAAACCTGTGAAATTGTACGTAGAACAACAATATGTGCGTGCTGTGGCAGGTGGTGTTGGAGAAGCGAAAGCGGCAGGAAATTATGCAGCTGCCTTACGTCCGGCTTTGGAAGCACAGCAGAAAGGCTATGATCAAGTAATGTGGACAGAAGCTCCTGATTTTAAGAAGATTCAGGAGATTGGAACGATGAATATTTTCTTTGTGTTGGATGGAAAAGTGGTGACTCCAAAGACGAATGGTGCGATTTTAAAAGGCATTACGCGAAAGAGCATCATCGCTATTTTAGCTTCTAAAGGTATTGAAGTAGAAGAGCGTGATATTACGATAGATGAATTGGTGGAAGCACACAAATGTGGTCAATTGCAAGAAGCATTTGGTGCAGGAACAGCAGCGGTAGTTTCGCAAGTGGAATTGATTGCTTATGGAGACCATGAAATGAAACTAGATGTAGCGAACGCGAAGGTTGCTGCTGAAGTGAAAGCGACTATCGAAGGACTTCGATATGGAGAAATTGAGGATACATTTGGTTGGACTGAGGCGGTAAGGTCTTTGGAGATGGTGTAGATTGTTGTATTTCAAATCCTTCAAAACACAAAAGCCAATTGTTTTTTACAAACGATTGGCTTTTTGTTTTTAAATATCTTATTGATAAGATCCTTCAGTTTTTGATCAACTTAAATGAATCCATAAATCTCAGTCCTTCCTCATCAGGTTGACTATTTGTGTACAATATTCCAATACTATAAAGTGTATCATTTATCAAAAAAATTCTATAACAACATCTTACTTGCCCCTCGTATAATGTAGCATAAAACTCTAGCCCTCTGTGTCCCAAATAGCTAATTTCTTTCTTTGAAGCAAATTCTCCATTCATTGAATTGATTGAACCATTCATTGATTTAATATAGAAAGAATCTAGCTCTTCGTTTTCTACTCTGAAATTAGAGTGATATTTTGATTCACTTGACATGAAAACTAGGGTACTTGAATCAGTGCCTCTTTCATCAATTTTCACTTTAGTATTTATGAGTCCTTCACTTGAGTCAACAAAGAGACTTTGTATTTCAGGAGTACGATTATACGATATCGTGTAAGAGTCTGATTTTATAATTGGTATTCCATAGTCTTTACTATTCTCTGTTAGGTTCAGCAACTTAAATGATTCAAAAAAATTGCTCTTTGAGTTACTAAACCAATTACTTGATTCTGAAATAGTAATTAGTTCTATTAGCTGATTATTTATTAACTGATGTTACGCACTCAAATTTTGAGCTTTGAGTAGCGCAAGTTCTTTGAAAGCTGCTTTATTAGCAGCGAGGTAAATTTTAGATTTCATGGCGAAGTGATTCAACTTCGATGAAAATTTCATTTTTTCTAACTTGA
>JBCDFY010000467.1:0-2968 GCA_039176995.1 Bacteroidota bacterium
GATGCCATTGGAAGAAGCAGACAATTACTGGCAGTACATGTTGATAAGAAGTGCTGCTCACTTGGCATATCAATGCGGCGAGCAAGAGCAAGCACTACAACTAGTTTATTGGGGCTTAGCTGGTAATCCTCCTGTTTACGAAAAAAATCATTTGGAGCATTTATTGGAAGAATTGAATGAGCGTACACTCAAACCGTCCATATCTGATTCCGCTCAAAAAACACGCTAATGGCATTCTATCTGCCGCAGACTTAGATCAAGAACAAATTACAGTCAGAGGTATAGAAAGTGAGCAAGTTCGAGTCCTTAAAATCTCAAAGACCATTATTCAAAAAACAGCCCGCCATTTGATTGGGGAACTCATACGCATAGAAGGAAAAATACTAAACGATGGAGCGATGCTGGTAGAGCAGATTAGATTGTTGGGGTGAGTTTTGGTGGGGTTGGTTTGTTGGGATTATGAATCTGTGAATGGCGATTTAAAAGGAGCGTATGTTAGATCGAAGTTTCAAACTTCGACCATCGGAGGTTGGTTTTTTAGGGGTAGGCTTGAAGCACCTAAAGCTGTAGCACTCATCCAATCAAGGTAGTTCAACGAAAGGATTTACAATCTGTAGCTTTTCGTTCACGATAAGTCCGTGCTGCATATCTTCTGAATACAAGATGTTGCATTGAGTGTCTAAGGCGGCAGCAACAATCAGCGCATCGAACCAAGAAAAATTGTACACTTGCTTGAGGTTTAAAGCATCAAGTGTATGCTTTGGTTTTAACTCAATAACCACACTCTGTTCCATTATCTTTTGGACTAAAATATCTGCTTCTTCTGCTGTCTTTTTGAATTTTCGTAATACGACATTAACCACCTCGTTCAGTACTTGTGATGAAATGATAATTTGTTCCGTATTTACAAACAAGCTCGCAAGCACTTGCTTTTTAATTTTATCCTCCTCACTTTGACTATCCAGTGAAATGTATATCCACAAATTGCTGTCTCAAAAGGTTTTATCGCTTGTTTCGTTCATCTCTATTTGGTATTTCTATTTGCTCCACTTGAATTGGATTACTCGCAAAGAAGTCCAGAAATTGTTGTCGCTTGTTCGTAGTGCTTGAAATAGTGTTATCGTTAATTTGAATATTCAAATTCTTAGCCTGAAATCCTTTTAAGACATGAATGAGCCAGTCGTAATCTTCTGCTGTTTTTAAGTTAAAAGTAACGGTCATATGATTTTAAATTTGAACTGACAAAATAACACTTTTTTTGTCGTTAAGGTTTCGATGCTTCCGTTTCCTAGTGATAACATACTTTGTAAGCACGTGCAGCATTCAGGCGTTTGCGTTTGAAACAACTAAATGAGCGTACACTCAAACCATCCATATCTGATTCCGCTCAAAAAACACGCTAATGGCATTCTATCTGCCGCAGACTTAGATCGGGAACAAATTACAGTCAGAGGTATAGAAAGTGAGCAAGTTCGAGTCCTTAAAATCTCAAAGACCATTATTCAAAAAACAGCCCGCCACTTAATTGGAGAACTCATACGCGTAGAAGGAAAAATACTGAATGATGGAGCGATGGTGGTAGAGCAGATTAGGGTGTTGGGGTGAGGTTGGTTTGTTGGATTATGAATCTGTGTTGAGTGGAATAGCGCAAATGTCAAAGGCATTGGAAAATCTTTTTCATTTAAGGGCGTAGGATATTTAAACTATCAGGCTTATTCACATTAAAATAGAACGACAAAGCGTCTTCTTGAATCTATTTTTTACATTCGTGGCATTTTTACAAAAACATATGCTGATGGGTGAACAAAAAAAGAAAAAACATCGTGGTCGTTGGCAAGCTCAAGGTGGTGGTTTGGAAAAATCGGAGGCATGGTCACAAGATGAACCACTGAGTAAAGAAGACGGTTTAGATTTGTTGCACAAACTAAAGGAGCAACTTTCCGAGAGAGAATTGAAAGAAAGAGAGCAACTCTTTGAACAGGCAGAACGTTTTGTAAATAATGCACAGGGAGTGGACGCACATTTTAGTCGATCTTTTAGAAGTAGAAAGAAGAGGGGAATACGAGTAGATTTAGAGATCAAAGCGGGAAGTGCATTTGTTGTTTTTATAGGTCTGATTTTGCTGTTTATTTGGCTGATGAAATAATTAAATAATGGATATTGTAGAATCTTCTTACACAGGCTTTCTAGATGATGCAGAAGTGTACGATGCACTAGAGCAAATGTGGCTATCATGGTTTAATGAGATCGCTATTGAACACGATATATTGCTAGCGCCTTTTTTCAATAACCTCAACGCTGATGGAGAAAAGATAAGAGATGCCAATCCTATATTTTCTGGTCTTGAACCTAGTAAGAATCGCTTATTGCGCATTTTGCAAATTCCTAAAGAAGAAGTGGAGGAAATTTATATTCAAGGGTGGACTGATGTTTTTGGAGCAGAAGAGGAAGAAGAAGGCATAGAAGAATTAGTTATTGATTTGGTGTTGTCAGATACAGCTAAGGTAATAGCCAAAGAATGGATTATAAAATGGTTGGTGGAGGCAATAGATCGTGAAGAAATGGAGGAAATTTTAGAAGAAGAAAGCGTTTTAGTGGAGGAAGAAGATGCTATTGATCCTAATGCTGAAAATCTTCCTAAACGTGATCAAATGAGTTTGTAATTGGGGGGGAATAGTACTGTGAGCATAGATATGTGACCATTTGAATCGGAATACTTGAATGTCTTTCGCTGCTTATATTAGACAAACATATGTTGGATCAAAGTTGCCTTTGACCATCCAGATATTCTAACACAATAATATATTTCAAAATCCATCTAGATCATGACAATAAAAATCATCTATTTTAAATCTCTTCTATTACTTCTTTCTTATAATTTATTAGGGCAATCAAACCCGCATTGCTAGCGCCTGTAAGTATACTAGCGATGACACCTACAATAAATAGCCTGCCCGATGTTTGAAAC
>JBCDFY010000468.1:0-2954 GCA_039176995.1 Bacteroidota bacterium
CAACAGCAAACGGGCTGGGGCTTTCGTGAAAAAAAATGCGGGTTCTTTACTGGGAAATCTAGCACTAGGATTCCTTTTGGGGTCTACTTTTCTACTGAGCGATATTTTGCCTTTCAAGGTCGATATTCGACACATCGCATTTAGTTCTGCTTACGTTGGCTATGCCACCATGAGTTCGACTTTTGCCTTGAATACCGTGCTGCTTGCGCTATCGGGAGCTTTACTGATTGGCTTCATTAATTTCATCGTAAGTTTTTCGATCACGCTCTATCTCGCCCTGAAATCAAGAGGTGCTAATTTGAATCTTCTACCTCAAATCCTATGGCGCATTCTGAAAGACTTTTTTCGTCATCCGCTGTACTATCTAGTTAAAATGTAGGGGGCTGCAAAGTCTCATTTTTCATGGAGCTTGTGCCTAGCTACTTTCTAATAATCTATGATAATAACGACTGTACAAATCTCATTTTCTTAACATTTGACTCAGATATAATTCAGGTCAATATCCGCAAATTGGACATACTTGTTGCGCGATCTCAAGCACTTTACTAAGTTTAAAAAGTTTAGTAAAGCAGTTACTGCCACGAAATGGAGTATCTTGCAATTTATTTACATAATTTAATAACTTCTTCTGCAATAAATTCACCACCAGTAGCGGAAGATGCGGTAATAATTCGGTTGGTTGCATCCACAATCTGGCTATTACTTCTCGTTGCCTTATCGACCCTTTTCAGATTTGCGCCTCTTTTTTCGAGTTCGGCTTCCATATCGAATGGTAATAGTTTACCATAGTCTGCTTCAAACATAATTTCTTGCTCAAACCAAGTGGGAAAGCAAGTAAGTGTTTTGCCTTTTACTAGTGGCTCACCATTCGCTAAAGTTACATTTACTAAGGAAGAAGTGCCATGTCCCAAAGCGCCAATGATACCACCATTTTCATAGATCGCAGCAATGATGTTGTTGATGGAAGTATTTTGGTGAATGTCCCAAAATTGTCCGTAGCCACCAGGTAGGATGACAGCATTATACTCTTTCGGAGCGATTTGTGTAGGTTTCAGCGTATTGCTTGTTTTCGCTGAATAATGATCGGATTGTAAGGCTCGGTTTATTAGCTTGGTCGTGTCAAATTTGTAGTAGATAGGTATAGTGCCACCCTTGGGAGACAAGATATCTATATCAAAATTTTCTGCCTCTAATAGAACAAAAGGAACAGCTATTTCAGAGAGGAAAGTTCCGTTTTTTTTGCCGTTCACTTCGTCGATATTGGTGCAAACGAAAAGTACTTTTTTGCCTTTTTCTGCCGTAGCACTAACATTTGATACTTCTTTTTTGGTGTTGCAGGCAGTTATTAGTCCCAAGACAGTCAATAGGAATAGGATTTTGTATTTCATGCTTGTTTTTGTTTCGTATATCAATATTTTTGTAAGTACTCAAAACGTCTAACTTTTTGTCAGAATCAGGATTCACAGGATGAGAGGATTCACGGGATTTTCCCAAACAAGACGCATAGCATCTCATTTGGAAGGCTACGTGCTTAGTAATCCTGAAAATTAATGAATTCTGAAAATCCTGATTTTGACAGATTGAGTACTTACATATTTTTCTATACCTCTAACATAGAACAAAGATTATCTTATGCACGACAGCTAAGGTTTAACGACTAAAAAACGCCAACTACTAAATTATTCCTGATCGTAATTCAATCCACAGGCTATATCATCTGTTTCTTTTTTGTCAAAAATACTTATCACTAGAGTGAGTGCATTAAGGCAGCACAACAAAGCCTTACACAAAACAGTTTTGTCGTCGATTTTCACAATGTGTAGCGGGTGCTAAATGCCACTACACTCAATCATTTACAAAATTATTTATCAATGAAATATGCCTATATGAGAAATTGTATGCTAGGCTTGTTGTCGCTATTCTTGGGACTCCAATTTAGTGCCAATGCCCAAGAAAATTCTTTGCTTTACAAAATTGAAGGAAAGAACATCGAAACCTCTTATTTGTATGGCACTATTCACATTCTTCCCCAGAAGGACTTTGTGTTATCAGATCGAGTGAAAAGTGCTTTTGAAGAAAGCGAACTCATTGTTTTAGAGCTAGATATGGACGATCCAAATCTACAGATGGACATGATGAAGGGCGCAATGATGACCGATGGTTCAACCTTAGATAAGCTCTTTTCCGAAGAAGACTATAAACAGTTGGACGAAGCTTTGAAAGCTGCTATGGGGATGGGTGTCGCACCCTTCAATAAAATGAAGCCTATGCTTATTGCTTCCATGCTAATGACCAAATACGTAGGCGCACAACCCGCCAGTTTTGAAGGTACTTTTATCAAGATGGCAACTGAGGGTGAAAAAGAAATATTAGGACTGGAAACGGTAGCGGAACAACTCGCTGTATTCGACGCTATTCCTTACCAAAAGCAAGCAGATGATATTGCAGAAATGCTCGATGACGAAGATGCCGCCAAAGCGGTCTTTGAAAAGATGCTAAAGCACTACAAAGCGGAAGAAGTAGACGCCTTGTACGAAATATTTGAAGAATACTATGAAGAAAACGAAGCAGAAATGGACGTTATGCTACACGACCGCAATAAAAATTGGATTCCTAAAATAGGCGAATACGCAGCGGACAAAAGCGTTTTCTTTGGTGTTGGTGCAGGTCATCTGGGAGGGGAAGAAGGCGTAATTGAGTTGTTGCGAGCAGCGGGTTATACTGTAACCGCTATTGTAGAGTAAAGATAGCGATTACAGAGGGCTTACAACATCATTTCTGTCCAAAAGGGACACCCAAATTGCTAATTTTTATTTCATAAAAATTAGCAATTTGAGACTAAAGTGTCAACTACTTTTGTGATTTAGATACATATGTCATTTGTTGAACTGTTTATTCGTTTAATAACTTCAATATCAATGTCTTGCAATTCAACGAATAAACAATTTCAACAG
>JBCDFY010000469.1:0-2947 GCA_039176995.1 Bacteroidota bacterium
ATTTGTGTTTCCGTCCGAAGAGAATTATTGAGCATACTTGTTGCGCGATTTTCTGACATTGACTCAGACTGTTTTCAAGTAAAATGCTAAGAAAAACGAGACTTCGTACACCCCTAATTTGTATATGTACTCCATTTGGGATAGAAAAGTGCATTTTCTTTTTTGTTAATTTGTTTAATGCTTTCAAAATCAGCGTATTGCAGTTCAACAAATAAACAATTTAAACAGATAAACAGGTACATTCGTTTGTACAGATTTATCCCGCTTGCAGTATAAAACCGTTCAACAATGATGACACCTAACGATTTCTTTCAACACATCCGAACCCTAATTGCCCAAGATGAATTGGATACTGCTTTGACACAACTGCAAGCCTATTTGAGCAACAGTCCCAAACTCGATGAAGTTATTCAGCAATCTGGTCGTTTTGCTAATATCCGAAAACAGATTCGCTTGGGCGTAGTTACTCCTGCGGACGCTACACTCAGCATCAACCAAATCCGAGCCAGCATCTTGGAACTATTATCGACCATAGAGCCTACTACGCAAGCCACGGATATGAAAGCCGAAGCCGAAGCCGAACAAGCCGTTTCCATTTTAGAAAGTAAAAATGTGGTCAGTCAATCCAACATCAAAGCCGCTGGTAATGTGCAGATTGGAGATAACAATACGACTCAAAACGCAACGAACATCTACAATATTGAGCGGATTGATCGGGCGGATTTTTCGTAGTGCAACTAAAATAATATCCCAGTCGTTATTTTAAGCGATTATTCATTTCAGAAATATAGTTTGTGCTAGTCAAAACCACCGTACTAGACGCCATACAACAAACGCCCAATGAATTTTCATTAGAAGATTTGACAAGTTTATCCACTTACTTGACATTATTTTCAAAAGACCCTTCGGACAGAAATGAAATGCGAAGTAAAGCATGGGACGCGAAAGCATAACAAATTAATCTATGACAGCACATACATTAAATACAGCCAAAGCTAACTTGGAAAAGGTCATTCAAAACACCATAGATACGCAAGAAGAAACGATGGTAGTCACAGATCGTGGTTCGGTTGTTTTGGTGGAAGAGAAACAGTGGAACGAGATAGTGGAAACCTTACGATTACTCAATGATCGAACTTCCTTGACGGCTCTCCTAGAAAGCATCGAAGCTAGAAAAAAAGGAAACAGAATAGCAGGGAAATCTGTAGAAGACTTGTTTGGAGATGAGTGAATACCGAATTTTGATATTAAAACAGGCAGAAGATGATCTTACTTGATTCAGGAAAAATGATCGTAAGAGTTACCTGAAATGCTTTGATTTGCTTCGAGCAATTACTACCGCACCAAGAGAAGGAATTGGAAAACCAGAACGCTTAAAATATTTCAGCGAGCAAGAAGTTTACAGCCGTCGGGTCAATCAAAAAGACAGAATCGTATATGTGATCTATGAAAAACTAAAGGAAATAGACGTCACTTCCTGTAAGTAAGGCACGAGAAATAAATTTACATTCTTTAGGGTATATTTGAGGTCAAAAAACAATGATAAAATACACCAAGTCAGTAGAAGAAAAGATGATTCGCCATTTTTTGAGTTTAAACGAAAAAGATAGACGCCATTATGCAGCAGTGGAGGCACTAAAGTTAGGCTACGGCGGCAAGCGCTATATCAGTCAACTTTTTGGTATCAGTGAGTTTCGCATTCGTATTGGCATCAAGGAGTTAGAAGAGCCTACTTTGCTGGATGAGATTCCCAAAGGGAAGCAGCGTAGAGCAGGAGGTGGGCGGCATAAAACGCTATCCAAAAAAAAACTGCTAGAACAACTCCATGATCTCATTGAGAAGTACAAAGCAGGCATTCCCACTGATCCTAATGTGTATTTTATCTATTTGACTGCCCATGATTTATCACGTCTTTATTATGCGACTTATGGAGTCAAATTAAGTGCTTTTATTATTCGATCAGAGCTTAGAAAATTAGGTTACAAGTACCGTAATATGCTCAAAAAGATTGCCATAGGTACTTACAAAGATCGTAATTTACAATTTGAACTCATCTTTGAAATGGTTAATATTATGGATACAAGATCACCTATTCTTAGCATTGACGGCAAGAAAAAAGAACGTCTAGGCAATCTTTATCGCGATGGCAAGCAGTGGAGTACTGAGGCAATCAAGGTGTTCGATCATGACTACCCTCATTTAAGCAAGCAAAAAGTCATTCCACATGGCATTTATGATTTGCACCAAAATAAGGGATATATGTCCATCGGTCAATCTGCTGAAACGGCTGAATTTATTATCGACAACTTGCTTTGGTGGTGGGATAAGTACGGGATTCATGATTATCCTGATGCTAAACATTTACTACTACTTTGTGATAGTGGCGGTGGCAATTCTTATCGTCACCATGCTTTTAAAAAAGAGCTGATTCGATTTGCTGAGCAAACAGGATTGACTGTTATCGTCTGTCACTATCCGCCTTACGCTTCTAAATGGAATCCTATTGAGCATCGTCTTTTTTGTCATGTCCACAGAGCTATGGAGGGGGTCTTGTTCACCTCTTATGAAGTCGTTCAAAAGGCAATGCAAAATACGAGTACTAAAACTGGACTTTGTGTAGTAGTCAGATTGAATCTAAAGCAGTACAACACGGGTATTAAAACCACTAAAGAACAAGTCGATTATGACAGAATACAGTACAACCCCAAGCTCCCCAAATTGAACTATAAGATCGCCGCATAGAATGTAAATTTATTTCTCGTGCGTTACTAAGCTCCCATTTTTTGCCTTGATTAACGAAAAAACAACTCGTTTTCGATTCAAAGATTAAAATCCAAACAAGCTCTTAGAAAAGTCGCCTAGTTTCCTTAGTGGTTTGTTTTGCCCTAATGTCCAATAGCCAATAGCTAACAGCCATACTTATTACTCTACCACCAACTTAGTCATC
>JBCDFY010000470.1:0-2908 GCA_039176995.1 Bacteroidota bacterium
ATATAACTGATGGATGTAAGTATATCCTCATTGCTTTTTTTGCACAATATATTATGCTTTTTTTAATTTCATTGGGTAGATTATTTTTTACCCGATCCCTAAACAATATAAATAGTAACGATAATTTTCAATATAAATTAGGAAACATTATTAAAAAAATTGGTGACTCAGAGGATATCACATCAGGCTCAGCCTTTGTTGATTTTAGTGGATTACTCTCATTAGAACAAAAGAATCTAAGTATCGAAAGTATCATTTCCAAAACTTTGTCACAGATAGACGAAAAAAGAAAAGAAATAGATGATAAAAAAAATCAAGAGGCTTTTTCTATTGAAGAACTATTAAATCTGTAACGTAGGATTTAGACCCTGCTCGTCCACCACACCTGTTCGCGCAGCATGTTCACAGTTCGCAGAGCATGTTCGTCACCCGTTCGTCAGGCTTTTTAAGCCGAAACGTACTATTTGGCTCGTTTGTAACGAGCGTAAACTTCCTTACAATGTAAACGCCAAACACGCTCGTCAAAGACAAGCCAAATACAACGTTGCGCATTGCAAATGCTCACGAACTTGTGGCGTTTTTAGATAAAGATTTCGTTGGAGTTTTGTAGATTCGTAGTAAGATCATAAACAAGAAACGAATAAAATGAGTCACTACAAAATTCACGATCAACAAGGCTTATGCTTTCTAACGCTAACCGTCGTTGGGCTATATTTACTAGGCAGTAAAGTACTAGAAGACACTTTTGGAAGCGATGTGAGTTATATCTACATAGGCTAACTAACCTTAAAACAACCTTTTATTTCTACATACAAACATCCAAATGCAAGCAATCCTCTTCATCGGCATTCAAGCCAGCGGCAAATCCACTTTTTACAAAGAAAGATTCTTCAATACTCACGTCAGAATCAGCATGGATTTGCTGAATACTCGAAATAAGGAAAATCAGTTCTTGGAGAAGTGTATTGAATTACAGCAGCGGCTAGTTGTAGATGACACTAATCCTACAACAGTAGAACGAGCGAAATACATTTTGAAGCTGAAAGTGGCGAAGTACGAAGTGGTTGGCTATTATTTTCAATCTGATTTGGTAGCGTCCATCCAAAGAAATGAACAGCGTAAAGGAAAAGAGAAAATACCAGTAGTGGGTATTCGTGCGACTTACAAGAAAATGGAACTTCCTTCCTACGAAGAGGGTTTTGATAAACTGTATCAGGTCGAGATAGTACATGATACTTTTGTCATAAAAGATTGTAAGGATGAAATTTGATGAATTAGATAAACGGATGAGGATTTATGAAACAGCGAGCGATTATTGTGTATTGCCAAGCATTTACATGGTAGCGCGAATAGATGGAAGGAGTTTCACAAGACTCACTAAAGAAGTCCACGAATTTGAAGCACCATTTGATACACGCTTTAGAGATTTGATGGTAGAAACGACCAAACACTTGATGAACTGTGGCTTCAACGTCATTTATGCTTATACGGAGAGTGATGAAATCTCTTTGCTATTTGCAAAAAATGAACAAACCTTTAGCCGCAAGACGAGAAAATACAATTCGGTACTAGCAGGAGAAGCCAGTGCCAAATTTTCCGTTCTGCTCCAAGGTGTTGCCGCTTTCGATTGTAGAATTTCGCAGTTGCCGAGTGCAAAAGAAGTGGTAGATTATTTCAGATGGCGCAATGAAGATGCTTTTAGAAATGCGCTAAATGCACACTGCTATTGGAAGCAAAGAAAGAATGGGATGTCTTCTACAAAAGCTACGGAGTCCATAAAAGGAATGTCTGTAGCAGCCAAAAATGAACTGCTGTTTCAAGAGGGCATCAACTTCAATGATTTACCTAACTGGCAAAAGAGAGGAATTGGACTCTACTGGGAGGAATATGAAAAAACGGGGAAAAATCTCAAAACAGGAGAAGAGGTCAAAACAAAAAGGCGACAAATTAAAGTGGATTACGATTTGCCTATGAAAGAGGCGTATAGTACATTTATTGAAGAGATGTTGACAGAAAAATAAATAATTGCTTCAAATGGGCTTAACGATACATTTTAAAGGACAACTTCGAGATATTAAGCAGCTACCCGCTTTCGTGGAGGAAGTGGAAGACATTGCCAATTCTTTGAATTGGAAGAGTCATCGAATTGATGAAGTAGTGGAATTGGAGGAAAGTTGTCCGCTGGCAGAAGAAAGAACCAATGGAGGCGTTCGGATTCGAGGACTTCATGTCACACCGCCCAAATGCGAAACCTTTTGTTTTACCTTTGCGCCTTCTGGTAAAATGATGAGTTTGTTTGGTGTCTTATCAGCAGCTAGGCACCCTGAAGAAGACTTCGCTTACTGGCTACATACCAAAACACAATACGCAGGGATAGAACTGCACATTGCTGCGATTTCTTTGATGCGTTATTTGGAGAAAAAGTATTTTCAGTATTTGGAGGTCAGTGATGAGGGACAGTATTGGGAATCGAATGATGTGGATTTATTAACGCAACGTTTTGACGAATATACGAAGCTGATTGCCGCGGTCAGAGGTGCATTGGAAAAAGCAAGTATTTCACCCAATTTGAGCAAAAGTAATTTGATTGATAAGATCACCGAAATTATTCAAAAAGGACTCAAAGATTTGGATAATTAAAGCTAAATAGGCTCGTCAGAGACAAGTTTTATACTCTACCCTACTATTTTTAAAATACGTGTATGCTCGCCGCTTTCTCCGATAGCTATACGACTTTTGCAAAAGCTCGAAAAAGCCAAAAAGTTGATTGAAACTGCGGAAGAACGATAAAAAACAGGGAAATATATAATTGTGTGAAGACATAACATCATAGTTTGCACAAGTAGCAGCATCTAAAAGTATGTGCTGATGTGCATTTGTGTGTTCGATTAACCATTCAAGGATTTAC
>JBCDFY010000471.1:0-2859 GCA_039176995.1 Bacteroidota bacterium
CAATTTTATTCTTTCTTCATACTCTCTTTTATTATATTCGCAGCCTTGATGACCAAATACAAAAGCAATGAATACCGATTTTGTCGCGCCACCTCGACCTAAGCAAAAGGCAAAAGTGGAGAATAAAAAGCCCAAAAAGAAGAAGAATTCATGGTTAATATGGGCAATAGCACTCACCGCCATGGCAGGTACGTTCAAAGAGTATGTTATTGAGAGAAGCGACGGAAGCTACGAATTAAAACCTGAACGACAGGAAAAGCTAGAAAAGGCATTAGAAGATTTGGATGAGGCAGAACAGTATGCGCTTGTGGCAAAGAAAAATGCCTATTATCCTTGTTTTAATTGTGGTGATGAAAAAGAGGTATATTTGTATATGGGAGAGGTTTGGAAATATGGATTTACGACGAAAAAAAATCGTTATAGCGATCCTGATTTGATAAAAAGAAATCTCAGGTACGTTCCTCAATACATTGGTACACTTGTAGATTGTATGAAAGAAGAAAGGAGGAAAATATACAATTACCCGCTTTTGCCTGAAAATCTGAAAAGATCTTTTAAACTCCCACGTCCTCCAGGTAATAAGCAAGACAATTGAATTTTACTATAAACAACGTGTAACTTAAATTTTTAAAAATTGCTATCATGTTTAAAACGGCAGGATTAAGACCAAGTGAAATAAAGGAATTGCAAGAATTGGAAGCTATGGGCTATCAACTCAATCAAGATGTCTTCGGGTTTACTGCTTATGTAGATATGGAGGTCAATAAAAAACTGGATACCACCATTTTTGATGGACTCAATGAACAATTAGACATTGAAACATATGGCATAGGAGTTGAAAAAATTGGATTTGCCTTTATTGCTCTAGCTCCAAAGTTTTTCCCTGAAAATCGAAGAATTGAGTATTTCCCAGATGACAAAGTAGTACTTATGAAATTACAACTCAACTACGAAAAGCTAATAGCTGCTAGCAATGAAGAAGCCGTAGAAATGATGAAACAGCTTTATTTAAGAGGTGTTAGAGTGCTAGACTTGTTCGAGATTGAGGATTTTGATATTGAGCGTCTTTACACCGACGTAGAAAACTATCTGTATCCCAATGATGATGAATAAGATTTGGAAATTACTTTTATTAATCTGCTTTTTTTGTGCTGGTGCAAATTGGTGTATTGCCCAATCTGGACTTCAAGTCATCAAAAAAATACCCACTACTGCCCATTCCATTCACCTCGACCAACTCCACCAACTCTATCTCGTCAAAGCGAATAATATACTCCTGAAATTCGATGCAAAAGGCGAGCAGCAATTTGAATATTCCAATTCTTTATTAGGTGATATTTCCCTTGTAGATGTAACAGACCCCTTAAATATCGTACTTTATTATGCTGATTATCAAACGATAGTGTTACTTGATCGGAATTTAACAGAACTGCGAGTCATTTCTTTATTTGATCTAGGATTTGGACAAGTCAGTTCAATTGGAATGGCGAACAATCAAACTTTTTGGCTATACGATGAAAATGATTTTAAACTAAAAAGGATAGATCGGCAAGGGAAAGTGGTTTTTGAAAGTGGAGACTTGAGCTTGAATGTTGGTCATACTATTCAGCCGATTCAACTAAAAGAGCGCGATAATAAAATTTTTGCCAATGACCCAGACCAAGGCATTTTCGTCTTCGATTTATTTGGACAATACTTGTATCATCTGGATATTAAGAATCTAACTGCTTTTCAAGTTTTGGATGGACATTTGATCTACTTTGAAGACCATCAATTGAAAAGTTGGAATCTAAAATCAAGATTGGAAACGACACTAGCGCAATGGAAAGCAGAAGAAAAAATCCAGCAAGTTTTAGTAGATCAGCAGCAGCGGTTTTATGTACTGAAAGCAGAGGAGATTGGGTTTTGGAAGTCTTTATAGCTTATCTATTTCTTCTTTACTCAGCCCCGTCAAGTCACGAATATCCTGAATTGACATTCCCATTTCTTTCATTTTCAAGGCAATATTTTTTTTGCCCTCTAATTCTCCTTCTGCTCTACCTTCTACTAATCCTTCTGCCCGACCTTCTGCTCGACCTTCTGCTTTTCCCTTCTCTCTTGCACTATCT
This sequence comes from Bacteroidota bacterium, assembly GCA_039176995.1. Taxonomy (GTDB): domain Bacteria; phylum Bacteroidota; class Bacteroidia; order Chitinophagales; family Saprospiraceae; genus JAAUTG01. Next base: position 2,109 of record JBCDFY010000471.1, read on the forward strand.
ACTACATTTTTGATATCTCGGTATTTTTTTAAACTCTCTTCGTATGCTTTTCTATCTTCCTTTGAAAATTTAGCTATTTCAGCAACCTTAAACAGCTTTTTAAAGACCCGATCTTGTAATTCTTTAGGACGATCTTGTAGTTGCCAAAGATGAGTAAAGACATAGAGCCATTTATCAAAACGCGTTTCTAACTCTGATACTTTTTTATCAAATTTAGGTAGCTCTATGTAGATGAACTTCAATTTGTCATAAAAAACCTTCCCTTTCTGGTTTTTGAGCTCCACAATGTGTAGTAGTTGATTTTCTTCTTTATGGTCATCGAAAATGAAATCTAAAATCCCTACTGAAAAAACAGGATCTAATTTGTAGTTCCATGTTTTCTTTTTAGACTGCTCTTGAATTGGAAAAGAAGAATAGAATACACTTCGATCTTTGAAGTATTTCTGTTCAGCCTTTTGCATTTCTACAATGAAGCGTTCTCCATCTTTACCGATGCAGTAAATGTCAAAAATAGCCTTGCGATCGATGAAGGTATTACCGATGTTTTCATTGTTACGGTAGATTAAATCTCTAACGCGATGGACTTCAGGCAGTACGACATTGAGGAAGTCGATCAGCAAATCTTTATTGGGTTCAGTACCAAAGAGTCGCTTAAACCCAAAGTCGGTCAGTGGATTAATATATCGTTCAGCAAGTTGGCTCATTGTTCTTGGGCAAGATCCACGTTCCAGCTCTATTGTAGCGATCGCAC
>JBCDFY010000472.1:0-2852 GCA_039176995.1 Bacteroidota bacterium
AACTAGGAAAATCTTCTAGTACTTCTTCCTGTGTCATACCAGAAGCTAACCATTGCAAAATATCTAGTACCGCAATGCGTGTTCCAGTAATGCAAGGTTTTCCAAAGCGGATATCTGGATTGATGCTGATGTGTTGAATTGCGTCTGTCATGGTGACTTTTTGTATAAAATAAAGATAAAACGATGCAAAATCGACTATTAAACACTCGCCTTTATGCCATGATGCTTCATCAATAGAAAATCTATGAAATCAACAACTTCCTTTTGCAAATTCTGGGGGAGTTGTTGATATTTATCTAAAGGAGAAAGAACCGCTCTCTTGATTTGTATTTCTTCTAATAATTCATACAATTCTTGCTTGATTTGCTTTGGTGGATGTCCGAGTAAAGCATAACGAATCATGCGCTCTGCTTCCAGTTCTTGATCACATTCTATAGCCAAAGTTGCTGCTCCTTTAAACAAAACGGAACGACTTGGTTCATTGTCATATTCACTCACTAATGCCAAAGCCGCTTCTTTTTCTAGCTGAAGAGCTTCTGCGTACAACTCTTTTGCTTTTGCTTCTTCTTTTGAACGCTTTGCAAAAAAGGCGTCTTCTGCCAGTTGCATGGCTTATTCGTGCTGTTGATTGATTTGTGCGATTTTGTTCATTTCATCAAGAAAATATTTGTAAGCACTCTGATTCTAAATCGTCCAAAAATGCTCTGATTACAGGTTCTTTCTCTAGCATAATTTCCGCTAATACGCGAGTAGAACAATTCCCCACTCTCAACCAAACTACTTTCGGAGGAATACCGTGTTGTATCAAAAGATTATTAAAATCTTCATCCAATGTCAATACACAATCGAATTTATTTTGGCAAGCATATTGAAAAATCTTATAATCATCATAATCTGTCAATCCTAAATCCTTAGTATGGTAAACATCAGGATATTTAGACGCTATTTTCGGTAAAAGACGATGAGAAATATTTTGATCAACTAGGATTTTCATGAACAATTTCTTTAGGCAGCAACAGCAGTACGTGCTTGACGGTTAGCAGCAAATTCAATGGCGGTGAGTATATCTTTCTTGCTGAGTTCTGGGAAGTCATACATAATATCTTCAATACTCATTTCAGAAGCAAGATAACGAAGAATATCCTCCACAGTGATACGCATGCCACGAATACAAGGTTTGCCCGAACGTTTTCCTGCCTCTACTGTAATGATGTCTTTGTAGATGAACATGATCTTAGATATTTTTGAAATGTGAGTTATTCTGCTAACAAAGATAGTAGGATTATAGTTTCTCTCTTCCCAAAATTCTGAAAATCCTGCTTCTGACAAATACTTCCATTTCCAAAGAAAACAATCGCTGCGTAGAAAAGAAGAAAGTCGCTGCGATCTTTGAAAAGGGTAGTCAAGCCCTTATGATTCGAAACCCAGTATTGGCATTCCGAACGCTAGCGTAAGTGTAGTTGCGAGCGGAAGGCCTACATGCCTTATCAGGATAAGACCACGAACCACCTCGACGCATTCGTCTCTGCTTATCATTGTCCCAGACTTCCTCACACCACTCCCATACATTTCCACTCATATCATAAAGTCCCAGTTCATTCGGCTTTTTTTGCCCAACCATATTGATACTATTTGAGCTGTTTCCACGATACCAAGCCACTTCATCCAGATCATTACTCCCAGCATATTTAAAACCTTTACTTTGCCGTCCACCACTAGCAGCATACTCCCAGTACCATTCTGAAGGTAAAGTATAATTTTCGCCTGTTACTGCTTTTAGCCATTCACAATATTCATTTGCGCCGTACCAAGAAACACAGATCATTGGGTGACTTTCGTAACCTTTTTGTGCTTGCCACTCCTTACCTACTTTTTTGAGACTCCATCTGTATTCTTCCACCATTTCTTGTCCTTTATATTCACCTGCTTTCACTACATCACTACCATAGCAGTTTAGGAAAAGAACATATTCTTCTACCGTCACAGGATATTTACCGATGTGAAAGTCTTTGATGATTTTGTCTTTATGAATACCACCTTTTATATATTCAGGAATCAACAAAATCAGTTTTTGAATAGCAGCTCTTGCTCCTTCTTGATGTAAGCCATTAGGGAAAGTAGCTAAATAATCCTGATAAGCAACTTTGGTGTTTGCTCGCGTCGCTGATGACCAAGTGGCTTTATCTTTTGCCCGAGCCGCTTCTAGTTTTGCTTTATTGATATTAGCAATAGCTTTTAATGCTTCGTCCGCATATTTACCATTTGAGTATTTATCGAGGTATTCTTGATAATCTGCCACTGCGGGCATTTTCTTTGCGGCTACTGTTTTATTCCAAAAATTATCTTCTTGCTCTTGCAATTTAGCCAGTCGTGCTTTTTCCTGCGCTGCTTCTATTTTTTGAATACCTTTATTAGCTGCTTTGATGTACTTACCATTGGGATAAGTTTTAAGATATTTTCGATAGTTCGTAATGGTATTGATTGTTATTATCTGCTGCCAAAAAGCATCTTCTTCGGCTTGTAGGCGCGCGAGTTGGAGGGCTTGTTTTTTGACTTGTGCTAGTTCTACTAAACTTTTTGTGATTTCTACATAGAGTTCATCACGATCTGGCGCAGTGGAAATGATTTTGGATTTTATGGCAGCTTCTATACGCTTTAGATTGGGATTGATCTCCCATAAACAAGGTCTCGTAATAATTGGAATGACGGTCACTGCTTGTGCGTCATCTTCGTGCTTTTTCAAAGCAATTGCCATTTCATTTCCGCAATAGTCAGAAGACAAAAAATCAGGACTGAGCAGCAAGAGAATGATGCTGGCGCTGTCCAATTGCGTTTTGATTTCTTCTTCCCAT
>JBCDFY010000473.1:0-2834 GCA_039176995.1 Bacteroidota bacterium
AGTAAATCTGCCAATGCACCGATTGGATTGGGCGAAGACGTAATGTAACCCATGAAGCCAGGATGTCCATTGAACAAGGATTGGTGCAACAGCAACTCCGTAATTTGCGGTAGCAACTGCTCCATATCTTTCCCTTTTTCAGACAGATCAAAGGCTGCTAGCATTTGGTTGAGTTCAAGGGCTGTTTTATCGGTGGTTAAGGAATGATTTTTGATCGTGCTATTGAAGTTAGCGATACGCTGAATGAGTTGTGTTCCCATTCGCTGAAACTGATCTTTGGAGCAATTTAGCAGTGCTTCTCTTTGATAAGTTGCAATGTCTTTCATTTGCTATCACTTTCGCTTTTGATGTATAAAAATCCAACTGATTCTAAGGCTAAAAACAGGAAAGCCATCAAGGGTAAACTCGCTCCAAGCATGACAATAACTGCTACCGTTAGAAATAACAGACTAGAAAAAAGGAGGAACATTCTTAGACTTGAGTGATCGCTGTTTTTATTTCAAACAACATATAATACTTTGAACGTGAAACACATAGACACAAGGAACACATAGTTTTTTGTAGAAAAAATACTTTTCTATGTGAATCTATGTGGCTATGAGTTTTCATCAAAAAGTCATGTTTGCAGCTTGCTGCTATGAGCCTCGGTCGTTTTTACTGCATTCCTTTATACTAGAACTGCTTCTTCATTCAAAACAATTGCCATTTCATATTTTTCCACCCGAATAGATTCAGGAATAACACCGTATTCAGACGGAATTGTTTTGGCTAAGTCAGAATTCCAAAACGTCTCTCTTGCAGCAGTTGACTCAAAGAGATAGATGCCGCTGAGTGCTCCTGTGTCTTCTTCTACGATGTAGTATTTTTGTACTAATCCAGGTACGCTTCTAAAAACACCTAATCCATTTTGGCAAACCTCCATAAGCGTTTCTTGATCGTGGCTAGATTGAAATTTTACGGCTAGAACTGCTTTTACTTCATTCATAATAATAGTAGTTTTAAAAATTAAAAAGTTAATGATATTTTTTGAGCTTAGTAAGTCTATTGATGATTGTTAACTCGTTCAACTTCCCCGACTAAAACGAACCTTTAATTTTCTCTTAATTTTCGTAAACGGAATTAACATCGGTACTTGTGCTTGATAGAGTCTATAGTCTGTTCCAAATTCTGCTTTTAAGTCTTTTTCTTCAAAGAAGTGGACAGCAACGTAGATGTAACAAGTGCAGACGCCTGTAAAAAGTAAATGTCCCATGGTCATAGTCGGTGTTGCCCAAAACGCAATCAAAAAACCGAGCATAATCGGATGGCGCACCAATTGGTAGAAATAGCGTACTGTAAAGGAACTTTCGGCAGGACGTTTGCCGATTAGGTGCTCGTAGGCTTGTTTTAGACCAAATAGATCAAAATGATTAATCATGAAGGTGGATAGGAAAAGAATCGTCCAACCTAGTCCATGAATACCTAAGATGACGTAGCGCAAACTTTCATTTTGTACGTCCCAAATCGTTGTTGTCATGGGTTGCCATTGCCAAAAGAGTAAGACCAAGGCAAGGCTTGAAAACAGCACATACGTACTGCGCTCTGCGGCTTTTCCAATGATTTTTGTCCACCAAGCTTTGAAGCTCGGTCTCGCCATCACAGAATGTTGCACAGAGAAGACCGCGATCAATAAGACATTAATTAATAGTGCAGGGATATTCTCCATTTCTACGCCATCATTGATGCCTTTTGGGACGATGAAACCGTTTAAGAAACCGATCATGTATAAGAATACACCAAAGAAAAAGGCATAGCAAAAGATACTGTAAGCAAAGGTCATTGCTTTCATGGTTTTTGAATTTTCTTATTGTAAAATGATATTGAAAAGGTTTATTGGAGTGGTGTTTTCACTTGGTTTTCGGGATTACACGATTCGTAGTCATAATGTTATTAAGGCAATGTGAATATCGAATAACGAACAAGGAATGTTGAATGTCGAAGTCAGAAAACACGTCCTGCTAGAAAAACTTCGTTATTCCATGTTCTACATTCATTATTCGTTATTCAAATGGATCATTTGCTTACTTTCCACCAATTTTCCATCCAAAATCAGGGAATAGAAGTAATTACCTTTGCTCAATTGTGTCGCATTTATTTGAATTTGTCCTGTACCGTTTTCGGTAATTGCTATTTCTCTTATTAGATTTCCATTACTGTCTGAAATACAAATAGTAGCTTGCTGAAAATCATCAGGAACGAAGTAATTGATGGTCGTGTAGCCATCGAATGGATTAGGTGCATTTTGATTGAGTGTCGCTTTTTGAGTCGTAGATCGCAATTCGATTGCTTGTCTATTGGCTAGCAACAAATCTTTTATTTCTGCTAACTCTTTTCTCAATAGCTGATTTTCTGCATCCAATTCTTGTACCGCCTTCACCAAAGGCACAACAAACTGTGAGTAGCGTAAAGCATAGCGATCTTCTTCATTTTTGGGTGCATCGACACCACTGAAATCATATCCAATTTCCTGTGCAGCAGCTTCCACTTCTTGTGCCAAAAAGCCTGAATAACGAATATTGCCTTTCAGCGCTTCACTTTTGAAATCACGCAAACTATCAGGCATGTTGTGCCATTTGGCAATGCGTTCCATATCCAGTTGATAACTAACAGGGCGTAGTTGCGTAATGAAATCTAAGCCAGGAATATCTTGTTGCACCTTTCTTTTCAGGCGTTTATCAGAGATATTCGACCAAGGTTCGAAGCCACCAATGGAAGAAACGGTAGAATTCCCAAGGCGAATTTGATTAGAAGAACTGACACTAGCACTAAATCCTATAGCAGTAGAGTTAGTATAG
>JBCDFY010000474.1:0-2831 GCA_039176995.1 Bacteroidota bacterium
TATACTGCAAACGGGATAAATTTGTGCATATGGTCGAATTGTAAAATTGTTCAATTGTCGAATTGATAGTGACGTGCTGTACCATCAGCAAGCTCTGCCAATGGTAGGCTAGGAACAATCAATTCAACATTTTTTCATTTCAACAATTCTACAAAGTGCTCAAAATAAAAATGCACTTTTTTATCCCAAACGCAGTATATACACTATCATTACCTATCATCTTTTTTAATTATTTCTGAAGCAGTCACTTTATCAGTGTATAAGATATGTGTACATCGATTTTGTTCTTTAGGAAATTTCCTACATAAAAACATTTCATGAGATAAGGTAGTATTATAAATATTTTCCTCTCTTTCAATAGTTCTCATTTTTAATCCAGTAAGGTCGCTATTTAACATGTTTCCCTCACTAAATACATGATTAATGGACATGATTTTTTTAGAATCAAAATTAACAGAATCTTTTAACAAGTAACCTCCAATTCTTACTTTGTCAAAGCGGGGTACAAAAGAATTGTGTACGTTTCCAGTTAGAGTAACTATTTTGCTATTAGGATATGTATTATGAATGTTGCGTATTTCCATATACATAGATGAATCTCTGGCTGAAGATGGGTAAGGATTATCAATGAATTTTAAAATGATTCTTTCATTTTGAATGCTCTTATATACTAAATCAAGCCATGCTTCACCATTTCTACCATCAAAATTTTTTCTGCGAAAGAAATCCACTTCTTTTAACTCGGAAATTGACATCTCGTCTGATAAGTTGCTCATAAGTGAAGCACGAATTTCCATAGCTAAAACAACTTTTTTTTCAGATTTAGTAATAAGATCGCATAATCCATAGGCAAATTCGGCAGGCTCAGTTGTTCCGTGCATTTCACCAATCATTAATATTTCAAAATTTGCGATTTCATCGTATATCTTATTGCTCAATTTGGATAAGTTTTCAATTGGTATCGCATTCTTTTTTAAGTACTTCTGCTCTTCTGTCATTTCTACAGAATTATCAATAGAATTTGATGTTTCACCAGATGCTGTTTGTTGTTTTGGATTATCTTTGCAAGAGGTTAATCCAATCAGAATGATTAATAGAAACAAGATGTTTTTCATAGAATATTTAATTTTTACAAATGTAGAGCCTGTTTTGTGAATCTTGATTTTCTAATTGGCTACAACGGTATCGCATACCCTCAGGCTGCCCTCATGAGGCAGCTTGAATCGGATAGTTCAGGGCATCCCTGCCCCCTTAAGAACCGCCCAAGCTAGTTTGACGCCGTCAAATCTTCGATTTCCCAGCAAGCGACTCAAGCCTTCCGAACGCTCCGTTGGAGCGCAGCAGCCGTGACCTCATTTGGTGAACTTGTACGTGACAGAAAGGATGCAGGATGACTAGATTTTCTGCGATCCATCGTTCAACCAAATGTTCGGGAATAAAGTGATGGATGTTCCAACCTGCCCTGCACATCTATGCGATGTCCACACACTGGACATTTTCCCTTTTGTTCGTTGTAAAGATAACGCATCATTCGCTTTCCAGCCAATCTATGTAGCATTAAATCTTGTTTGCGTTGTTCAATGCAGCATCCGCATCAGGTGGATGCTGTGGCGTAGCCTTGTCTAAAATCTCGAAAAATCGCCCAACCCCGCCCTTTTTGTACCCAAAAATGGAAAAATAGGCAACCCAAAAATCACTCGCCAATACAAAAGTGTTCTCCACACCTTGACCCACTCACTGGGAAACCACGGACCTCCAATCCGCAAAAGCAAAGTCCATAGCTCAAACCCTGAACCCCCTTCGTTCAACAAAGTCTGATCATCGGCGCTCAGCACGACTATCAGGCTTTAATGTTGTAGCCAGTTTTTCTCTGTATTTCTTTTCTATCTGGTTCGTAAAAGCAGTTTTATCCTTCCTTAGGAATTCCATTTCTTCGCCGTCCATCATGCTCGGATGGATGTCTCTAAGATTCTTATCGCTCCAAGTTGCAAGTTCCACAAGTATAGGTGTTAACGCCAAGCCTTTATCGGTCAAAAGATAGAGGTTAGTCTTTTTATTGTCAGGTCGTTTTGTTTTGATGATAATTCCTACTTCTTCCAAAAATTTGAGTTTAGACGAAAGAATATTGGTTGCGATAGATTCCTCACTTTCCGTAAAGTCCTTAAAGGTCTCTTTGCCTTCAATGAGCATTTGCTTAATGATGACCAATATCCACTTATCACCCAAAATATCAAGGGCAGAAGTGAAAGGGCAGTTGCATCTAAATTCCTGATTCATAGGTTGTTCTAATTCTTATTACTTGCAAATAAAAAGTTTTTCGGAAAATTACTTGCATATTGAAAGTTATTTTTTTAATTTTGCTTGCGAAACAAAAGTAAAAATTTTTCTACTAAAGGCAAAATCAATGAGAAAGACGATAATCATACTCTTACTTTCAGGTATTCTCGCTTCCTGTGGTATGAGCCAATCTAAGACAACCAGCGAGGTTAATCCAATACATACTGCAACAATGAGCAACAAAGAAATCGTAGGTACTTTTTTAGGTGCTGTTCTTAAAAATGACCCCGAGACCATGAGAAAGCTGGCAAATGCCGACTACATCCAACACAACCCTTTTTTGCCGACAGGCTTAGAGCCATTCATTCAGATGCTGCCTGTTCTTCAGGAAAACGAAACTACTGCCGAGAATATACGAATGTTCAAAGATGGCAACTACGTGTTTATGCATAATATTTGGCACAATGCCAAGCCTTTTGGGGCAGATGAAATGGTTTCATTTGATATCATTCGAATAGATGAAAATGGCAAAGTAGCCGAACATTGGGATGCCA
>JBCDFY010000475.1:0-2818 GCA_039176995.1 Bacteroidota bacterium
CAACTTCCAAAATGATTTGACGATACTCCTCTCACCAACATTCCTAGCAAACCACATCTGGAGCTACATACACACGCTTTCAAATTAGACACCTATACCTGTACTATCATGAAAAAGATTTACTTGTTAGCTCTATGCTGCTTCTGTAGTTTTGGACTTTCTGCTCAATGCCTCATCAAAGAGATATCAATCGAAACGCGCATTCAAGCAGCCGAATATATAGTGGAGGGAAAAGTAATTGCGAAGCAGAGTTTTTGGGACGATGAGGGATATAATATTTACACCTCTAATACTATTTTGCTTCATAAAACATTTAAAGGACAACTTACTGACTTTCAAACTATTGAGCTAATAACAAGAGGTGGAATAGTGGGCTTAGAAATGCAAATTGATCATCCAAGATTACAGCTTAATATTGGGGATATTGGATTATTTTTACTTCATCCTAGCACTATCAAAAATGAACAAACGGCAAAAGTCAACGCCCTCTATTGTACCTCGGAATACGTCTCACAAGGTTACATAAAATATAATTTTTCCAGTGGAAAAGCTGTTGATGGTCATACCATTTACGAAGAGGTGACGACTGAATTATATACTTTAATTGAGCAAAATACTGGAAAATCTTATCGGGTTGTCGCGCCATTTAACTTCGATAAAATGACGCGTGAACTATCAACTGTTACTACCAAATCTATCACTTCTTTTTCCCCGACAACCATTACCGCAGGAACAGAATCTATACTAACTATAAATGGAACGAATTTCGGAAACTCCCAGGGAAGCATAGAATTTGCCAACGCAGACAACGGTGGTGCTACTATCAATATAGCAGCACTAAGCGAGCAAATTAAGACTTGGACGAATACTCAAATTACGGTTGAAGTACCTTCGGATGCGGGAACGGGAAACTTTGAAATTATCACGACGAGCAATGGTACATTCACTAGCTCTGCTCCTTTAGTTGTAAGTTACAATCAATCCAATGCTGAAAATAGTGGCGATGCTTATCCCACTCAATTTGTGGATGACAATGGTATGGGCGGAATTACATTTCAGTACCACACTGATTTTGCAGATGGTACAGATTTAGCTGGTGCGGATTTAGCCTTCTTGAGGGCGATGAATACTTGGTGTACTGCTACTAATATTAATTGGATTCGTGGTGCAGATTCAAATGTAGATATTATTGCCAATGATGGCGTAAATATTGTTCGTTTCGGACCGATACCTGGCTCTACTATTGGACGAACAACTTCTCGTTGGTTCGCTTGTGGTTCAGGTGGCGTATTTGAAGATTGGTATGTCTCAGAGATAGATATCGTTTTTAATGAAAACACCAATTGGTATATTGGCAATGGATTCCCTTCGGGTTCACAATCTGATTTTGAAAGCGTAGCATTGCATGAGTTGGGACACGCTCATCAGTTAGGACATACGAATAATGGAACAAATAGCACGGGCGATGTTATGTATTTTCAGATATTGAACGGTTCAGTCAAAAGAGCACTAAGCACCAATGACGAAGCTGGAGCAGATGATGTTTTTGCTCGAAGTAACAGCAACATGATCTGTAGCCAAAACTTGATGATTGCATCTGATTGCGGTACCTTACCCGTTGAATTACTTTATTTTGATGGTAAGTTGGTGAATACGCAAGCATTGCTTTCTTGGGAAACTGCTTCTGAATTCGGCAATGCTGGTTTTGAAGTACAGCAGAGTCAAGATACTAAAAATTGGAAGGCTTTGGGTTTTGTGAAAGGTCATGGTACGACTCTAGAGACGAAGCACTATAAATATTACGACGAAGAACCAAAATTAGGCGTTAACTACTACCGCTTGAAGCAAATTGATACAGACAAAAACTACGAATATTCTGAATTGATTAGTGTTTATCGGAAAGGCACTAAAAAAGAATCACTAACCATTTTTCCCAATCCAGTAAGTAATAATCTTCGCATTCAACTACAAAAAAATGATAAACGAGATTATCAATTTCAACTGCTAGATACTTACGGAAATATATTGCGTACTTGGTTTTCCGCAGCAGTCCGCTATGATTTATCTACCGAAGACCTACCAAGTGGTTCTTACATAATTATCGCCAAAAGCGACCAAGATAATTTTTCAAAGCGTTTCGTGAAGCAGTGAAAGTGAAGCTAGAATCTTAAGAATCCCCTCACAGTATTCTCCGCATAAAATCTATAATAATTTTTCTTATCTTGAAGGAAAAATAACAAATCATGAAAATTCAACTCTTGTCCTGCAATGCGCAACGACCTAATGCCAGAGCAATTGCAAAAATGCTAGAAGAAATTGCCCAAGACATAGATGGGTATTCCGCAAGAGAATCAACAGATATTTTATTAAACGGTACGCCCATAGAAATTGAAGTAGCGGACAAAACGACTGGTTCTGCCTTTAGAGCAATCCGTAAGTTGGAAATTGATTATGAGATTATGGAGTGAATTTGAATTTTAAAAAAATCATAAAAAGCAATCCTCAAAATCGCTAATGCCACAATTCATTTTATCTTTGTATCCCGTAACGTAATTTAAGCAAAGTGCTTTTTTGAGCATTTTGCTTATTTATTTTCAAAAAGTGGACACATTTTTGAAATATTTGGGAGTCGCAGAAAAAAATTCTCTAAAGAGAGTTTTTTCTGTTCCGAGGGGAAATTTAAGGGAGAAAAGCATGAAAAATTATCAAATTTTTCATGCTTTTCTCCCTTGAAAATCCCCTAGCATAAAGTCTTTTCACCTTTGAAAAAAGACTTTATGCGAATTTTGAAAACGAAATTCTCTATTTTCAATTTGTG
>JBCDFY010000476.1:0-2798 GCA_039176995.1 Bacteroidota bacterium
GGTGCCGTGACCGTCGCATCGGGGCCCGCCGCCAACGCGGCCTTCTTCACGGTGAAGATCCAGGACGCCGCATCCAAGTAAGCAGCCAACTCATCGGAGACTATAATTTTAGTAATATTATGACCGCCATCGTGATTGGTCAATATTTCAAAGTCCCGCCATTGAAAATAAAGGCTGCGATAGAAAATTATGTGCCTACTAACAATCGCTCACAAATCGTTCAACGCGACGAACATACCTTTATTTTAGATGCTTACAACGCCAATCCTGCTAGCATGAGTGCTAGTCTTCACTATCTTAATCGTCATCCAGCCGAAAATAAAATTGCTATTCTAGGTGATATGCTAGAGTTGGGTGAGAATAGTGTCTTAGAACACCAAATGCTTTTAGATGAAATTGAAGGCTTTGATTTCGAGCGGGTAATTCTAGTAGGCGAGCAATTCAAGCAGTGCCAACATCAATACCTTCATTTTGATAATACACAAGCCTTGAAAACTTGGTTCAAGCAACAATCTTTTGAGCAAAGTACATTCCTATTAAAAGGATCAAGAGGTATACGACTAGAGCAACTACTAGTATGAATGAACATTTAGCCTCGTATTTCTAAAATGATTGAGATCGCTCAAATAATAATATTTGATCGCCAATCTCGCAAGCCGAAAAGTAAGATGAAAATTCATCCACTAGACGGATTGAGCGATCTCTAGTTGCGCTGTGATGATTGTTTGATGTACTCCTTGGGTGTCATACCTATGATTTCCTTGAAGACTTTGTAAAAGGTAGATTTATTTTTAAATCCACATTGTAAAGCAATACCAAACAAGGTCAAATTCTTATATTCTGCATTCAATATTTTGCCCTGTACTTCTTTAATTCTGAATGTGTTGAGATAGTACTGGAAATTGCTACCTGCCAGATGGTTGACCACTTGAGAGAGATATTTAGTATTTGTTGCTAGACTATCTGCAAGCTGTCTCAGCGAAAGATCAGGATCTAGATAAAGCTTTTCATCCTCCAATAGTTTCTGCAATTGGTAGTAGAGTTTCATTTCATCTACGCCCCGCAGACTACTAGAAGTGTACTTTTCTGAAAGCTGCATCAACGGAATCTTGCTTTCGTCTTTCACCTCATCGCCGTCTATCTCAAAAGCAATAAAATGCAACAACTGATGATCTTCGTTGAAGATGGGATAGATGACTAACTTACAAAGGTACTCTTCTCCGTTTTTTCTGTAATTGGTGATGGCATCCTTGAATGGAATTTGTTCTTCCAAACATCTTCTCATGCGTGCGATGGTCGATGTTTCCGATCTAGCGCCTTGCAACAAACTAGGCTTCTTTCCTATCACTTCTCTTAGGCTATAACCTGTGATGTCGGAAAAGTCTTGATTTACCCAAATAATATTCCTACTCGGATCTGTTAATATAACTGCTACTTTAGGTATCATGCATTATTGTTTGTTTAAAAAAATAATTTTGTTTAACGTTATTTAAGAGTGCTTGTATAAACATTAGACAATCACCTAAAATATTGATTAACAATTATAAATATAATGCATTCGCCAATGAAAACAAAATAAATATTATGGCTGACCCAAATAATGTCAAGTCAATTTTTGAATTTTGTTGAACGAAATTTACGATTTCATACCCAAAGCTAGGCACTATAAATCCAAAACAGCAGGACTCATTCCCATCGTAGAAAATCCACCATCGTGATAGAGATTTTGCATGGTGACACCACGGCTCAAATCAGAAAATAGCATCACACAGTAATCTGCACAAGCTTCCGCCGAAGCATTTCCGAGTGGAGACATTTTATCGGCATAATCAAAAAATTCTTGGAAACCTTTCACACCTTGCCCCGCCGTTGTCATCGTAGGAGATTGTGAAATGGTATTGACGCGAACTTTATTCTTCATACCAAAGTGGTAGCCAAAACTACGGGCAAAAGATTCCAGTAGGGCTTTAGACTCTGCCATTTCGCTATAGTCTGGGAAGGTGCGCTGGGCGGCAATGTAGGACAAGCCAAGAATAGAACCCCAGTCTTTCATAGCGTCCATTTGGTAAAGGGTTTGCATCATTTTGTGAAAAGAAATAGCAGAAATATCAAAGGTCTTTTGCATCCAATCGTACTTCAAATTGGTGTAGTCTTTCTTCTTGCGCACATTGATGGACATGCCGATAGCGTGTAGCACAAAATCTAGTGGACCACCCATTTTTTCCATGGACTGCTGAAATAGATTTTCCCAATCTTCTACCTTAGTTGCATCGGCGGGAATGGCTTCCGCACCAATTTTTTCTGCGAGCTCTTGTATTTTTCCAAATCTGAAAGCAACGGGCGCATTGGTCAGAATAATCGTTGCACCTTCTTCTACGCAACGTTCTGCTACTTTCCAAGCAATAGACTGCTCATCCAATGCGCCTGAGATAATACCTGTTTTTCCTGCTAGTAAGTTGTTTGCCATTGATGTATATTATTTAATAGACTACTGTCCTCCCAAAATTAAAATTTCTACGAAGTAAAAATTTTAATCCTATGATTACACATAACTTATTTATGAATAAGGGTGTACGAAGTTTTGGTGATGCCTGAGAAAAATTTTAGTGAAGCTGCTGAAATCGCGCAACAAGTATGCTCAAAGGGTGTTTACGTCCGAAGAGAATTACCGAGCATACTTGTTACTCAATTTTCTTGCATTAACTCAGGCTGTTTTCAAGTAAAATGTTAACAAAACTGAGACTTCGTACAGCCCTAATCTATAAATGTAAATTTATTCCTTGTGTGCTACTTATTCA
>JBCDFY010000477.1:0-2755 GCA_039176995.1 Bacteroidota bacterium
GAAAGGGATGCAAGATCAGCAGGAGACTATTAAAGACTTGAAAAGTGAGATTGAAGATTTGAAAATTCAAGTGGCTAAGATTAAGCGATTGGAGGCGATTCTGGAGGCTTTGCAAGCGGAAGTGAAGTAGAATAACGAATCCATAGATGTAGATATGAGCGATAATACCGTTCTACACAACAATGTATCGCCATTTTATGCGATCCATTTTGCTACTGAGGCGAAGTGATCGTTTCGAGTGGATAGCAATTAGGATTTGGCGAGTCTCTCCGATGGCGAGAAGAAGACTTATGTCATTCAATACTACGATGACTTACTTGATTTTCTACCGATTGCTCTGATGAAAATAGGAATGCTATAACAACGCCTAAGACTACTTACTGTACTAGATTTTTGGTCTTTGTTATTTTGTTACTGTCTGCTGCTGTTTCATGTGTCGCGTTTTTGTCTTCCGTAGCGGTCACGGCAGTTGCATCGTCTTTCTTTGCTGTTGCTGATCGGTCTACCTAATCTTGGTAAGCGAATAAGCCCTATGTGAATAGGCTGATGACAAAGGATGCGTGTGTTGTTTTTATTGGTATGTGTGCTTTGAGTGTGTGAAAGAATTGATTCCTTGGGATAAGATAGCATTTTTTGTCGATTCATTTTTTTGTGGTTGGTTCAGTAGGAGACCTATGGACTTCAAGGAGAAATCCATAGGCTTTAACCTTTACCTCATAGAACGATGAAAATCTACTTACCTCTGTAAACGGGAATTCTCGTTGTTTTTCCTCCTTCAACTCGAATAATTCCTTTCTGGTATGTATGTGTACCAGGTAAAACGTATTCAATTCTGTAATCGATCCCTGCATCTAATTCAACAGCCTCTCCATCGACATAACCAGAAGCTACTGCTTCCATGTCATCATTTCGACGAACCACGTAAGGTACACTCAAGGCTCTTTTCATTTGCTTACCCAGCTGTGAAGCATCTCGTGCATCATAGTACTCTCCACCTCCTGCGACAGCCCAACGATCAAACCTGTTTTTAAGAGATTGGCTATTGATATCAAAACCTACAATATTTACAACTACATCAAAACCATGATCTCTTAATTTTAGTATCTCGGCGTGAGCAGCGTCTTTATCTGGATTACAACTTTCTGCACCATCTGTCATTAAAATTACTAATCTATCTCCTTTAGCGTTTTCTAAGTCGCCTTTCACTTTAGCAATCGTAGCTGCAATCGGAGTCGTTCTAATGGCCCGAATTTCATCTACCAATTTAAGAAGCTTTGCTTCGTCGAAATCTTGAAGTGGATATATAAGTTTTGATTCATTACATCGACCTACTCCAAAAACCCTCAAAGCAACTTTAGAGCCTTCAGGAATGTCATTCACGATTAAATCTTTAAGTACTGTTTTAGCAGTCTCAATCTTAGTACCTTTCATTGAACTAGAGCTATCAATAAGTATCTCAATTGCTGGTGAATCCCCTAGTCTTTTGATAGAAGAATTGTTGCTTACTTCCGCTTCGTCGGTCTCACTATAAATCTCAATATTTCCCTTGACTTTCGACGGTCTTACGGCTTTTATTTCTTTAGTATGAATTTCTTTAGGATTATGAGGATGATTTCCGATTGGGACGGTAGCAGCGGAATCAGCATCAGCATTAGGAGATGTCTCCAAAAATACATCCTATTCTCCTGATCTCACAATTACTGATTTTGCACTTACATCTAAATTTTGTTGACCTTCCTCTACATGTACGAACTCTCCATTGTAGTTTTCTTCTGGAAATAGACATATTCCTGTTGCAGGTAACAGTTGTATAGAATGTAATTGATCATCACCTACTAATCCAAAAAAGCTAGCATTTGGATAATCTCCATGGTAGATGACATGTGAATGACCACTGTAATCATCATCAGCGTATATAACCCAAGGTCCTCCTTTTACTCTCATAGAGGTAGCTCTGTCTGCTCCCCAACCAATATGGTTCATACTTTTGGTATAGGCAGGTTCAACAGGTAACCTGTAATTATTACCTCTATATATTGTAATACTTGATCTTGACATTACTTTATTAAATTTTGTTTTCACCGCCTACTCTTTACAGGATTTTCGGCTTTCTCCTTTGTTTTCATTTCAAAAATCACGGAAGCAGCAAAAAACTCCAAATTTCCACCTCCAAATGTTCTGAATGGTAGCTTTTTTGTTCTGAATGGTAATTTTTAGTTAAGAAAAAGTTAAGAAAACGGATATTGGTGAAGTGCTGAATTGGGCAATTGCTGAATGATTGGGGGACGTTTTAGTACAGAAACACCTCTTTTTGTCTGGTAGATGAATGTTAGCAATGAGTGATCGTTTTGAGACCAAATCGTTGTTTATGTCTCTTTGCGTCGTAGACAAAAAAAGAGAGCGATGCCTTTGCCGTCATCACTCTCCTACACACACTTAGTATTTTTCTTATTGTTGAATTGTCAAACTGTTGAATTGAGCAGTTCCACAATTCTACAGGGTGCATCTCAAAATGTCGTTTTGTTGATTATTTCCGTTCCGTTAAAAGAGTGGCATCTTTTATTTTTACATAAGTAATTAATTGTTATGACTGTACGAAGACTTAGTTTTATTAACATTTTACTGTGAAACAGATTGAGCCAATGCAAGAAAATGGAGCAACAAGTATGCTCAGTAAGTTTCTTCGGACGGAAACACAAATTTCAACTTATTTTTTTGGAGAAAAATAAGTTGAAATTTGTGTTTCCGTCCATAA
>JBCDFY010000478.1:0-2734 GCA_039176995.1 Bacteroidota bacterium
TTTAACTGAAATCAGTCTTTGCTGCTATTTCAGAGGATAAATATCTCTTTTGCATTCATAATATGATTTTACAAAGTTTATTTTGATACGGAGCAAACGGATTTTCTACAGGTCTTGCGCCTTCGTACAACCCTAATTCGTAATGGCTAGTAATTTTTAACTAATCTGTAAAATAAGAATGTTGACTTAAAGAATAATCTAGGATCAATTTGGGTTTCAAGTTGCAATTTATATCTCAAAATATCAGTAGTGATCAAAGAATGACAATTAGCGTATTTTGGGCAAGCGACAATACTGCTCCCGTTGATCGGGTCTTCATGCACGGGGAATATTCCCACTACTATCCTGCCATTGCGATGTGCACACACGTCACCAATTGGAACAAACAAGCGAGCATCAAATATCGAACGGACGTGGCTTCCATGGGCAAATTGGGTTTTGATATTGTGGTGGATGAATTAAGTGAAAGCGATCAGCAATTTTGCCAAGAGGCCGTCCAAAACTACAATGATTTCAAAGCAGTCATTTGGAAAGGCGATCTCTATCTTCTGCAAAGTCCTTATACACATCCATTCGCCAGTTTCCAATTTGTGAATCCTACTCAATTGCGCGCCATTGTCTTTTCCTATCTAATTGAGCAACGCTACCAAATCAATTACTCCATCGAACCTGTACGGTTCAAAGGACTCGATCCTCAGAAAAAGTACCGCATCCAAGAACTGAATATTTATTCAGGAACGCGTTCCCCAATTGATACTAAAACCGTCTATTCTGGTGAATATTTGATGGAAGTAGGTTTCAATCCAGAGGTATCAGCGAGTCGAAGGAGTGTCGTGTTGGAGGTGTTGGAAGTAAAATAATGCATTCCACTACAACAAGCATGGATTCGGCTACCTCCTTCTCTTCATTTTGACTGAACTTTGTAGCAACAAAATTTAACAAAAATGAAAGAACAAAAAATTGCCCTCATTACAGGCGGTAGTCGTGGATTAGGAAGAGATATGGTACTTCGTTTGGCAGCAAAAGGAATAGATTCTGTTTTCACTTATCATTCTAATGAATCAGCAGCAAAGGAAGTCATCGAAGAAGTGGAAAAAATGGGACAAAAAGTCAAAGCCTTCCAATTGGATACTAGCCAGATTCAAGGCTTTGAAGCCTTCTTCGAGCAAGTTTCTGCTTATCTTAAAGAAACTTACGACACTCCAAATTTCGATTTTCTGATCAATAATGCTGGAACAGGTATCTATCGTCCTTTCGCAGAAACGACCGAAGCCCAATTCGATGAAATGGTCAATATCCATTTCAAAGGCGTCTATTTTTTGACGCAAAAAGCCCTTCCTCACCTGAACGATGGCGGTCGAATCATCAACATTTCCACAGGTTTAGCGCGCTTTTCTCTGCCTAATTCCTCTGCATATGCGGCTTCCAAGGGAGCAGTGGAAGTGCTGTCTCGACATCTAGCCAAAGAATTGGGTAATCGAAAAATTGCGGTGAATGTTGTTGCACCAGGAGCAATTGGGACAGATTTCGGCGGCGGAGCAGACAAAAACAATGCCAAGAAACGAGAAATCGTGGGCAATAATACGGCACTCGGCAGAATGGGTGAACCCGAAGACATTGGTGGAATTGTCGCATTTTTGTGTTCGGAAGACGCTTATTGGATCAATGGGCAGCGGATTGAAGCGGCGGGAGGATTTATGTTGTAAGGTTTGACCACATAGGCATATAGTTTTTTCACATAAGAAACATAGTTTTTGATTTACCTTAAAACTCTTGTGATCTATGTGAAATTGCTATGTGACTATTGTGGCAATAAAAAGGGAAAGTATGTCTAACAGAATACGCAAAATTGAGACCATCACCGAATTTCATCGAATGCGTGGACTTTCGAGTCCTTTGCATCCTTTGGTGAGCTTGGTGGATTATGGGAAAACGAGCATTTTACCTGAACATTTGGGGGAACGCTGGAATTTCAATTTCTACTCCATTGGTATGAAAAGAAATGTAGGGACGGTTCGCTACGGTCAACAGCAATACGATTTTGATGAAGGATTTATGTCATTTATTGCGCCGGGGCAGTTGCTAAGTATCCAACCGAACAAAAAAACCAATCTAAAACCTTCGGGTTCGCTTTTACTCCTTCATCCCGATTTCATTTGGAATACTTCGCTTGCTCAAAGCATTCAGCAGTACGATTTTTTCGATTATGCGATTAATGAAGCCTTGTTCCTTTCCCCCAAGGAAGAGCAAGTCATCCAAAGCATTCTGCAAAATATTGGTCAAGAAATTGAAACCAGTATTGACCAATTTAGCCAAAGCATCATCATTGCTCAAATTGAGGTACTGCTCAACTACGCCGAACGTTTTTACCAGCGACAGTTCATCACCAGAAAGAAGAACAATCACGAAATTTTAGGTCGCTTAGAGCAACTATTGAATACGTATTTTCAAGAAGAGCATTTAGCACAAAAAGGCTTGCCTAGTGTACAATACGTTGCTCAACAATTGAATCTTTCGCCTAACTATCTAAGCAGCCTCCTCAAAAGCCTTACAGGACAAAACACCCAACAACACATCCACGAAAAACTGATCGAAAAAGCCAAGGAAAAACTCTCCACCACTACCCTATCCATCAGCGAAATTGCTTATGATTTAGGCTTTGAACACTCGCAGTCGTTTAGTAAATTATTTAAAGCGAAGACGAAGGTTTCGCCTTTACACGTGAACATATAAA
>JBCDFY010000479.1:0-2722 GCA_039176995.1 Bacteroidota bacterium
CCAAATAATACTTGCTAAGAGCGACTTGTTTTGGAATTAGATGGACATCGAGTCCATCTAATTCCATCAAGGTTTACTAAGGACGAAAAATGGCTTTTCAGCCATTTTTCGTCCTTAGTAAACCTTGATCAACCCATAGCGGCTCAATGCCGCTATGGGTTGATAAGAGCAAAGATTAGAGTTTCTGTTACATTAAATCTTCTATAGAGGTGCAATTTGTTATACACACCTCTTATTTTCAATTTGCGTACCCTAGTGAATTATCAAATCTCATATACAATATTATGTCACCAAAACCTTACTTACTCGCCGAAACCAATTGGAAAGCCGTCAAAGCAAGCGATTATGAAGTCGCGGTACTTACTTGGGGCGCAACCGAAGCGCACAATTACCATATGCCTTACGGAACGGACAATTATCAAGTGGAATACATCGCTGAACAAGCGGCAGCAAAGGCTTGGGCTGCTAAAGCAAAGGTGATCGTACTGCCCAATATTCCATTCGGTATTCAGTCTGGGCAAATGGACATCAAATTGTGCATGAATCTGAATCCAAGTACACAATTGGCTATATTGAAAGATATCGTGGAGGTATTGCAGCGTCATCAAATTTACAAACTGGTCCTCTTAAATGGACATGGCGGCAATAACTTCAAAACCATGATTCGAGAACTCTCGGTTCTGTTTCCCGATGTCTTTGTATGTAGTTTGGACTGGTTCAAAATTGGTGACCACAGTCAATTTTTTGAACACTACGGCGACCATGCCAATGAAATGGAGACGAGTGTGATGCTACATATTTGCCCCGATCTGATTCTACCACTTTCCGAAGCTGGAGACGGCGTGGCGAAGCAATATAAAATTAAAGCTTTTCGCGAAGGTTGGGCAACAGCGCAACGCGCTTGGACGAAAGTGACGCAAGATACAGGTGTTGGAAATCCAAAGAAAGCAACGGCAGAAAAAGGAGCAGCGTATTTGGAATTAATTATCAATGAAATTAGTGATTTTTTGATCGAATTGGCGGCGACAGAAGAGCTGTTTGAGTGATTCAACTTTAGTAGGGTAGCAAACAGAAAATTAATAATCAATGTTTGAAGTTTCCTAACTTCAAACCTATATTTACTCGTTTCTAAACGAGTGCAACGAATCAATTTTATTAATAATCAATTTGTGGAGCTAGAAAAGTTGCAAGAAGAAAAGGTACATATTTTTCTAAATCAAAACTGAACACGAATGTTTCCACATCGTTCTATTTACGACAATAATATTTTGATAATCAAAAAGTTATAAAAGATGATTTTATCGAGTTCGAGTATTGAAGGAACTTCTGTTGTGAACAAAGAAGGAAAGGATGTGGGAAACATCAAAGACTTAATGATTAACACAAATAGAGGCCATGTGAGCTATGCAGTCTTGTCCTTTGGTGGTTTTCTGGGAATGGGCGACAAATATTTTGCAATTCCATTTGAAGCCTTCAGTGTAGATACAAAAAATGAGAAGTTTGTACTGAATATTGACAAAGACAAGCTAAAAAACGCGCCAGGTTTTGATAAAGACAATTGGCCAACCAATGTTAACCACAATTACCTCACGAAAGCATATAGCTACTATGGGTATGAACCTAACTGGAACTAATACTGCTCCGATCTGACCTATAACGAACACACCAAGAGTCGCTTCTGGCGGCTCTTTTTTTTGGAAGAAACTGAAATAGTCATGCTAAACAAAGCCACACAACTTCTCAATAGAATAGCCAATAAATTTGATTCAGATGATCCACTCATCGTTACACCTTATCGAGGATACGCCAGCAAAGAGGGCTTCCACATCAAGGGGAGAGTATTAGAAAACGAAGGTATTTTTTTAGAAAAAGATCAATCGCGTATCCGAACCTTAATTGATAATTTTAAGCGTTTTGAGAGCGATGAAATCGTCGGCGCAAAAGTAAATCTAGCCATTCGAGGCAGAAATTATCAAGCAGAAACCGATGAGGAAGGTTACTTTGAAATTCGAGAAGCATGGCAAACCCCTTTAAGTCCCGACGAAAATCGTTGGATAGCAGCAAGGGTAAGTTTAATGGACAATCAGAATCAAATTGTGGAAGATATTTCGACCGATGCGGAACTGTTCTTCCCTTCCGCAAATGCAGATTTCGGCGTCATCAGTGATGTGGACGATACGGTTTTGCAAACGCACGCTACGTCCTTATTTCGGCTGAAAATGATATATTCCACTTTTTTTCTTGATCCGTATGAGCGACTTTCGATGGAAGGTATCCACGAAGTGTATGCAGCATTAGAAAAAGGTAGAGACGGCAAGAAGGAAAATCCTATTTTTTACGTTTCCAATAGTCCTTGGAACATCTACGATAATATTGAGACTTTCCTAGAATTCAATAAATTTCCAAAAGGACCAGTTTTGCTGCGCGACGTCGGATTGCAGTTACTGAAAAACACACACAAAACTTGGGGACACAAAATGCAAACCATCAGTGAGATATTGGAAATGTATCCTGACTTACCTTTTATCATGTTGGGCGATACTGCTTCCAAGGATGCAGATCATTATTTGGACTTAGCTAATACATTTGAAAATCGAGTGAATGCTATTTACATTCGACACACAAAGAACACAAAGAATGCACGACGAATTGCCGAGCTAGTAGAATCGCAGACCAATGTAAATATTGTGTTAGTAAAAAACTCGCAGGAAATAAGAGAACA
>JBCDFY010000480.1:0-2710 GCA_039176995.1 Bacteroidota bacterium
AAACTACAAAATTTTGGACAAAAACCTACTTAAAATTTCACGCTGTGAGCTGTTGTGCTAGTAATTTGTAATATTATTTTGTTGACGTCCTTTATTGCTGGTTTTGTCGATTGATTTCATCTCGAATTTCAGCAGCGCGCTCATAATCTTCGTTCGCCAACACCTCTTCGAGCATTTGCTTCAGTTCTTCGATGGAATAAGAAGACAATCGTTTCACCGCAGATACTTCTGCCCGACGAACAACCGCTTCTTCTCCTCCTTCTTCACTTTCTTCCAACACGACACCAGCACGATCTAGGATGAACTCATAGGTATAGATTGGGCATTCAAATCGGACTGCCATTGCTAAGGCATCAGATGTTCGAGAATCAATCTCTATGATTTCGCCATCTTTCAGACAAATTAGTTTCGCATAGAAAATGCCGTCTTGGAGATTGTTGATAATGATTTCTTCCAGCGTAACATCGAAGGTGACCAACACATTCTTGAATAGGTCGTGTGTCAAAGGACGGTTAGGTGTCATACGCTCCATTGCTACGGCAATCGCCTGCGCTTCAAATCCACCAATGACAATCGGTAAGCGTCTCGATCCTCGCTGTTCGCCTAACACTACGGCGTAGTTGTGGGATTGGGTCACACTATGAGAAAGGGCTACTATATCTAATCGAATCTTCTTCATATCTATTATTAACGGTCTGGTTTGATTAATGGTTTATGTTTGTCTAACTAAGAGCTTGCTTTTGTAAAGATAAAAGCAACAGGATTCAATTGCACCAATCAGTTGACTCTTTTCTAAGAACGAGGTTCTTGTGACATTTTTTTGCTTAAAAAATTAATCTAATTGAGCAAATCAATCACGGTTTTCAAAAAGTGCTGCAAAGGTAAAACTTTCGCATGAAAAACTGCTAAAACTGATTAATTATACAGCCTCACTCACTGACTCCTTTTCGCTGCTTCCCAAAGCACATCCATTTCTTCCAAAGACATCTCTTGTAACGTTTTGGGTGCATTCGCCTCTATATATTCAAAGCGTCTTTTGAACTTTTGGTTCACGCGTTCCAATGCCGTTTCGGGTTCGATATTATTAAAGCGGGCATAATTAATCAAAGAAAACAGCACATCCCCAAACTCTAGCTCTTTCTCCAGTTGTGAGGCATTGCTTTCCATCGCTTCTTTGAACTCTGCCATTTCCTCTTCTACCTTCTCCCAGACTTGTCCTGCATTTTCCCACTCAAAACCCACTTGCTTCGTTTTCTCCTGCATTCGATAAGCTTTCACCATCGCGGGCAAAGATTTAGGAACACCACCTAATACCGATTTTTTCCCCTCTTTCAATTTGATCTGCTCCCAATTTTGCTTGACCTCTTCTTCGTCTTTTACTTTCACATCGCCATAAATATGTGGATGTCTATTAATCAATTTATCACAGACCTCATTCAAAGCATCGGCTATGTCAAAAGCTTGCTGCTCATCCGCTATTTTGGCATAAAAGACCATGTGTAGCATCAAATCGCCTAGTTCTTCCTTAATGCCATCCAAATCTTCTTCCAACAAAGCGTCAGCCAACTCATAAGTCTCCTCTATTGTTAAATTGCGTAAAGATTGAAAGGTTTGTTTTCGATCCCAAGGACATTGTTCTCGAAGCTCATCCATGATCGTTAGTAGGCGTTCGAAGGCGGCAAGTTTTTCTTTCATATGGATGCAGATGAATTTGTTAAAGGAACAGTAACACCTTTTATTAGAGGATGGTTGTAGAAATGAAAGAATGATAATTAGGCTGTTGAAATCAACTTTAGATTCTAAAACATTAGTGGAGTTTTTTATTACTCAAAAACTATATCCTACGGTAGCTAGAGCATATCTAGGTAGCAACTGAGTCCTGTTAGTAATCTGGAGATAGTCAAGCGTTGTGAAATTGATGATTTCCTTAGTATCGAAAAGATTGTATATACGAAGGGCTATTTTTAAACGCTTTTTTTGGGGAAAAAAGAAAGCAGAAATATCAGAGAGCATATAGTCATTCGTATTGCCTGTTCTGTTACTATATACATAGAGGGAATTAGAAAATTTCAGCTTTATTTTAGAGCTAATTTGTAGATCAAAATCTATATAGCCTAACTGTGTGCTATGTAGCAAATTGTTTTCTTCTCCTCTTTGAATAATAGTTAAGTTAATGCTATTGCTATATCCTATTATCCAGTTCAATGGGAAATCTAAGCCTGTTTTAATAGACGCGTGAATGTTATAAAACTGATTTTTGACGGTTTGAGGTCTTGAGGCTATTAAATTTTCATACTGTTGGTAGGAGATAGAGGATTTTAATTTGATAGTAGAAGAAATAGCAGGGAGCAGTTTCTCAATGCCGCTTTTTATGTTAGCATTTATAGTATTTTGACGCTTCAAAATATACCGTGATAGAATAAAATTATTATCAATATAAATATCCGTTACAGTCTGCCTATTTTCAAAATGCACTATTGCACTGGCGAACAAGCCAAAGTATGGAAAAGGCTTGTGTTTATTGTAATCAACTTGAAGAATATGACCCGTATTGATGATAGCTTGATTCATACCCTGTTCTATACTGTACCTATCTATTTGTCTATTAAAATTGAAGTATTGGGTTAGTCTAGGAGTCGTAGGATGAAAAGTATAACGCATAGAAAGGGTATTGAAAGCATTGAGTTTCTTTTCAATATTAGTCGCTAAT
>JBCDFY010000481.1:0-2707 GCA_039176995.1 Bacteroidota bacterium
GCCTTAGCTTTTCGAGCTTCAAAAAAAACACTCGCCGCCATCTTCGACGGCGGCGGAAAGGGTGTTGAGGAAGAAAAGCGGGTTTTTCAAAACCGCTTTTCTTCCTCAAACTCCTCTGGTTAAAAATTGCATAAAACTTAGTTTACAGTGTATTTAGTACACTGTAATTTAAGTTTTTTAAATTTTGAGAAGCGAGAAAAGCCTTAGCTTTTCGAGCTTCAAAAAAACACTCGGTGCGATGCCGCAGATACCGCACAAAAAGAGATGAAGGGGAAAATAGGTTTTAATTCTTTTAAATCCATGCTAACAGCATAGACTGTTCTTAGGCTTCGTACAGTAGTAAATCTCTTATCAAAATGGTAATTCATGTAAGAAAGCATTTTGCTTCTTCATCACAGAATCAGGCGTCATCCGCATTGCCCAATTGCGAAGACCAATTAACAAAGTGTTCGACCAATGTGCCATTTTTCCAATATTCCAGCTTGTATTGACTACTCTTTTTGCCTTGCTCTGCCGCAGTTGCTGAAATTGTACAAAAGCATCAGTTACATTGGTATTTTGTGTCAAGCAATTCGCCAAGATATAAGCATCTTCAATAGATTGACACGCACCTTGTCCCATATTGGGTGTAGTAGCGTGAGCAGCATCGCCAACTAAGCAAACTCGACCCTTGTACCAAGTGTCAATTAGTTTCAAATCGGTGATTGGATTGGTTAAAATATGAGCAGCGGGCGTTGCTTCAATAATGCTTTGAATCAAAGGATGAAAGTCCACGAATAATGCTTGAAGTTCTGATTTTATGGGCAAGCCTTTTTCTCCACCGTTGCGCAAAGCAAACCAATAAACTTGTCCATGACCAATTGTTGCAAAACCAAAACGTTTGCCTCTGCCCCAAGCCTCATTGAATTCATCACAACGATCAGCAGGCAAATCATAATTAACGATGCCACGCCAGCAAATTTGATTGGCATCACGAATTTTTGTATTATCAAATAGAGTCTTCCGCACTTTAGAATTAATGCCATCCGCACCCAGCAAATAGTCTGCCTGATAGGAAGTACCATCTGTGAACTTCAAGAGAACACCTTCTTCATTTTGTGTCAAATTCTCCAAGCGTTTTCCTAAATGTAATTTTTCAGTAGGTATGCGCTCTAGCAATGCTTTCTGCAAACGACTGCGATGAATAGCGACTGTTGGTAGATTATTTGGAGCAGTTTCAGCGATAGAAATGGTAGATAAAGGGGTCAATTGCTCATTGGTTACTTTTAGATGTGCAATGGCTTGTCCCAAGTCTTGCAATTGCTGCGCTAAGCCTAATTTTTCATAAACCTGCATCGCATTATTCGCCAAAAGGATACCTGCACCTAAGTCTTTGAATTCCGAAAAAGACTCAAATATCTCGTAATCAATACCTTTTTGTTGCAGAGCAATTGCCGTAGTTAATCCTCCAATACCTGCACCAATAATCGTCATTTTCATAATCGAATTAATTTTAGTGCAAATGTACTAATTTATTTAATTTAGTGCAATTGTACTAAAAAGAATTATCTTTGCAGTATGAGCAAAACCAAGCAAAAGATATTGACCGCAAGTTTAGAGCTATTTAATGAATATGGCATGACGAATGTGAGCCAGCGACGCATCACCGAACGATTACAGATCAGTCCCGGGAATTTGACCTATCACTTTAAGAAGAAAGAGGATATAGAAACGGCACTGTATTTTGCTTTGGTGGAAGAATTTAATGCCCTTTTTGCAGAAATGACCACGAAGAAAATTAGTGTAACCCAACTGATTAGCGCAACTGGACAAACCTTCGATCTGATTAAAAAATATCGCTTCATTTTCTTAGACTTTGCGCACTTGATGCGTAACAATGAAATCGTCGCAACGCATTATAGACAGCTCACCCAAATTCGTAATCAACAGCTTGCCTTCGTCTTTGAGTATCTCATAAAAGAAGGTATACTCCGTCCCGCTGAACTTCCCAACGAATACGAATCCCTCCATCAAAGAATGCAAATTCTATCCGATTTCTATTTAGTGAATGCAGAAATTTTACAGAATGGAAAGAATCAAAGAGCAGACTACGAGCAAGCCATTTTATTGCTGATTTATCCTTATCTGACGAAGCAAGGGAAAGAGGTGTTGAAGGAAATTAACTAATCAAAAGAATACGACTTCATCCATTCTAAAATCGGAGGATACAAAGATTCAATTTGAACGATCTCGTTTTTGCTTGTTTTGAGCACACTAGAATAGAGAAAGTAATATTGTGATGCCCTAGACCGAAAATAGACGAATAGAAAAGTAACTTTGTTACAAAAAAGGAATTGGTATGGAATGGAGAGAGGGTTGTTTGTTTAGCAAAAATTTATACCCATATGAAAAAAAGATATGCAGCCTTGTAGCTGCATATCTTAGAGAAAATCAAATAATTTTAAGGTAAAAAAGAGACTTACTTATTCAATATCATCTGCTTGCTCTCAAACACTTTTCCATCCAAAATTAAGCTATAAAATGTAATAGCATCCTTACATTTGTATCTGTGATTTGGATGGTACTATTGAATGACTAGACGAAAAGACTATCTAACCTTTGTTACCCGATTGAATATTAACCCTAGAATTGACCACTAAAGCTAATAAATGCCTTATTCTTTCATCTTAATTAAACCTTCTACCTTAAAGATTGAGAACATTTGACC
>JBCDFY010000482.1:0-2676 GCA_039176995.1 Bacteroidota bacterium
CCCTGATATAGGTATTTTACAAGCTCAATTTTCGGAAGGATAAGGCATTTCTCAATTTGATAGCATTCTCAATTTGGAAAGATTTTAGTAGTGATTTAAAAATACCTGCTTTAAGGTAAAAATAAAAAGGCATAGAAATTTAGAATAGACTTGCATTACAACCTAACACTAGCGATATGAAAAGACTAATCGAGTTGATAGATCTTATCAACAAACACAAGATCAAGCAATTGGACGTCATTGGCTTATCCAATGACACTTCTGCACCCCAACGTTTATACAACATCATTTCAGAGCAAAACATAGAAACTGATAAAGAGGCAGCAGCTCTACTGGCTAAGGGGAGTCCTAGGGATTTGAGCTATAAACGAGCGAAGAGTAAATTGCTGCGACGACTTATTAATACAGTATTGTTCATTGACGCTAAAAAGGCTATGTACAATAACTACCAAACGGCTTATTACAACTGCTGGAAAAACTTTGCCGCTGCTAAAATATTGGTTGGAAAATCCGCCAATGTTAATGGCAACTTCTTGCTTGCTGAAACTTTGCACATCGCCGAAAAATACGAATTTACGGAACTAGCAATGCACATCGCTAAACAGTTGCGCTATCAGTACGGTGGTTTGGAAGGCAAGCGAAAACTATTTACTCAATATAATGAAATCTACCAAAAACACAAAGCTATATTTGAGGCAGAAAGTCTAGTGGATGAACATTATACACGACTGATTACCTATTTTGCTGCCAACAGAGGTAAAGCAAGTGAACTCACAAAAGCGGCAGCAGAATCGCTTCGAGAAATCGATCTTTCTGTGCTCCTGACTCAATTCAATTCTTACCAGCTTCACCTGCGTGGCAGAATTATTCAATTGATGGCATTGTCGGGTTATGAGCAGAAAGAAAAGTACATCCAAGCCTGTGATGAAGCGATTGCTTTCTTCAAACAAAAGATGGATGTGAATCCTAATTCGATTCATGTATTCATGCATAACAAAATCGTTTGCTGCATACAATATCTCGATTATCACGAAGGTAAAATTGCGCTGAAAGCTGCTATGGAGCAATCCACATCAAATACGCACAACTGGTTTCTAGATCATTATTATAGTATGATGCTCTCCTTGCGTTTTGGTCATTATGAAGAGGCTTACGAGTCATTTGAATTACTAGATGGCAACAAAAAATTAAAAAATCAGACCGATCAAATCACAGAGGGTATAAGCGTGGCACGGGCTTATTTTCACTATTTGGCAGCAATCGGAAAAGTGAGAGAATCGGCAACAACTAACTTCAACTTAAGAACTTTCTTACGCAAGATTCCAACTTTTGCTCGTGATAAAGGGGGCTTAAATATCCCGATCTTGATTGTACAAATTTTACTGCTTTTGCAACAGGAAAAATATGAAGAAATCACCACTCGCTTGGAAGCACTCAAAAAATATGGCGGCAAGTACATCAAAGCACAAGATCGTCCAAGAGTGACCTGTTTTATCAATATGTTGGCAAGAATTTCGATGTCGCGTTTCCACAAGGAAGCGACTTCCAGAAATACTAAGAAGTTCAGAGAGCGACTTCGCCAATTTCCAATCGAAAAATATGGTCAGAACTATGCCATTGAGATCATTCCTTACGAATATCTCTGGGAGATGATTATGGAAGGATTGGACAATCAGATGCATTAAACTTATTGTGAGTAGTATAATTCAAAAATATACTTCTGTGTTTTTCAGGTAAGAGACAATTTTACTATATTCGTAGGCTTGAACGAAAGCGAGGACACAAAATGTAGAACATAATAGACCTTATTTACAGACAATATTTGTAGAGGCTAATTGATTGGTTTTCAGTAAAGCAATTCGGCTCTGCAAATTTTTTGTGAATAACCATTAATACTTATGAGATTATTCCGTGTTCTTGTATTCACTAAATCAGTTATTATACTTTATGGAAGAAATTGAATTTATAATCGAGTCAACGAAAGAAGCCATGGATAGCTCCCTTGAGCACTTGGGAAATGAATTAAAAAAAATTAGTACTGGCAAAGCGACTCCTGTCATGTTAGAAGGCATCAGAGTGGAAGCCTATGGTGCGCAAAGTCCTCTAAATCAGGTAGCTAATGTCAATGCAACCGATTCTGTTACGCTTACGATCAAGCCTTGGGATAAGTCTATGATTCCAGGTATTGAGCGCGCTATTTTTGAAGCGAATTTGGGAGTCACTCCTCAAAATGATGGAGAAGTGGTACGCATTACGATTCCGCCACTGACACAAGAACGCAGAAAAGACTTGGTTAAGAGAGCAAAATCATTGGGAGACGATACCAAAGTGAGTTTGAGAAGCGCAAGACGAGATGCAATGGATGGCATCAAATCTGCGGTGAAAGATGGTTTTCCAGAAGATCAAGGCAAGCGCAGAGAGCAAGAAATTGAGGATATGACGAAAGAATATTACGCCAAGTCCGATAAATTAGTAGAAGTGAAGCAAAAAGATATAATGACGATATAAAGAGGTGAGCGCAACGAGAAAAGGAGCGTAAAAACGAATTGAGACAACTTCAAGTAATGAAGCCATCAAATCAATCCAGATTTTATTGAAAGAATTTTTTCATAAGATTTTGAATTGTTGTTTTCGGCTGACCTTATGGATTTTAGTGGAAAAAGTGCTGAAAAGGCG
>JBCDFY010000483.1:0-2659 GCA_039176995.1 Bacteroidota bacterium
CGAACTTGACTTTGAAAATAATCGCTCGTTTATCTCGATAAAGTTGCTATTATTTGCTTCGTCAAAACCGTAAACTCTTGATTTACAGTTCAATCCTACTCCAAACAAGCTCTAAGGCTACTTTAAATCCCTCCAAATTTGCAATATTGACTAATGTTCGATTTATTTACAGCGAATCAGCTAAAGGAATGGAATATCAGTTAACTGCACAAGATTACCTATTCGGCGGAGGCATTTTTATCACCATGGTACATGCCCTGTTGCTAGCTGCGATTCTGTTTTTTAATCAAAGATTCAGCACCAAAGCCAATAAGTACTTGGCACTTGCTGCTCTAGGTATTGCCATTCTGCTATACTATGAATTTACAGGCTACACAGGCGTAGATCAATACATACCGTGGTACATCTACGAACTTCCTATTTACATGGTCAGTGCTATTCCCGTTGGTATTTTTTACTATGTCCTTTTCTTGATTCAACCCGATCATCAACTCCAGAAATGGGAGAGAATAGGCTTTTGGATACTTGCCGTTAATGTGTTTTTGGATAGCTTGTATTTACTTATTGATGGTTTCATAGCTGACGAAACTTTGAATGAGACCTTGAATAATTATGTGTATTATGGTACTTATATTTATCTGATCATTTGTGCTTGGTATCTGCTGCTACAAGCATTGAAAAGAGTTAATCAATACCAAAAATTTCTTTACGATAACTATTCGAATCCAAAAGAAAATAGTTTGCAGTGGCTAAAGACGATACTTCTCGCAAGTTTAGCGTTGTTGATTCCTTTTATGGTTGGACTTATATTGGAGCTAACAGATCAAGATATTGCGTCTGAAGTAGCCTATGTTTTAATGACTACAGGCATGATGATCCTCTTATTTTGGATGGGCTATGCAATCATTTTGAAGTACAATTGGTTTGAGGTCGTGCCTTATGAAGTGCAAGCAACGGAGCAAAAACTATCCGACAAAACGCAAGTCTATTACGAGCATTTACTCCAACTGATCCAAGAGGAAAAACTGTATCAAGATGCCAATTTGAATCTAAATCGCTTGTCCGAAAAGCTAGACATCAGCAGTGGCTATTTATCCAAAATCATTCAGGAACAAGAGCAAAAGAACTTCTTTGAGTTCATCAATTTTTATCGAGTAGAAGCGGTGAAAACAAAATTGAGTTCTAATGAGTATCATCACCTCACAATCATGGCAATTGCGGAAGAGAGTGGCTTTAAATCCCGATCTACTTTCTACACGGTCTTCAAAAAATTTACAGGACAAACGCCCGCTGCCTTTAGGCAAGCGCAAGGAGCATGAAGCTTTGTCTATACTCCCATAATTTTTTGTTTTAGTGGCTTACTGCATTAATGCGTGGAATCAAAGTATAGCGTTTCCTTGGCTATTCGGATGATATATTAATTATTTGGCATATATTTGAGCAAAATATAGCGTGATAATGCTGGTGCTTAAACCATAAACGAGCATCAAACGCCATTCATCACATCCTTCCAATCGATTACAAACGTAGGTTGAAATTCGTCTTCACCACATCAAATTTAGCTTTATATAGATCATCAGACAAAAAAGTGGTAAGAAATCTGACTGAAAGCATGACTTTCAAAGTCATACCTTCAACTCAATACCACTTTTCAATCTGATTGTCTATACAGACCTAAATTAGGATTACAAGTCCTGTGATAAAACCTGAATTTTGGTACCAATAACCCACTAAAAGTACTAGGTTTTACATCTCAGCAATTTGAGCTTGCGCTACTTAAGAGCTTGTTTGGAAATTAATAATCGGTCTGCAAACGGCTCTTTTTCCGTTACTCGGCGTTAAAAAAAGTGGTCAATTATCCAGATAAGCTCCCATTTTTTGTCTTGATTAACGAAAAAACAGCTCGTTTTCGATTCAAAGATCAAAATCCAAACAAGCTCTAATACCTTATATCTAATACTTCATACAACCCCAAATCTAATTCCGACATTCAACATTACTGAAAAAACAAAACACGTCTAATGAAACAACTATTACCCATATTACTATGCTTTTTTTGTGGCTTCCTTTATGGACAAAATAGAGACTGCGATCCCGTCATTTTGAAAGGAGATAAAGTGAATTGTATGTTAGGAGAAGACCCTGACATGGTGGTCGCATTTGCTTATGAGGCAGACCAATGGACACAAATTCCAATGCAGATTGACGAAATGATTTTGCTGGATATCACTGCGCCTTGGGGTTCAAATAATTGCCCATACAATTCTTACGAAAATATTTCTTGGGACGTACTGTATTATTGCGATCCGCAAACGCACATCGGCAATGATACGGCGAATCCTAATTTTGATGCTGATGATGAACTGGCATTTATGTCCAAAGACGTAGGAGCAATTGCGCCAAACAGCAGTTGTCCAGCGGGTGTAGTGAGTAGTACAAAATGTGAACTAGCAGTGAAAGACCCCATCGACAACAGTACGCTTGGGTATGTCTATCTGTTTAGACAAACGGGTAGTTTAGATCAAGCTGCTGGCAAGGACTATGTGTCGCATGATTTTTCTTATGCTAATAATTACAAAAGAGACTACATACACTGTGCCAGACTAGAACCTGGTATCAATCCAGAGAATAATACTAGAATCAAAACGGACAATTACGA
>JBCDFY010000484.1:0-2656 GCA_039176995.1 Bacteroidota bacterium
AAAGTCCCCTTGAAAATAAGATGAAAAATTTATTTTTCATCTTGTTTTCAAGAAATAACGTAGCCTAAGCAGAATAAAAAAGCTCAATTTTTGCTTAAAAGATTTTCTACCTCTAATTCTTTAAAAGAGCCTTTTTTTTCTTTAGTACCATAGTCAAGCGAGTATTAAATCTTTCCGTACAGCTCTCCACCTTTACTGAATAAACCATCCACTTTTCGCATCACTTTTTCATCAGGAATTAGCTCTGGCGCGTGATGTGGCTTGATTCTAGCATCAAAAATCAAGGCACCTCGACAGCCCCAATGCTTGAATTCCGTGAAGGCATCTACACCATAAATATCATGTGAAGGATTAGTGCGTGTAAAAGCTGCCCAAACGAAATTATTGAGCGTCTCGATCAGGAATTGGCTATCATCGCAGACTACAATCATCGGAATGCTATCCCAATTGAAGCGTTTGAAATGTTCCGCCAATTGATGCATTTGTTGACGGCTTTCTTCACCCGTGAATTTCGGTGCTTGAATTGCTAAAATGCCAGGCTGCACAAACTTTGCATTGCTGAAACCTTGCGGCAGAGAAAAATCGCTTGGCAGTTCTGCTTTCAGTTCTCTGCGTTTGTCTCCACAACACGCCATCACGACTTTTGAACCTTCATTCCAGCCTGAACCGGAATAGTCTAAAGTATCAATCGTCGTACGTGTATGGAAATGCAAATCGCGCGTCCAATCTACACGTTCTAGCACGTGACGAAAGAAATCATCAATATGATGTGTGGTCACTTTTGGATCGTCACCTTTGGCAGCAATGATGAGAAACTTTGCTAGTGAAGTTTGCCCAGAACCAATGATTCGGTTCGCTTGCGTCAATATTTCTTCGGGTTTGCGCTCGCGGAAAGGCATATAACGTTCACTACCGATCGCCAAAAGCAAAGGGTGTACACCTGCTGCGTCCACCGCATTGATTTCGTGGATACCTGGAAATTCTTGCGGTGTTAGTAATTTAACAATCTTATGAATCAAATAACCAAAGCTACTGTCTTCCTGTGGTGGTCTTCCCACGACAGAAAAATGCCAAATGGCATCCTTTCTATGATAAACATTTTCGACTTCCATCACTGGAAAATCATGCTCTAAACTATAATAACCTAAATGATCGCCAAATGGACCTTCGGGTTTCTTCTCCCCTTTGCGAATGATTCCTGTAATTACAAAATCTGCATCAGCAGGTAGGAGTTGTTGGTTTTGCCAAGTATAGCCATAGCGTCTTCCACCGAGCATACCTGCAAAAGTCATTTCGCTCAATCCTTCAGGCAGTGGCATGATTGCAGAAAAAGCAAAGGAAGGTGGTCCACCAATCACAACCGAAGCGCGGAATGGCTCGTCGCTTTTGTTATACATCGTATGATGTACCCCAATTCCTCGATGTAATTGGTAGTGCATTCCAACTTCTTTGTTCAATTCATATTCATTGCCCGACAATTGCACGCGATACATTCCGATATTGGATTGCATGACACTTTTGGTGTTTGGCGGTAAAGTAATGACCTGTGGCATGGTGACAAATGCACCACCATCCATTGGCCAAGACTTGATAAGCGGCAATTTGTCAACCGTCGTTTTACCATATAATATAGGCGCATTGAACCGTCGTTTTTGGGGTAACGCAGATAAAGCGGTAAAAGGCGCACCTACGTAGCGCAACGGATTTTTGAAAAAATTAGCTGGATCAGCTTTGAGTTCGATTACTTTTTGGACTTTATCTAAAGTATGACGAAACAGAAAATCAGTGCGCTCGAAAGTGCCGTAAATATTGGAAAGTGCTTGAAAAGGACTATCTTTTATATTTTCAAAAAGTAAAGCAGGACCTTTTGCATCGAAGACACGTCGATGAATTTCTGCTATTTCCAAATTTGGATCTACTTCACTCTTAATGCGAAGCAATTGCCCATGTTTCTCTAAATCTAGTGCTGCTGCTCTAAGGCTTTTGTATGCCATATTTTTCCAGTTGGCCAGAAGTTAGACCATTTTGTTACCAGACCACTTTACTGCTAGAAATGCGCGGTCAATAATGTTATTATAATCAAAGTATGGAACAAGAACAGGAAAGGCTGGTTTGTCAGAAAGTAATATTATTATGATTCTCTGACAAAAAAATTGGCATATACTCCAATTTCGTTAACCTTGCCTTTGTCAGACAGATGGGCGGTGAATCAACCTGAAATCTTTTTTAGTAGTGATGGTTTCTTGAACAAAAAACTACGGTGTGCTATGTGAAAATCCTGTTGTTACTATGCGGTAAATAATCACTTTTTCTACTTCCTGCCCTGAAAGATTTAGCAAAAGAGAAAATTACCTAATTTCTACCTACAAGAGATTCACCAATGGGACAGAATTTCTTTACTTTGCTAGACATTATTGAGCAATGGCGTCAAATTTAAAATACTGGTACTTACACGATCATAAACTTTTCAGGAATCTCAACTTTGCGGAGATCAACGCTTTATGTATTTTGAAGCGATTTAAAAAATCGAAAAGAAATGAGATTTTAGATCTGCCTTTTAGCGAAAAAGAGAGAATCTACTTCCTGAAAAAAGGAACGATCAAACTGATCAAAATAGAGGAAAACGGAGAAGAAACCGTCATTGATGTGCTAAAGA
>JBCDFY010000485.1:0-2651 GCA_039176995.1 Bacteroidota bacterium
ATTGATCGAATGTGAAATTGATCGAATGTGAAATTGATCGAATGTGAAATTGATCGAATGTGAAGTATGCCTAAATTGCCTTTGCTAGCTCAACTTCAATTTTTGTGCTATTTGTTATCTAGCTGTTAAAACGACAAGGACTTATTTTTATTCTACACATGATATTCTGGAGTAAATTTTACATAAATCTTAGATTTCCACGCAAAAAAAGGGAAAGCACCAGAAGCACTTTCCCTTTTTTCTTTTTCTCAAAATTGCTTCCCTCTCCTACCTCGGCACCTCAATTTTCTTAATCAAATCGTCAATTACCTGCTTCGTACTGTATCCTTCCATTTCTCGCTCAGGCGTCAAAATGATACGATGATTCAAAACAGGATAAGCAACATATTGAATATCATCGGGCGTGACAAAATCGCGTCCATTCATAGCCGCAATTGCTTTGGAAGATTTCAATAAGGCTAAAGATGCGCGCGGAGAGGAACCTAGATAAATATCACCACTATTTCTAGTCAATTGAATAACATCTGCGATATAATCGAGCAGTCGATCTTCGATGTAAATTTGCTCCACCAAAGCTCGACAGCGTTCTATGGTATCTGCGCTACAAACTGCCTCGACCGTTTCCGTAGTTTTCGTCTTGAAATCATTGCGATAGCGCACTAAGATTTCTTTCTCTTCATTACGGTTGGGATATTCCATATTGATTTTGAAGAGAAAACGGTCGAGTTGCGCTTCGGGGAGTTTGTAGGTTCCTTCTTGTTCGATTGGGTTTTGCGTACCAATGACGAAGAAAGGTGGCTGCATTGGAAAAGTTTTTCCATCTACGGTGACTTGTCGCTCTTCCATCACTTCAAATAGGGCAGATTGCGTTTTGGCAGGCGCGCGATTAATCTCGTCAATCAAAGCAATGTTCGTAAAGATTGGTCCTGCATTAAAACTGAATTCAGAAGTCTTCATATTAAAAACCGAAGTCCCAACTACATCACTCGGCATCAAATCAGGTGTGAATTGCAAGCGCGAGAATTCTATATCCATCGTTTTAGCTAACATTCTCGCAGTCAAGGTCTTAGCAATACCTGGAACTCCTTCTATCAAGACGTGGCCATTTACAAAAAGCGAAGCAATCAGTAAATCAATGATCTCTTCTTGCCCAATAATCACTTTGCCTAGCTCTGTTCTTACTGCTTGCACTGCTGTGTAAACGGGTGTTAGATCAAGTCGATTTTGTTTGTAGATGGACGCTACGTTTTCAGAAGAAGATACTTCTTTGG
Source organism: Bacteroidota bacterium (assembly GCA_039176995.1). Lineage (GTDB taxonomy): Bacteria > Bacteroidota > Bacteroidia > Chitinophagales > Saprospiraceae > JAAUTG01. The sequence continues at coordinate 1,272 of JBCDFY010000485.1, forward strand.
TAGGTGACAAGTTTGGTTCTTCATTTGTTTGAGGAATTTCTGGATATTCTTCGGTCATAGTTTTATTATAGTTTGAAAATTGCTCGATCTAGTTAGAAGTTGTTTGAAATAGTTGGAATGCTTCTCAATTGCTCAGTTCTTCCACTCGACTCAACTTCATCATAAACCAAAGCTCGAAAATGGTATAGATCAAATATAGGAGGAAGAATGGAAAAACAAAAAGATTGGTGCTGGGATTGTAGTGTTGCACATACAATAAGATGATACACACCGCAAAGAGCATCTTTAGGAGTGTGAATCCCATAAAAATACTGATAAATTGTCCTTTATTTCGATTAGTAGCACTAATGCGGCCAACTATATACATGACGATATTAACTAAGGTAAAGACCAATGCACTAATCCAAGAAATATTGGTGTATTCAGCAATAGGAGGAATATGCTGCTGTAGAAAGATGAGTAAAAATACTAACACGCTGACACCTAATAAGATAGCAGAAAAAGAACGATGAGAAACCATTATTTTTTTAAGGTGTCTTTGATCACAGAATAGATAGCACCCAAGACTGCAAGAAGAGCAAGAACAGCCGTAAAGATCGGTTGTTCTTGCTCAAAATACTGATCTAATTTTCTGCCAATAAGTACCCCTACAAAAATAATACCCCCCATTTGAAAGGCAATTCCTGTATATTTCATGTACGAATCGACTGCTTTTTTTCTAGCTTCTTTCTTTTCGTCCAAGTGCGTTTTGTTACTTGATAGGATGCGCAACTTTTACGGTTTCCTTTCCTGATTTCAACGTCTTGTTGCCGTTGTTATTCATGCCATTTTTCTTCGCCTGTCCACCCATGTCGAAAGAACCATTGATCACTGCACCAGGCTGCACTACTAATTTAGCTGCACTGATCTCTCCAGTAACGCGCGCCTGTTCTTTGATTTGTAGAACTTCTGCGATATTCAATGCGCCCTCGAAGCGACCTTCAATGACTGCATTCTGCGCATGAATTTCGCCTTCAATCAAACCAGTTGGTCCGATGATGACTTTTGCTTTGCATTTCAGCGTTCCTTTGATCGCACCATCCACTCGGATGTCATTACTAGATTCAATTGTACCTTCTACTTTTGTACCATGAACCAAGCTATTCAATGCGTGAGAACTAGAAAAGGAAGAAGTAGTGCTGCTTCCCGTCTGAATAATTTCTTTCTTTTTACTTGAGTTACTATTACCAAACATATGCGTGTAATTTTATACTAACTTCAATAGTTATTTTTTAGGAAAATGTTTGGAATTTAATTTAACTAACAATCAACGGTTTGCGGCTTTGCTCAAGAAAGAGATTACGGACTTAGTGAACTAAATGAATAATTTTTTTTCAACGG
>JBCDFY010000486.1:0-2631 GCA_039176995.1 Bacteroidota bacterium
ACAAGAAATAGGCTATTGAAATTACTTACGAAAGTCTTTATTTATAAGACTTAGTAAAGTGTAGCCGAGGGTCTTAATGTAGAATTAGAAGAGAAATAAATTTCTTTTCATCGTTTTCCCCCAAAACCCGACAAAATATTTCATAAATAAGTAGTGAACACCGCAGCGGTATTCGCTTACAAAACTTCGACGACAATACTAATTTTATGTATTTTGGTGTAGAGATAAGCTATCCCGTTCCTATTAGAAATATTATCAAAAGAAGATACCAATGGTCAAGAATAAGATAATACTGCTGCTAATACTATCTTTTTATGGATTAATCTGCCAAGCACAGTCCTATTCTCAATATAATATTGACAGAGTCCATAAAAGTTTAGAGGTGCTTACTAAAGAAACTGGTGATACTTCGCTTTCGCTTGCGGATGCTTATGGCTCAATTTGCTTTTACTATTGTTTAATTAAAAAACATCGAACAGCATTTATTGGGGATGAAGATGATTCTTTCATACTGAAATTGATCGAACGAGACAGGCATAAGTATTCCAAAAGATACAAAACTTTTTTTAAGAGTAATATTCATTGCTTTTCACAAAAAGAATACAATCGTGCAAAAAAATATTTAGTCCAACAGACTTCTGATTTGGATTTAAATGACCCTATGACTTACGACTTGATTAGTCTATATCAATTGAAATCATTTGGAGATACTTTAAGAAAAATTGCTGATCCTAAGTGGTTTGATGAATTTAAAGCAGAAGTAGAAACAAGTCCCCGAAATAGAAATATTTCTAAGGAAATTCTTAAAAGAGCATTACCCTTTGTAGCCTTGGCTAATTTAGGGGATAAAGAGATCGAAAATAGCATACTCTCATTTATTATGAGTCATGTCAAAACTTTTGATGTGAATGATATGGATAGATCAAAAGCATGGGTTCAAAATCAATTTTATAGCAAAGTAATTGGGCAGATTTTATCTAGATTATATTCAAAGGAAAGTGTATCCAAAACCTTGGATATGATAGACAACTGTCTCTTGGTAAATGATTATTTACCAGAAACTTATGATGTATTATATACACCTCTATGCTGGCAGTATGCTGGAAGCGTAATTGCCAGTAAATTACATCCTAATTGTAGAGACCTTTTTACTCTAAATAATGAGTATAACCTTGGATCTGTTGGACGTATTTCTTTAGAAACAGAACAGAGACGAATCAACAAAATAAAAAATGCCATTTTACAAGATGATTTGGAACTGCTAAAAGTAACAGAAGAAGATATACGGTCAGGTATGATTCCAGCACCAAAAAATGTAAAGTATGCATGGAGTAATATCTATACTTTATGGGAAAACGAAAAGAAATAGTCTAATGATTGAGTCAAAACAAACAATACAATGACCATCAATTTAATGAGCGATACCGTCACCCAACCGACCAAAGCGATGATGCATGCGATGATGCAAGCCAAAGTAGGGGATGATGTCTTTGGCGAAGACCCCAGCGTGAATGCGTTGCAGGAAAAAGCAGCGGCAATGTTTGGTAAGGCGGCGGCACTCTTTTGTCCTTCGGGTACGATGACCAATCAAATTGCGATCAAAACGCATACCAATCCTTTGGATGAAGTGATTTGTGATGAAAAATCGCACATCTATCAGTACGAAACGGGGGGCTATGCGTTCAATTCGGGAGTGGCGATGAATTTATTGAAGGGTGAAAATGGGAAAATTACTGCTCCACAAATCGAGGCGGCGATCAAACCCGTCTACGATTGGCTGCCGATGTCGAAGTTGGTGGTGCTCGAAAATACTTGCAATAAAGGAGGCGGTAGTTACTATACTTTAGATGAAATTCGTCCCATTCGCACCCTTTGTTCGGAGCGGAATTTAAAGCTTCATTTAGATGGTGCGCGTCTTTTCAATGCCTTGGTAGAAACCCAAGAAAGTACACAGGCGGTTGGTCAGCTTTTTGATAGTATTTCGATTTGTTTGTCCAAAGGTCTGGGAGCACCAGTGGGTTCTTTACTCCTTGGGGATCAAGACTTCATACAGCAAGCACGTCGCTATCGGAAAGTGATGGGTGGCGGTATGCGACAGGCGGGTTATTTGGCAGCCGCTGGTTTGTACGCATTGGAACATCACATCGCTCGCCTGAAGGAAGACAATGATCGGAGCAAGCAAATTGCGGAAGTACTCGCTACGCTGAGCTACGTAGAGAATATTCGACCTGTTCATTCTAATATCTTGATTTTTGATGTGAAAGCGCCTTACACAGCCGAGCATTTTTTGGCAAAGTTGAAGGCATCTAATATCTTGGCGGTCGCATTTGGGGTACAGACCATTCGCTTTGTAACGCATTTGGATTTTACGGCGGATATGATGGCGCAGGTGCTGCGTGTTTTGCGTACTTTGGAGTAGAAAAACTGCTGAATATCCTGAAGTTTATCCGCTCGCTTGACATTATCTTTTTTTTAATCTTAAAAAGTCCCTTCGGACAGAAATGACCTCCCAAGTGGCTAATTTTTATGAAATAAAATTAGGGGGGTAATAAGCTTTTGGTGATGCCTGAGGAAAATTTTAGTAAAGCTCTCGAGATCGCGCAACAAGTATGCTCAAAGGTTTTTTATGGA
>JBCDFY010000487.1:0-2613 GCA_039176995.1 Bacteroidota bacterium
ATTCGCCTAGCACTTCAAAAAACCGCTCAATTTGGACTAATGTCCGAGTAAAAGCGCGTTTTAGGAGGAAAATTTGGTAATTAATTCAGCTTTTTGATGATTCTTTAAGGTTTTGACACCTTTTAGGTCTCAACAGTATTGTTCTAAAGCATTTGGGCAATCGCCGAATGCGTATCGGAGTTGATTCCAATATTAGAATTTTTCCTTTAGGTAACATTTATCCAAGCTTTTGTACGATATATCCAAGCCTTTCTTACGGCTTGCCTGTACTTTTGTCCTATCAGTCCAAACCTCCACATCAAGATGTGGTTTTACGCTCTTTCCCCTTCCACTATCTTTGTGATATGGAAAATATAAAATTAGCAATAGTAGAAGATGATGCAGTCATCAGAGAAAGCGTAGAGGCTTATATGGAGGTACATCCTTCCATACAAATTGTCTTTACGGTGGATAGCGTAGAAGCTTTTTTGGAAAAAGCGCGCGCTGCCATTCAACCCAAATTGGATGTGTTGCTCTTAGATATTGGTTTGCCTGGGATGTCAGGCATTCAAGGGCTGTACCATATTCGGCAGCAATATCCTAATATCGACATCATCATATTGACGACTTTTGAAGAAGACGACAAAATTTTTGATGCGCTTTGTGCAGGTGCGTGTTCCTACATTTCTAAGCGAACACCACTGGCCAAAATCCGAGAAGCTATTTTTACGGTCTATCGTGGTGGTTCGTATATGTCACCTTCCATCGCTCGAAAAATTGCGCAGCGATTTATGCCCAAAGCCAAAAAGAAAGAAAATGCCCTTTCGGAACGTCAAATGCAAATTGTACAAGCACTCGTAGATGGATTAAGCTATAAAATGATTGCTGATAAACTCCATATTTCGCTAGATACCGTTCGAGATCACATCAAGCGTATCTATCGCACTTTGGAGGTGAATAGTAAGGCGGAGGTGATAAAGAAGGCTTTGAAGGGGGATATCTGATTGATGGATTTGAGATATGAGATTTTGAGATGTGAGACCGCCTTGCTGGGAGAGAATGAACTCAAATAATTTCAAACTATATCGAATCATCTTAAACCAAATCAAACAGCGAAGCCCTCAAACCAAATGAAAACACAACATTTCTAAACAATTGAAAACACTTTAAATTATGGCTTTTACAATTAATCTTGGTTCAGCTCTTCCGACAAACACAACAAATATTACACAACAAACGGATTTATCGAAAACCATGTCTAGCATGGAGGTGGATATGATGAAAATGAGTTCTAGTTTTAGCGTGATGTGCCATGTAGAGCATGTGGATGAACTATTGCAAACTCCGACTTGTGGAGGAATACGTCTATATCCAGCAAATGCCAATGATAATATGGCGACCAGTCCTATTCCAAGTTTATTGGTGGTGGCAGTTGATGAGAATGGAGAAGATTTAGTCACTTCCACTATGTCGAATCTTGCAACACCTTGTTATATCTGCCAACCTAATGGAGATGTAAATAAGGTTTCAGAGGAAACCGCAAGAGGAATGATCAATAATTTGAAACCCAACATTCAGGTAGGAACGGTTTTTGAACCATTGAGGAATACTTTGTCAGGAAATACTAGAGAATATTTTAAAGCTACTTTTACAAGAAAGATAGTAGAAGATATTCTAGCCACTCCAAATATCAGAAGCGTGCGTTTTGATATTGTTAACTTAAATGTACTTGACAATACAAACATCATGAATCTCAAAACCTTAGCCATATCTCCTGCGGATGATAGTGGGAATATTGTTGATGGTAATGCAGAGCTTAGTTTGTTGCCTTGTCCGCCTAAGTGTCCTCAAGGATATATTGACTAATATTACAGAATTATTTATTCAAATTAGTATTTTGGCATCAAGAACCAAATAGCCTGTCTTCAAACTGAGCTATTTTATGTCAAGTGGATACAAGAAGAAAAACTTTAATCTCTTTTGGCTGATTGTGTGTTTCGCAATCAGCCCTTTCCTTTTCCTTGCACAAACAGAACGTTATTCTTTCCATCACCTTACTACAGATGATGGACTTTCACAAGCTTCTAATGATTTTATCTATCACGATTCTCAAGGTTTCGTTTGGCTGAGTTCTATAGATGGACTCAATCGTTTTGATGGGAAAGATGTGAAAATTTACAAGTCTATTTCAGGAGATTCTACTAGTTTGTTAGGAAACATTATAACTAGTAATTTTTTTGAAGATGAATTTACTAATATTTGGTTCACGACTTATGAAGGTCTTCATTGCTATATAAGAGCAAACGATCATTTTAAACATTTTCGATTAGAAGATCAGTCAGAAAAAGTTATATCACAGAATTACTATGCTTTTTATTTAGACAATAAAGGTCAACTTTGGATAAATATGAGTGTCAATGAATTAAATAAGTTGTACTTATTTGATCCTCATTCTTTAGAGTTTCAATATTATAAAGAAAGTAGCGGATATCGTAATTATGCAATTGAAAATTACGATGGAGAAATTGCACAAATAATTTCTGCTGTGTTTGATAATACAACAGGGATAGAAGTTTGGGATTTGGACTCTTCTAACTCCAACTTATATTTTAATACAGCAAAAGGAAAATTCCC
>JBCDFY010000488.1:0-2585 GCA_039176995.1 Bacteroidota bacterium
TGAAAACAGCCTGAGACTTCATACAACCTGAGTTAAAAACTAGGCATGTACGAAAGTTTTAGGCAACACTCAAAACAAGTTCTAGTGAAGCTCCTGAGATCGCGCAACAAGTATGCCCAGGATTTTTTATGGACGGAAACACAAATTTGCAGTTATTTTCTTGGGAAAAATAACTGCAAATTTGTGTTTCCGTCCGAGGAGACTTATTAAGCAACCCTAGCTCTCAACCAACGTCTAAGTAGTTCCTTTGCTTCGCCACGTTCTTTAAACTCGCCAAGATTACACATATCTGTTAAGCAGAAATAAGCATCTTCAATCGCTTGTCCAGTATAGCGCACAGATCGTCCGCTGACTTTAAGATTAGCCATGAGTAGTAGATTAATACGATGAAAAGTAGCAATGACCTGTAAACCCCTGATAGGCTAAGTGTGTTCCACGCGAACTAAAATAGGAAACGGATCGTCGAATGCCTCTGACTTCGATGCTGTAGGCTTGTCTATTCCATTTTTCAATCATATCCAGAGTAATGCGTCAAAGAGCGGTGTAAAATGTGGCGAGCGTGTAGCATCGAAGTTGCAAACTTGAACGATCTGTTTTTTGTATTTGGTGGTGGGGAAGACTTGGAGCATCGGAGGGTACAAACTTTAGTCAGGCGGATGACCGTTGTTAATCAAGAGTTGTCGTAAATTGATAAGCGCAGGGCGATTGGTTTTCAGTCTAATAATAGTTGCTCTTCCAGTAGGACTTATTCCTTCCATTCGTAGAAGGTCTGTAGTCCATTTGAAATGATCGTTCCAATCCTCTTTTCTTGGATGAAATAAAGGAACTTCTTCTCCTGAAATAGGATCGATTGCAGTGGTGGCAGTATATTTTGAACCATTACAAGCTTGACAGGCTCTAGCCAAATTCATAAGATCGTTTGTGCCACCAAGTGAAATTGGAATAATATGATCGTTCGTGAATTCGGAGGGAGAGAATTTTTCTAAGCATTTACAGTATTCGCAGCAGCCTTTCGCCAGTTATTTTAGTTCCTCTAAAATAGCCTTGGAGATATAGATTCTAGGCATATTTTTTGACTCTTGGTTTGATGTTCAATCGCTTTAAAACATCCTCTGCCGAACATTCCCATAATTGGGATAACTCTAAAATTAGCTTCAATCTTTCCACCGACCACTTTTCTGATATTTCCACCTGCTCCAAAAAAAGCAGTCTTTCTTTATCGTCAATTGTTTCTTGCTCTAACTTAGCAGCTAAAATATCATACTCCTTCCAAAAAGCTTTGGAAGGTCCATTATTTTTGATTTGATAAATCAATTCCTCCTCACGATTTGAAAATTGAGGTAACCTCCGCTGTTCTAGTAATTGAGTAGCTTTTTGTACAAATTGCTCTAAATCAGCTAATTGCAAATTAGATAATTCATGTAATATTTCTTCAAATCTTAGTTTGCTTAAAGTATTTTGAGCATGCAGCATAGATCAACTATTTTATGAAACTTATCCAAAGATAAGCGTTTTGGGATTTAGTATCAAGAATGGTATTAACAATAGGTGACCGGTTTGGTGCTAGAGATATAAATGGAGACGCATGTTCAATTCTTCCTGGGCTTCAAGAAATGTTTCTTCTTCAACATTTTAGAAATTTTGATTGTCCTAATAATGTAAATACCCCTTGTTTTTTGCCATTTAGCTTTACAATTGATTTTTACCATGAATTTTCTTTTGAACTACCTTAATGTTAATATGAAAGTTGTCTCTATTATTTTTATTTTCTTATCATCTTTTTCTTCTTGTTCTGATAATGAAAGAGTGTTTGTTTATACAATTGAATTTGAACACGTGTATACAGAAATCTATGAAGGTAGGACGAATAATTATGAACGGCATTCAATCTATGTAAATGAAAAAGAATTCAATAGAGAAAATGCTCCAGAATATTACACACGATTACTTCAACTGTGTTATTGTTACTTAGACTCTTTAAGACTAAATGAGGTACACAAAAATCCAGTGTCATATATTGATTTCTATAATTCAAAACGCGGATTTCCTAAAAATAAGACAGGTGAACTAGAGTGGCATGTGTCACCTTTTTTTGAAGTTGATGTTGATAGTGAAAATCCGATTTCTTTTCCAACTGCTCTAACATTTCATGTAGGCAGCGGGATAAAAACAATAAATATAAAAGCTGCACTTGAAAACTTTAAAAAGGAAAAATGCACAAAAAAGTATTACGATAGTGATATACCTTTATTTAAACAAATACAATAAAGTGAAAAAATCATTTACGTGAAATGAAGAAAATAACCACGATGCGGCAGGTCTTCCACATTCATCAAAACAAAAAATGAAATTCGATCGTCGCAACAGACCCATGATGGTCTAAGTGTGTTCAACGCGAACTAAAATAGGAAACGGATCGTCGAATGCCTCTGACTTCGATGCTGTAGGCTTGTCTATTCCATTTTTCAATCATATCCAGAGTAATGCGTCAAAGAGCGGTGTAAAATGTGGTGAGCGTATAGCATCGAAGTTGCAAACTTGAACGATCTGTTTTTTGTATTTGGTGGTGGGGAAGACTTGGAGCA
>JBCDFY010000489.1:0-2553 GCA_039176995.1 Bacteroidota bacterium
GAAGGTTTCATTTCCTTAGCTCCTGATGCTTTGACGCCGCTTGGTGGCTATCCAGGCACGGATGATGAAGGTAGAACCCTGCAACGCCAACGCGACCGACAGGAAATGCTACAAGACTTTATCGCTGCTTTCGAATACCTAAAAGTGCATCCTGAATGCAATGGTAGAATAGGGGTAGTAGGCTTCTGTTTTGGGGGCTGGATTTCCAATATGATGGCGGTGCAAGTGCCTGAACTTTTGGTGGCTGTTCCATTTTATGGTACGCAACCCAATGCGGAAGAAGTTCCTAGTATCAAAGCGCCTTTACTGCTTCATTTTGCCGCTTTTGATAAGCGCGTCAATGCTGGCTGGCCCGACTACGCCAAAGCCTTACAAGAAAATAACAAAGCCTACAGCGCACATTTATATCCAGATGTCAACCACGGATTCCACAATGATTCTACGGCTCGCTATGATTATGAGGCTGCGCAGTTGGCGTGGCAACGGACGATGGATTTTTTTAGAGCGCATTTGGTATAATTAGGTGGACTCAAATAATCGACACTTTTGAACGGCTCTTTTCTTACCTAAAAGCACTTAAAAATAGTTCCGCAGCTACGGAACTATTTTAAGTGCTTTTGACAAGCTTATCCACTCGCTTGACATTCTTTCTTGAAAACCAAATGAAAAATTTCTGATTCTAGCACATTAGGGGGTATCCTTATTATGAAGGAGTTATAGCATCTCTTAAATCAAACGGATGGGATGCAGAGTCATTTAAAAATGTTGTTTATTCATAGAAAGTAGGTTCTTCTAAGTCAATATTTTGAACTTTGATAAACCGAAAACAGTCAAAAGCATTGTAACCACTGTTAGTAATAAAGCCTCTATTTTGGTCTATAAAGTCCATACCACTTACACTAAAATTAAAAGAAGAATCACCCTGATTCCATGTTTGACCACCATTATCAGTAGTCAGAAAAGCTCTGCATTGATCTCTGTAGTCTCCTTGATCGTAAGTAAATACGGATTTAAGAATAACTCCTTTTTTCTCATCGAAAAAGTGAAACGCTTCCACCTCTCCCTCGGAAATGACTTCCCAAGTGTGTCCACCATCAGATGTTTTTAAAAATTGGCAATATGTGTCTATAAAACCATTTTGGGCATCTATCATTTGTACAGCAGTAATATTTAGATTGGTGCTTATTTCTGACCAAGTATTTCCATAATCTTCTGTAAAATAGATAATACCATTTTCACCTCCCGTATATCCAAAGCCTACTTCATCGAAATAAAGTTCATTTGAACTACTCCCCAATGGATTTATACCTTCAATCTCTGCCCAAGTAAGTCCACCATCGGAAGTTTTGGCTAAGAAGTCTCTGTTTTGCTGATTACTTCTTACATAGTACTGATTGAAAATAGCAAATCCTTCTCGCTCAGAAAAGAAAAAAACTTCACGTGGTACACCTAGCTGAGGACTTTCTAATCTCTCCCAGCTTATTCCTCTATCAGTAGTTTTCAAGAAGCCTCCATGTATAAAATCTTCTACAGGAAAATCCACCCTTTCTAGCATACTGACAAATCCAATTTGTTCGTTAACGAATTGTGCATCATAAGTAACGCAATCGCACCCTGCAAAACTACCTACCCATTGACTTCCGCCATTTTCGGTACGTAAAATTACTTCATCACCACCTATCAGAAAGCCCAGATTCTTATTTAAAAAATAAGGTTTCCAAGTACGATTATGTGTATTCTCATAACATTCTTCTATAGATGACCAATTTGGAATAGCAGGAAAATCCCTATCTCGATAGCCACATGAATCAATCGAGGGATGTGACTTATTTACCTCAGTAAAAGAAGGCAGTACCTCCACAAATTCAAAAGACTCACAAGCCCACACTAAAAAAATACTGCTCATTAGTAGAAAGGATATTCTTTTATTCAACATCATTTATAAAAGTCTAAGTTAGATTATTTACCTGCAATCAATGCCACTGCTCGATCTAGTAATTCGTCTTTCCCCGCTCGAATACCTTGAATCGTAGGCTTCATTGGAACAGTGGGGGAAATACCAATCAAGTGATGCTGACTACCATCGTGCTTTAGGACTTTCATACCCGTCCAACTGAATCGAAAACCACCCATAGTAGTAAAAGAATTGACATTGCCATTAGCACCAGCAGTTGTACTTCCAACAATTTCAGCCAATTGATAGTGTTCAATAATTCCCATAACACTTTCTGCATAACTAATCGCACCGCCTCCTGTGATAAAGACGATTTTTCCTGCTATTCGAGGTGCTTTAGGTTCGAGTGTCCAGCGACCAGAAGTATCGTAAGCAGGTGTATTTTCCATATCAGGGTAGATGATTTGAGGAATGTTCCACTTAGCAGATTGGACAGGACGATCTATCATGTGCCGAATGATATCATGATTGCCTCTGGGATAGCCTCTTAGGTCAAAAATAACGCCTTTTGCTTTGGCAATTAATTCCATTTGGCTTTCAATAGTCGACATAGGAATCGCATCAAGATTGATGTAGAAGATGTTGTTGTCTAAATGAAC
>JBCDFY010000490.1:0-2552 GCA_039176995.1 Bacteroidota bacterium
CATCGTCGGGGTAACCAACTTTACTCAAGTTAGGGCAATGGAGTTTGAGGAGGCTTTTCAGTGCGCTGATTTAGCGGTGCGGTCTATTCGTTTGGAAGGACTGCGCGATATTGAGCGGGTTGTCCTGGAAGGAGAACTCATTCTGTGTGTAGCCATTACCAAAGGCATCGAAATAGTCAATTTCTGATGCAAAGGGCAGGTTAGAACGAGTGTAGTCTTCCACCAATTGAAATACACCAGTAGAATTACAATCCTCTATACGAGCCGTAAAATTCGTATTGCTTGCTATGAAACCTTCTCGAAGGATAATTTGATTCCCTGCGGTAAAGGTCACATGATTGTTAGCTGCAATACTCGCATTAGAAGTAAGTTGATTTTTGGCACGGTAAAATTTTTCAGAAAGGGTAGTGTTATTAAGCGTTAGATTTTCTACACAATCTAAATCGGGGCAATCTGTTGGACTACTTTGTGGAATACCAAATAATTGAAATGGATCAATTGCCACAATACTGCTACCACCTGCATCAAAAGTAACTGCAAATCGAAAACGAACGGCATCACTACCGTTACTAATATTCAATCCCATAATATCTTGAACAGTCCAATTTGTTTGCTCCATAGTAGAGATACTAGAAACCGTTTCATTATAGGTTTCTCCACCATCATAACTGACCTCTAAATTAAAATCAGAAACCGTTCCAAGCAATTGATAAAAGAACCTAACTCTATTCACGGTATCCATTGCTAGATCAAAGCAAGGACTTTCTAGGTAGCTAATCGCTTGACTGCCACTAAAAGTGCCATTTGTCTCAGAGTAAGCAAAGTGGTCATCATTTTGAGCTATTGGATCAATCCCTGTTATAGTAGGTGCAACAACCGCTGAAGTAGTCCAAAATATACCATTAGAGCTACTACTTGACCATCCACCGCCACTGGTTTCTAATGAATTTTCAAAGCTAACTCCATAAGATTGTTGCGAAAAAATAGAAAGGCAAAAAAGACTAAAAGTAAGTAAGGCAAACAGGCTTTTCATGTATATCAAATTTTGATTAAAAAAGAAGCTAGACAGAAAGACTTTCCGTGCTTTTTGTTAAACTGATCGTAAAATATGGGCTTTTGCGCATCAAAGGAAATATGCGTTTGATTTTAACTTGAAAAATCACTGCTTTCAAGGAATTGATGACAGATCAATTTGTGCTTTATCAGCAATATGTTTATAACACTTCCACCGAAGCACAAAACTGCCCCTATTCTCCAAAGCAGATAGTCTCCAATTTTACTCCATCATTTATCACGAACATAAAACTCAAAACAACATGGCAAATGGAAAAGATATCGACTGGCAACCCATAGCTTACTGCGCTGGTGCATTAATCATTGGCTTGGTAGTTGGCACATTGCTCGTTGCTCCTTCTATGAAAAAACTACAGGAGAAAAAAGCAAAAATCAAAGAGATCAAGAAAGCTTAACTAAAAACAAAAAAGACAATATATGAGATATGAAGATGAACTAAGACAATACGAAGCAGCTGCCGAAGATCAGTACGATGACTTTGCAGGCTTCGAGGGCAATGAAGATGCCTACTACGATGAGGAGTATGAATATCCTTATGAAGAATACGACAACTTTGGCTATGATTATGCTTATGACAACTATCAAGCCACCTCCATTGGACGCATCGATCCCAATGATCGTACCTTGACCGTTGTAGTACAAAACACAGGTACAGATGAAGCCGAAGCTATCCTATTTGGTGCAAATGAAGAAGCAGACCAAGTAGAAGGTGTAGAAGTAAAAGTGGAAGAAAGCTCTCACAAAGAAGTACGAGAAGAAAGCAAAGCCCACCCTTTTAAGATTGCAGGAATGAAGATGTCGGTCTCCAATCCCTTGCAGTTTGATAATGTTTTGAAGATTACAAGGAAGACGGCGACTGGCTCGAATACTTCCAGAGTGTATCAACCTAGAAACGCTACTTCGCCACAAAACTTCACTCTGCAACTCATTGATGATGACAACTTTGAGATGGATGTTACAGGTCAGGATTCGCTGCGGTTTTCAATCAAAGCTGGGGTCACGGTTGTTTTCACTTTCACCGTGAAAGCAAGAGCCAATATGGGCAATCTCTTGAAGGGCAGCAATGTAGCAGAACTCTCCACTGTTCCAAGAACAACAGGACTTCCACAACTAGATTTGCTACGAAAAAGAAGACCAACTGCCTTTGGCTTACCCGCTCGAAGAAGAACAAGAAGAGTACCTTCCAGAAGCAGAGGTTCTTCTACTTTGAGAAGACGCAGAAGCTGAATACTTCCTTCCTAATGCAGTTGGAATCAATATCTAAAAAAGATTCCAACTGCTTTTCTAGTATGATTATAGCATACTTAGTATTAATCGTGCAAATCCATTTCAAATGAAAAAAGCACAAAATCGGATTGACTATATCGTTTATGGCAATCCAAAAGGCGTTCGCAGCCTGATCTATCAAGAAGGCTATGAAGTCCCCAAAAACTTGAGTGAACTCAGTCAAGCGACCAAACTTCTAGTCCAAAAACGAG
>JBCDFY010000491.1:0-2547 GCA_039176995.1 Bacteroidota bacterium
AAACATGACCAGCTGCCAAAAATCCATCTACGACACATTCTTCATCGCTCACCAAGGCTTCTATTGCAGGTGGTACTAGTACGTGAGATGCCAAAATAGAATAGTTTTTCAATTTCATCCTATTCGCATGAACCACAGAAAGGGCATTCGCAGGCGCAGTAGTTTCAAAACCTACAGCAAAGAAGACCACTTGGCGATCAGGATTGTTTTCCGCAATTTTCACTGCTTCCAGTGGCGAATAAAGTATCCGAATATCTGCTCCATTTGCCTTAGCTTCAAGCAAACTCTTCTCTGAACCTGGCACCCTCAGCATGTCGCCAAAAGAACATAAAATCACCCCTTTTTCTTCTGCTAAATAAACCGCTTTGTCAATCAAATTCAAGGGGGTCACACAAACTGGACAGCCTGGACCATGTACCATATTAATCTCTTTTGGCAACATATTCAAGATGCCATTTTTGACTAAGCTATGGGTCTGTCCACCACATACTTCCATGATCGTCCAAGAACGGGTTACGGTTTTTTCGATTTCTTCCAAATAGCGTTTTGCTACTTCTGGGTCGCGATATTCTGTCAAAAATTTCATAGTTCTATCTTTTACGCAGCGTTCACGGAGGTAAGCCGATTTTCTTTGCGTCATAAAAAACTTGATTCAGAGCTTTTTGGGAGTAAGAATTTAAGCATACTCCTCTCTATCTGGTAGAAAACCAGTGATGTTCAATTCATCTTGAACTTCGCCCATTTCTTCCAGATATTGAAAGGTTCGCTTGGCTTCTTCTTCATCCACTATACTGATGGCTACACCAACATGAACCAATACATAATCATCTATTTTCGCTTGTGGAATCATCTCTAGGCTCGCTTCTTTGATGATACCTCCAAAAGATACTTTTGCCATTCTAACTAACCCATCAAATTTAGATTCAATAGATTTTACTTTACCTGGAATCGCTAGACACATGATACTTTTTTTTTAATTTGTAGATGATGTTTTTGGTCTTCAATTTCGTGGCAGATTAGTTGCCCAAAGGATATATTTTCGTCATTTGGCGATAATTGCTCATGGAAATAGAGTTCAAATCTTGAATGGAGATGATGTCGAATCAAATCAACTAGAAGTCCATTCTGAAAAACGCCTCCACTAAAGGCTATTTTCTTTATTTTCAGATTATTAGCGACCATATCAATTAATTTCATCAAGGAAAAATGGAATTTAGCAGCGATGAAATCCACTGATTCGCCTTTTTGTAAATCCATAATAACGCCTGCCATAAGAGATGGAGTAGGTATCCGATGAAGAGGTGTCGCTTCTGTAAAATAGTTAGCAGAAAAATCTAATCCATTTTTTTTAAAATAATTGGTCGCCAATGCCTCTAGTTGCAGAGCAGCTTCTCCCTCGTAAGTTTGCTGATCCAATACACCTAGTAAAGAAGCAACGGCATCAAAAATACGTCCCACACTTGAGGTCTTTAGGTTACTTTTTTTGTTGAGCAATCTGCTGTAAATCTGCCATTCCGTTGAGGTAAATTTCGGTTTTAAAAAACCTTCTGTATCTGTTATTTGCCAGCAAGCGGAGAGCGCAGAAATTCTAGGTTCTTTGGGCATTTTATCCCCTAATATAAAGTCAAAATAGTCAAAATGCGCGCAGCGCAAAAAATCGTATTTTTCATATTTAAAAAATTCACCTCCCCAAATCTGACTGTCATCCCCTAGTCCTGTACCATCCCATATCACGCCTAAGATTGGTGCATCAGAATGTACTAAATGGTGCTCTCCTAAAATTGCACCGAAATGAGCAATATGGTGTTGAATAGCATGAATTGGAATATTCATTTTCTCCGCCAATTCCTCTCCACGACGGCTTGAAGAATAATCTTTGTTTTTATCACACAAAATCTTTTCCACCCTCGCATCAAATAGATTTAAAAAATGATTTAGCGTATGTTGATAGCTTTGCTGAGTATCAAATTGCTGTAAATCTCCTAGATATTGACTGATATAAATGTTGTTTTGATGTTGGAGGCTAAATGTACTTTTAAGCATTGCTCCCATTGCTAAAATGCTGACATCGGCTACTTTTAAATGTGCATTGATGTAGCTTGGGGCAAGTCCTCTGGAGCGTCGCAGTACAATTTTTTGCCTAGTGAACGGAGAAAATTTAATCACACTATCGTCTTGTGGCACGACGATTTTTCGATTGTTGGTCAATATAAAATCAGCAATGCGACTGAGTTCTTTTTTTGCCTTTTCATCTTCAAAAATAATGGGCGTATTGCTGATATTACCGCTTGTCGCTACAATGGCTTTTCCAAATTGTCGCAATAACAATTCATACAAAGGCGTGTAAGGTAACATAAGTCCAATTTGTTTCAATTGAGGTGCAATAGAATGGACAGTTACGGCTTCTTCCTTCAAATCCAGTAATACAATTGACGCGGTCGGATAATTCAAAGCATCAATCGCCTCTGAGAACAATTCAAACTGCGTCAATGATGCTACATTTGGGTACATCAACGCGAAAGGTTTTGATGGGCGATGCTTTCGTTT
>JBCDFY010000492.1:0-2532 GCA_039176995.1 Bacteroidota bacterium
GTTACGAACTTAACGATTGATACTGGTGATGTGATTTGTTTAGCTACAGATCAAAACACCGCAATTGATATTGATTTCGTAGGCGATGGTACTTTGATTATTGCAAGCGGTGTGACAGCTCAAGTGGATGAAATTACAACAAGTGGTGATGGAAGAATCATCAATCAAGGTACGATAGAAGCTGTATTTGTATTTAAACTTCCAGAATCAGTCCCCTTAACCAATAATTTGATCTTTGATAATTGTGGAACAGTAACGTCTAAATTAGGTCTAGAAATTGATACTAAATTTAATAACTATCCTGCTGCTGTTGTAGAGGTTGAAGGGCAAAACATTATCGGTACAAACGGTATTCTCACAAGCAATGCCAATATGTGTATCACCCAGTTGAATGGCAGTTTCAAAATAATCAATAATGAATCTGTTTTTTCCTTTTGCTACTTTAAAAATGTGGGAGAAATTGAACTATTGGATGATTTGATTGTGGATGGTGCTTTTGTGACAGATGGAGATGTTTTATTGAATACAGATATTGTTATCAAATCAAGTGGAAGTAGTTCTTCTACTTCTGAAATCGTTTTCAGAGGTGTTTGGCGTTTAAGAGGATTTGCTAATTTAAATGCATCCATTTTAATACGCGCAGAAGAAGTCCTAGTGGAAGCACCAGATGGAGAGTTACAAGTAAATCCAGGAACAGAAGTCATAGTTATGGAAAATATCATTGAACCTTCTGCTCCCATTTGCGACCCTGTTCTACCCGTAGAATTAGCCTTTTTCAAAGCCCAAAAGAATAAAAACAGCGTTCTACTCCGATGGGAAACGCTGTCTGAACTAGAAAATGATCGTTTTGAAGTAGAGAAAAGTGAAGATGCAAAAGATTGGAAGTTAATCGGAGTGTTGGAAGGTGCAGGAATGAGTTTAGAAGTTTTAGATTATCAATTTTTAGATCAATTTCCTGCAAAGAACAACTATTATCGCTTGAAACAAATAGACTTTGATGGTCAAAAGACATACTCCAATGTAGCTTATGTGAGTTTTGACCAAGCGAGGAAAGCAGAACTGCATATATTCCCAAATCCTAGCAGTCATTATATCGTTGTAGAACTTCCAAGTCAAGCAGATGGCAATGTTCAGATTTTTGATTTGAATGGTAAACTATTAGGTGTTTTTCCTGCTGATCGTCCGATTGATATTGCTTATTTGAGTAGTGGGACTTACATTGTATTGGTGGAGGATCAAGGGAAAATTTATACAGAACGATTTGTGAAAGTTTTGTAGCCGCCGAATTTGTTCGGTGCTGTTGTCAGACCAAACAAGTTTGGTCGTTACGAATTTGAAAACAATATCATCATGTCAAAAATAGTCAAAGCCATTGGTGAGATCAACAGAGATTTAGATAAGTCTGCCATAGAAGAATTAGCAAAAGAAGATGCCTTCCAGATTATTAGAGATGATCGCTATGATTTGATGAAAGTCTATGTAGAATTTAAGCGATATGAGACTTATTTGAAAGTTTTGATGCAAGAGATAAAAGAAGAAACTTGTTACCGAGCAGCGGAACAAGGCATAGAGAATTTTGAGTTCGGGAAAGCAAAACTAATAATCTCTAATCGCAGAACATACGATTATTCTAATGATGTGATTTGGAATCATATTTCTTCTGATATGAAGCATCTGAAACAAGTAAAAAAAGAGCGTGAGCAACTTCTGAAAAAGATAAAAGGAGACTATCAAGACATAGTAAACGAAGAGACAGGCGAAGTAGAAAGATTATTAGCACCAGAAGTGAGCTATACGCAAAGTTTAATGGTTAGGCTGTGAATCGTCTTTACCACAATAGTCACATAGGTTGTTTTCACATAGATCACATTATCTCCACTGCTTTTAACTACAAAACGGTTCTCCGAAAAGGTACAAAGTCTAAAAGATGAAAGCTTTGTATTTGAAAATCGCAGAAAGTTTTTTTTCCAAAGGTGAAAAACTTTCTGCTCAGGGAATTTTTAAGGGAGAAAAACGTCAAAAATGATTGATTTTTGACGTTTTTCTCCTTTAACAACCCCTCCGAGCATCTCAAAAACCCACCTTAAAAGGTTTTTGAGATGCGACCTAACGAAGCCTACAAAGTTTGTACCCTTCTGAAAACGCTTTTAAGGATTACTCTAAAAACTATATGTACTGTGTAGTTAAACAACTACAAAAAAGAAATATTCAAACATGCAAGCAACAAAGCAAGCAATTGATATACAGAAAATTAGAAAACAATTCCCACTTCTAGAGCGCGAAATGAATGGTAAGCCCATTGTCTTTTTAGATAATGCCGCTTCCAGTCAGAAACCCGATGTAGTTGTGGATGCGCTGGAGCATTATTACGAGCATCAACACGCCAATGTACATCGTGGGGTCTATGGTTTGAGTCAAGAGGCAACCGATGCTTTTGAAGCGGGTAGGGAAAAAGTACGTCGTTTCCTAAACGCAGATTCGACGGACGAAATCATCTTTACCAGTGGTACGACGGATAGCATTAATTTGGTA
>JBCDFY010000493.1:0-2527 GCA_039176995.1 Bacteroidota bacterium
TCACCATCATTTTCAATGATTGGGTCATTATTACTACTTCGAATGATCGCCTGATCATTACTACCTGGCACGCCATTACTCCAGTTACTAGAGTTTCCCCAATTGGAGCTTTGTGAACCGTTCCAAATGGTTTCTTGCGCACTAAGTGTATAGCTAAATGCAATCAGGAAAAAGAGGGAAAGTATTTTTGTGCAGAGACCAAAGTGGTTAAAGTTGGTGTTGCGGAGTGGAAAAGAATGCGTATTGTTCATTTAATAAATTTTTGTCTTAGCGCAAGCACTATACGCTAATAATGCGTTGGAAAATGTGCGTTAACAATCAGCCTTACTTCCTTGCAATAGGAAGCAGGTTTGCTGCTACATCCAATGATAGAATAAAGGATATATCAGATTCTAGACAACCGTAAATGTGTTGTTGTAAATAATGATTGTAGTCGACTACAATTGCTGCAACTAATGGTACAAAGGTGAGGGAAACTGCGGAAAAGTATTCCTCTTATTGTTGCAAATGTTCCTCTTATTATGCCATTTTTGGGAAATTTGGGGGGAAATGGACAGATAGCCTCGCTTGGCGTTTCTTTTTGAAAACAAAAGTGTGAGCTACTTTTGATATTAGGGTAAATGGTTCTTTTACAATTTTTGCAATTCTACAAAAAGCCGCATCGTTGCCTTCAGCAACTCGCGGCAAAGGTTTCTTAAAGGGCAGACACAAAATGATGTGGAACATCATTTTGTGTCTGCCCCTTAAAACCTCCTCCCGCCCGAGCAGCGAAGCTGCGATGGGCGGTAAGAGTGATTTGTAAGATTTGCTTATCCTTCTAATGTAATGCTCCACCTAATTCAAAGTCTTCCTAGCCACCGCACTCGGTGCGATTTCAAATTCTTTAGCATAAGCACTCGAAAAATACTTGGGTGTTTTAAAGCCTACGGCATAGGCTACTTCTGAGATATTTAAGTTGGTGGTCATTAAAAGTTCTTGGGCTTTTTTCAGGCGAATGGAACGAATGTAGATCGCCGTTGAAAAACCTGTTAATGCTTTGAGTTTCCTGTACAGTTGTGTTTTACTTAGACCTACTGCTTTGCACAACTGTACAGTATCGTAGTCAGCATCTTCCAAATTGGCTTCTATGCTTTGTCGAACCCCTTGTAAGAATTCATCTTCTACATTATCTGAAACGGCTACTGCTCCAAGCTGACTATAGCGTTCTTGCAACTGTTGTCTTACTTTCAGTAGATTGGCAATTTGTAGCAAAAGTTCTTTTTGGGAGAAAGGTTTGGCTAAATAGACATCTGCTCCTTTTTCCAAACCGCTCAATCTAGCGTCTATGTCAGCCTTTGCCGTCAATAAGATAATTGGAATATGACTTGTTCGGAAGTCTTTTTTTAACGTATCGCACAATTCATAGCCGTCTTTTAGGGGCATCATGACATCACTGACAATGAGATCAGGCACTTGATCTATGGCTTGCTCTATGCCTTCTTGACCATTTCTAGCGATTTGTACTTGGTAGTGTTCTTCTAAACTAGCGATCAGCAACTGTCGCATATCTGCATTGTCTTCCACAATCAGCAAACGCGGCAGCTCTGTATGGCTCTTTGTGTCGAGGGAATCTTCTTCCATGGCTACCGATATTGGATAGTATTCAATGGACTTGGGCTGTTCACCTTGAAGTCTTGCAGTTTGGGTAATGGGCAATTGAATGACAAAGCTCGTTCCTTTATTTAATTCACTGGTCACTTTTATTTTCCCTTTCATCAACTCTACTAAGTCTCTGACAAGTGCTAAACCAATACCACTTCCTTGAGGATTGGCTTCTTTAGGGCGCTCAATTTGATAAAAGCGATCAAAAATGTGAGGCAAACTACTGGCACTAATGCCAATACCAGTATCTTGAACTTCGATCTTCAGCTCTTTTTTACGTTGACTAAGCTGTAGGTAAATTCGCCCTCCTTCGGGCGTAAATTTTATAGCATTGGACAGTAGGTTGGAGATTACTCGAAGCATCTTCTCTGGATCGTAGTCCATTTCCAAGCTAGCAGGTTCTGAATCAAGGTGAAATTGGATGTTCTTATTCTCAGCATAGGACTGGTAGGGTGCACTGATGTAGCGGATATATTGAATAATATCACCTTGCAACAGTTGGAGATTTAATTCCTTGTGCTCTAATTTTCGCAGCTCTAAAATTTGATTGACCAGTTGTAGTAGTGTCAGGGTATTCTGCTTAATCATGCCTAATCCCTTCTCTAACCATTTTTCAGGTTTGCTAAGTACCTGGTCTGTCATACCAGAAATGATGGTCAAAGGCGTTCGGAATTCGTGGGAAATATTGGTGAAGAAATGCGACTTGAATTCATCTATCTCTTTTAATTTCAAGGCTTCTTGGTAGATGTATTGGCGATTTAATTGGTATTTATACACTTTGTAGATCAAAAAAATTAGAAGATTGATATAGATCGCATACGCCCAATTGCTTTGCCACCAAGGTGGAAGTTTGTGAATTCGGAGCTGCTTGACTTCGGCATCCCAA
>JBCDFY010000494.1:0-2524 GCA_039176995.1 Bacteroidota bacterium
CAGCAGTATGTTATTCGTATAGTTGCTGGATTTGTGCTTTGGAAAAATTTTCCAAGCGCAAAGATTCTGCTTTGACATTGAATGCACTGCCACCTGTAATGATTTCTTTTGTACTGGAAGAATGAATTCGATAATCTCGAACATCTCGGACACCACATAGCACGATGGAAATTGGGAAATTATTGGGGCGACTATCGTAGCCTGAGCGCAATTGACGAAGTAAGGAAATCAAGGTGTCTCCAATCAAAGCATCTACTTCGTCTAGGAATAGAACAACGGGCTTTTCCGTGTTACTCGCCCAAAAAGATAAAAGAGTCCGTACAGCAGATTGCGAACCACTTTTTTCAAAAATCTTGTCCCAATTATTAATTAATAGACCATTTTTGATATACATTTCATGCCTGTGAGCAATGGACAAGCAAACTGCCTTTATCCCTTCATTCACATCTTCTCTCGCTGCTTGTGCAGTCTCAACATTAGCATAAACTGCATCATACTGCCCATCACTATTCAATTGACGCATCAGAGCAAGCAATGCACTAGTCTTTCCAGTTTGTCTAGGCGCATGTAATACAAAATATTTTCTTGCTTGAATTAAAAAGAGAACCTCTTCAAAATCCCAGCGCTCCCTCGTATCTATGTAATAGTGAATATCCGTGGAAATAGGTCCAGCCGTGTTGAAAAATCTTTCCATTTTACAAAGTTAACAGAATTAGCTATTCAACCAAAGTGTATAGAGGATTCATCGGGCGTTTTATTTAAAGCTAAATAATTGCCCGTCATCATCCATTCGGTTGAGCACTTACGACTGAAAGTGATCAAAAATACACACTAGTATGAAATATTGAATTAACCATCCTACCAAAGCATTCCGTCTACAACAATAGCAATATGGTATTAAAACAGTTTGATCGTCGAATATTGAATCCATCTTTTGTTTTACAAGAAACGAACACGCCTAATAATCGACTGCTTATAGTACATTAAACCTAATTTATTAATACTTTTGGCAACAATGTTCATAAGACATTGAAAACCTTTTTTTTGTAAAAATGTCTAGTTAATGTCTACTGTTAGGTATAAATAAATTACATTTGTATGAGATCGAAAACATTAAGTATTTTCGATTACATGCCGCATAGGGGTAAATAAGCAACATTTCATTAGAAACGCAATCCAGTATCAAATACGCTCAGAGCAAAAAGGTAGGGATTGCCGAAATCCGTTCATGGGCAAATAAAACACAACTTTCTTGATAAAGAATGAAAATTAAATAACTGCTAATTCTTGACTTGCTCTTTTTCTTTAGGCATCTCATCCGCTAGCGGTTCACTTCGTTGAAAAGATACTAAATCTTTTCTGCTTTGCACCACTACGCGAATGTTGAAAATCCTCGCCTTAGCTAAGGTTATACCTACGTTTTTCGCCTTGATAACAGAAAAAATACCGACGTCAAGCTCTTAGCGTTTATTTATTTTTCATTCCTAAGAAGATGGAAGTAGAAATCAATATGCTATTTCATCTTCAAGATTAGACACATCAATTTTGGGTGTCATGGCACAACTGTGGCAAGCAACTCTTATTGCCTATATTCTGGCGGCAGTAATTTTACGACACTCAATTCGGAATGGCGACACCGCTTCCGTAAAAATAAAACGACGATGAAACACAACTTACTTTCCTTATTTTTTATCCTATCTGCTACTTGCCTTTTTGGGCAAGCCAATTCAGTAAGATTAATAGATGACAATACAGGTACAAAGCTCCTAGTGAATGGTGAGCCACTCATCATCAACGGTATGAACTGGGATTATTTTCCCATTGGTACGACGGTCACTTACAGCCTATGGACGCAGCCCGATGATGTCATCAAAGCCGCTTTGGATGCGGAAATGTCATTGCTAAGAAATATGGGCGTTAACGTCATTCGACAATACACTGGCGTGCAGCCTAAATGGATCAAATACATCTACGAAAAGTATGGGATTTATACCATGCTGAATCATGCCTTCGGTCGCTATGGTTTGACGATCGATGGTGCTTGGGTGCCTGTAACAGATTACAGTGATCGTAGGACGCAGGATTTGCTACTATCTGAAGTGACAGAGCTAGCGAAGACCTACAAAAATACACCTGGTCTACTACTCTTTTTGTTAGGTAATGAAAATAACTATGGTCTATTTTGGGCAGGTGCAGAAACAGAGGATTTTCCAGATGATGATGAAGAGAAAGCCTATATCGGTGAAAAACGTGGACGCCCGATGTATCGTCTCATGAATGAGGCAACAAGGAAAATAAAATCCATAGATCAAAATCACCCTGTTGCCATTTGTAATGGAGATGTGCTATTCATAGACATCATTGCAGAAGAGTGCAAGGACATTGACATATATGGTACAAACACTTATCGTGGCGTATCTTTTGGCGATATGTTTCAAGTGGTAAAAGATAAACTGAATAAACCTATACTGTTTACTGAGTTTGGTTCCGATGCCTTCAATGCGATCACCAATCAAGAAGACCA
>JBCDFY010000495.1:0-2523 GCA_039176995.1 Bacteroidota bacterium
AGTGTTTTGGTGATAAGATAAGATTTGAGTGCTAACTCATCGGCGAGATCAGATAGGCTGAGATTGGGGTTCAAATACAATTGCTTACTACGCATTACATCGTCTATTTGGCGAGCAATAGTCTCTAACTGATTCAACTTATCGGTTGGTAGCGTTGGCTTGACAACAATTTCATTGCGTCGAAGGTAGGCTTGCAGCCCTAGCCAATAGGTCAAAATTGCCATCACCACGTAGACTGGAAACTGGAAGAAAGAGTTGAACGCATAGTCAAAAAAGAAGTAGTCTATCAAGACGAAAGCAATCAGTAAAATAGAGAAGGATTGATAAACCAGCAATATCTTATTGATCCACCTGAGTCCCTGATCGTTCACAATAGTTTTTCCCTCTGCCTGCAATCTGCGAATCAATCGAGTAGATGCCTTTGCATAAAACAAAATTAGGAGACCTGCGACTAAAAATTGGATTGGCGTATGCTCCCATACTTGATAGCTCCAATTCCCGAATGCGCTCAGACTTTCTACCGTTCCATCCCAGTAGAAATTCTGTATTTTGACCCAATTACTAAATAGCAATTCTATCGTGATGGGTACGAAATGCCATAAATCATTACCGCTCCAATTGATTTTTTGCTGAAAGTAAGCCCTAATGTAGAAAAAAATCAATGCCCCGTACAGCCAATGATACTCAAACAATAATTGATAAGACCAATTACTCACCCATCCCAATCCGTAAGCGTAGCCTGCTTCCAACAGTAGTCGGTAAGACATCAAAAATAGTAAAACCGCAAGGATTCGATTCGCTAGTTTATTGTTCAGGGATTGGGAAAACAGCAAAAAGCCAAGTACAATGCCTTGTACTGCTCCAACTGCTAATAAAATGGTATAGATAGATGGATTCACAGAAAAAAATTAGTCGTATAAGTAAATTTATCGTACTGATTTGTAAGCACTTACGATACAAGCCAACAGCTAATAGCAAAGGGCTAAAGTCGAGCTAAAAATGTAAATTTATTTCTTCTGCGTTACAAATGTTATTTTTGCCAACATTATTAAGATACCCACGCTATACATGTGAAAAAAATTGCACTTGGCATAGTTATAACAGTAGTTTTGCTGACCAATCAGGCGGGAATCAGCCAGCCGCTAGAACAAATTTTACAGCAGAGCGATCTTCTGATGCGGACTGGACAGCAGACGGAAAGTCTAAGGTTGCTCCGTGATGGTGCCATAACCGCTCAGGTACAGGCAGCGCACCCTGATCTTGCCCGTCTGTTACTCGCCGAAGCAGAAAATCATTACTATTTCTTTCATTTCGATAGTGCTTATACCGTAGCAAAAGAGGCATTGACACTGGCGGAGAAGTACCAGTTAGAAGCATTGCTTCCTGCTGTTTACCTCCAAATAGGGATAGCCGCCATGAAATCCAAATACTACGAAGAAGCACTTAATTACATGTCTAAAGCTTACACCCAAGCGAAAGAAAAAGGGCAGGAATTGCTAATCCTACAAGCAGATGCTTACACAGAAGATATCTCGGGTATTTACAATTATCATCAAGGCTTGCTCAATACGAATGTGGCACAAGATGCCTATGAAAGAGCTTTGAAACCACTCGAAGCCAGTCAAGACACCAGTTTGTATTTATCTTTTTTACTTCGATATGCTGATATGTATCGAAATACAGGAAGTTTAGATTCCTTCCAACTCCTCATTCAACAAGCAGAAACAACGCTAGAAAACTTTCAAGACATTCGAGCAGAATTGAAGGTTTTGATTATGAAATCTATTCATCAGTCACTACTAGAAAATTGGGCAGCAGAGGAATTTTATATTCGACAAGCACTCCAAAAAGTCCTTAGATTAGGAACATTTCCCCAACTTGTTCAGCACTATTATTTTCGACTGCATTTTACCTATAAAGAAAGAAAACAATGGAATAAAGCCATCGAAATGTTAGATAGTGCTAATCTAATTGAAACTAAACTGCTACTCACTGGACATGATTTATACGCACAAGTTTATAAAGAAAAAGGCGATGATACCAAAGCTCTAGAGCACTACGAAAAATGGATGGCACTAAGAGATTCCGTGCTACAAACCGAAAAACTGTCCTTGATTACGGAATGGGAAACGAAGTATGATCTTCAGCAAAAAGATTTGGAATTGGAGCAACAACGATCTCGTCAAAACTTACTGATTGGGGGCTTAGTTTTTTTGTCTTTCTTTGGATTCTTATTGTTTCGAGCCTACCGAAATAAAAACAAACTCAATCAAGAACTACGATCACAAAAGCAAAAAATAGAGCAACAAGCCGAAGAATTACGCAGCTTGGATCGCATCAAATCCAATTTCTTTGCTAATGTCTCCCACGAATTGCGCACGCCACTGACAATGATTTTAGGTCCCGCTGAACTGGCTCTAAAATCTAAGCGATTAGCGCAAAAAGAGCAAAAATTGATCATTTTGGTCAAAAAGAACAGCCAAAAACTCCTTCAATTGGTCAATGAAATTCTAGATTTAGCGA
>JBCDFY010000496.1:0-2510 GCA_039176995.1 Bacteroidota bacterium
ACGGACTTGTCAAACATTAAAATGAATAATACTTTTTTAATAGAACTGCTAGAAAAATTTTCTGAGCGAGAGCTTCAACAGTTTAATGTCTTTGTGCATACCGATTTTTTCAATACCAATGAAAAAGTGAGGAAGTTGTGTTGCTATCTATTGGAGGAAAAGGAAAAAGTATCCAAACGAGCGGCATACGTAGCGGTTTTTCAAAGTACGGATTACAAAGAACTTAAACTCAATAATGTCATTTCTGACCTGCTGCAATTAGCCTATACTTTTCTAGTACAACAGCAAATAGCTGGACACGAGCTGCTACACCAAAGCTATTTGATGGAAGCCTTGATGGAAAGGAATTTGCATCGTCCGTTACCCAGAATCATCAAAAAAACGGCAAAAATCAAGGAAAGAGTCGATACCAGAAGCTACCAATTTTTCCAAGAAGCTTACGCCGTCTACGAACAGCTAGATCGCTTTGCACTCATCCACAATCAGCGTCAATACGATGAGAACTTACAAAAAATGAGTGACAGCCTAGATGTTTATTACCTGTGTAACAAATTTAGGATTGCCTGTGAAATGGTGAGTCGATCGACTATGCTAAAGGAGCAATATCATGCCAAGTTCATAGCCGTTGCACTACAGGAATACGAATTGAATAAAGCCTACTATGCTGCCTATCCAAGCCTTGAAATTTACTACCAAGCCTATCAATTTTTGACCAATCCTTCTGCGGCAGGTTACAATATCCTCAAGGCACGATTGCAAGCACACGCCAGCCTTTTACCGCCATCCGAGCGTCGCCATTTGTACACCTATATGCTCAATTTCAGTGTTCGACAAATCAATTTTGGGCGCAGCAATTACTACGCAGAAATCTTAGCCATTTATAAAGTACTGATCCAGCAGGACTTATTGTTACAGCATGGCTACCTGACGATGTGGAGCTTTATCAATGCCAGCACAACGGGGATTCGATTGAAAGCCTACGAGTGGACGGAACAGTTCATCAAAAAATATCAATACGCTTTGAAAGCGGACGAGCGACAAAATACCATCGACCATCAATTGGCGATGTTGTATTTTGCCAAAGGGAACTTTAACAAAACGCTGGGATTACTCCAAAAAATAGAGTTTAATAATGTCTTCTACCAAGCTTCGGCAAGAACCATGCAGTTGAAAGTCTTTTACGAATTAGAAGAAGTCGAACCCTTTTACGCACTCGTTAAATCCATCAAAAATTTGTTGAAACGCAAACGACAAATGAGCGAAGAACACCGCCTAAGCTACACCAATTTTGTACGCACCGCCAAACTATTGCTAGACTTAAAATTGAAACCACGCTACCAAATCCGAGCTAAGCACCTAAAATTTAAAGACAAGCTAGCAGCACTAGAACCTATGAAAAATAAGGAATGGCTGTGGGAAAAATATGAGGTATTATTGAAGACTTTGTAGCCTGGGATTTTGGAATGTCTTTTGATGATATAACTACCGCGGTCGTTTCATTTTATATTTTGATTTTCTCTCAAAGTATCACACTATCAAGCAGCCAAAGCTTTTGTATAAGTATTTTCTCCTCTATCTAACCAAGCCACCAAAATATCATCCTTAGCCATACCCTTGGTAGTGAGTGCCTTACCTAATTGATAGTCCGTATTATTTTCAAATATCCAAACTTTGTCTTCTATAATTTCTAAATGAAACCATAGGTCGTGAATATACTCTTTTTCATGCCAACCTACCGCCAATACAATAAATTGGAAACCATCTTCTATCAATTTATATTTAATATTAGGCATGTCTGAGTAACCTAATTCCAACTGATATTGAAGCTCTTCTCTTATAATTTGTTGATATTTTTCTATTCTATCCATTCTACAATCTTTTTTTCCTTAACACTAATAAGTACTAAACGAACAGATCGTCAATCTAAACTAAGCTTGATCAAATCATTTTTTTGAAGTCTTTTATAAGCATCTTCTGGGATCGCTAGATATAGTTTTCGATTACTTTCTTTGAAGTCTAACAAATCAGAGTAGAAAATGTATTGTCCAAGTGCTTCATAGTAAGCATGAATAGTAGAATCAGAAGTAAAGGACTTAATTTCTACAGCAATTTTGTTATTGTTTTTTTCGACTCCAATAATTCGCTCTACGCCTAAATCTACCATTACTCTGTTCTTATTTACTCTGAAGGTAAGCGGGTCATTTGTGATTTTCCATTTGTCTTTTTGAAATGCAATCACAACCGCATCATGTATTGAGTCTCTCGCCATATATTGAATATTATACTTTGAATGTCTTACTTACAAAGATAAGTTAATTGAAGAAAATACAATCTAATTTGCCAAATTCAAAATATCAGTAAAATCAATCCAAGCTATCTGATCTACATCCCCATTCCAACAGATTTAGCCTCTATCACCACACTACATGACAATTTGTGAGGAAGAAAAAAAATAGGCTTAGTTTTGCATTAAGAAAAATAGACCAAGCTTATGAAAAAAAAGAATTGGA
>JBCDFY010000497.1:0-2498 GCA_039176995.1 Bacteroidota bacterium
ATGATACATAATCCTGGATAATCGTTTTTACAGCTGTTTGATATTCTAGTATTTTATCCATGATACTACTTCTCTTCTTTCAACATTAAACACCAATAAATTAATTTTATCTTCTTCAATTCCTTCCATGTAAAAAATCTCTTCTTGAAATATTTTATAAGTCTTTTATGGTACAGCCAAATACAACACTCTCTCACTATTATTTCGTCTTAAAACACGGCGATAATTTCGATATTGCCCGACTGCTTCGTGAAAGGCGTTTACTAGAGAACTACGAAGAAAACTTTTAATTTCTATTGCGATTTTTTCCAATCCTCTTTCAGCAGTTATAATCTTTTCTGCTCCTAAATCTGTAGATAAATTTACATTTCCTCTGCTCAGTAAAAGGGGATCATCAGTTACATCCCAATTATCTTTTTGAACTGCTTCTTTTACGTGTTCGTGGTAAGTATCTCTCCTAGGCATTGTGTTTACTTATTTTTACTTTGAATACGTAAACAAAAACAGAAAAAGGAAAGTCGCGGCAGTCACAGTTTGTGAGTCATCCAACAATCCAGTTAGTAGCTTAGCACCGAAATTGGAAAATATTACAACAGATTACTGCGCTTCTATGTAACAAAGCACTACCATTCTTTGTAAACTGACTCAGAGAGACATCTTCTAATGAAAAACAATACCCAATGAAATACAGTCATATTCCCTTTCTGCTACTCTTGCTGTTTAGTATCAAAGGCTTTGCTCAGGACATGGAAAAATCGGGTGAAGTGAATCAGAAGTGGAAGACTTATCAATCTGATTTATTCACCATCCAATATCCAGAATCGTGGACACCAGATGATAGTGGAACTATGGGAGCGCAGCTATTTTTATTTGCTCCATTAGAATCAGAACAAGATCGTTTCAGAGAGAATATCAATGTACTTATTCAGGACATAGCTACTTTCAATCTAGATTTGTCTTCCTACGCTGACCTATCTAAGCGTCAGATTGAAACAATGGCTACAAATGGGGAAATACTGGAAAGTCGGCGAATAAATCTGGAAGATAAGGAATATCACAAAATGGTCTATCAAGCAGATCAAGGCACTTTGCGCTTGCAATTCGAGCAGTATTACTTCATTAGGAATGATAAGGCTTTTGTAGTAACTCTGACGTGCGAAGCCGATAAATTTTCTACTTATCAAGCAGTAGGAGAAGTCATTTTAAACAGTTTTGACTGTGGTAAAAGTGTTGTAAAGGAAGAGCCAACAAAAACAGTGCTACCCTTCGAACTTGAATTAGGAGGTGTATTGAGAACAATAGAAAATACGCAAAATTCGACTCCTCCAATTACGCTATTGGTGAAAAGAGATTCTATAGAGATCACGGTTGGTCAAACAGAGCAATATCATGTCCTTTTTGATACCAGCGAATTCACAGCACTACTTCCGCTATTGAATTTAGCTGATTTTCAAAGTGACGCTTACTATTTCAACGCACACATGCCCTATGGCGGAACAATCAAAACTAGGAAAAACATTGACGGCTTGGATTATGAACGAACAATAACAAATTTTAAAAGGAGCGATATTGAAGTCGAATATTTGAACATGGATTCAGTTGCAATATTCAAGTCATACCACCTATCTAGAATTGCAAATGAGATTGTGCTACCCTTCTTGAAAGATACTATGAGCAAAGCCAATATGATTATTGCTCGATCAATGAAAGAGGCATTGCAACATCCTGAAAAAGTCTATAAGTTGGGCCTACGAAATACCAGAACAAGTCGTATATCTTCCGATATTGGACAACTCATAAATTTACGGGTCTTGGATATTTCAGGTTCTTTAATCACTGAGTTGCCACCAGCAATAGAAGCTTGCAAAGAACTCAGAATGATTCTTGCTAATGCTAGTCAATTAACCAAAATTTCTCCCACAATTGGTAAGCTAGAAAAGCTGCGGGTATTAAATCTTGGTTTTTGTAAATTGAAGTCGGTGCCTGCCGAAATAGGAGATTTGACCAGCCTATGGTCTCTAAATCTATCGGATAATCAACTCAACACCATTCCATCTTCTTTTTCAAATCTTAAAAATGTCACTTTTTTTTCGATAGCCAACAATAGGCTAAAGACTTTCCCACCAGCGATTTTAGGCATGAAAAGTGTTGGTAATCTATGGATACACAAAAATGAAATAAGTGTTATTCCATTGGACATTAAGCAGATGCCCAGGCTTCATCACTTACTACTGACGAAAAGTCATGTAACGAATTTGGAAGACCTAGTGCGTACTATTCCTCATGTTCGTATTATTGACGAGAAGTAGTTGAGATGATGACAAGGATATACACTACAGCTATCAAACAGTAATGCCTTCCTTCGATTGCTTCGCTTGCTGTTTTTTATTTTGCCTACCCAAAATAAAATCTGCTCCTTTTTCGGCGATCATGTAGACGGGCGCATTGGTGTTGCCAGAAACAATTTTTGGCATGATGGAAGCATCAACCACCCGTAG
>JBCDFY010000498.1:0-2483 GCA_039176995.1 Bacteroidota bacterium
AAAAACCGCTTTTCTTCCTCAAACTCCTCTGGTTAAAAATTGCATAAAACTTAGTTTACACTGTATTTATAATCGCAGCGAACAAATTTAAACCAGTTTTAATATAGTCTAAATGATAAGGTGCAACTCTCCTGGTTGTTATTCTTTCTAATTCTGATAAAATGTAATTCCTTGATACCCATTCCTCACCTACCTATACCTAACTGTAAGTATATAAATTTCCAAACCTAGCATTTATCTTTGCTACCGTAATCTTATTTTAATCTAATCTAAATAAAAATAAGGTTTGCCAAAACTTTGATTCTATAAGTGCTGCCATTGGCGGACGATGGTCGCTTTCTAATTGAAGAGGATCTATTTATTTGTTGAAGATAATTTTCCACTTGGTGCGAATTATCGCTTGTTGTAAAAAAGAAGGCTCTTCCTAAGAGCCTTTCTTTTACTCCAGAAGCAGAATGAACTTACCTCAAAAACAAGGAGAGAAGTATTATTTTGAATTTACGTTTTGAGAAAGCCACATCATACTCAATGATGTTTATACTTGTTCGAATGAAGCTACCATCGGAAGGTGGTAGCATTCTTATAGTTTGAATTTCCGTTATTTAATTTTAATTTTTTCTGGTGTAAATGCTTGCACCAATAGAAAAGGCTCTGATTTAGTCAGAGCCTTCCTTTATTAGGTATTCTGTAATTTAGCTACTAACAACCTCATTTACAGATCGAAATAAATTCTGAGCACTTGTGTAAATACTTTGATAAACACCCGCCAGATTCATTTTTAGAAGACTTCTTACTTGCACATCTTCTCGCAATAGTACTCGTTCTATGCGCTCTAACTCCTTTCTATAAACAGATACATCCGATTCATGAGTGAGATGCCTTGGCTGGGTTCTATAAATACTAATAGTCTCTGAAATCATGGCAGAAATGATATCCAAGCATTGTTCTAAGGCTATGGAATAAGAGTCAGATAAGATGACTGCAAAGGGTAATAAATGGTAGTTGATGATGGTATGTAGCAGCTGTTGTTCAGGGATTTCTCCTTCCTCAAAAATGTGCTTTTTGGTCGGGTGAATGTCCTGTTTGATGTTCCAACCACACATTTGTAAGATAGGTTCATAAATTTCTACACCACCAGCGAGGTCTCCAACAACGGTATGTTGAATTATGCCATCCAAACTAAAAACCAAAGCGGTATTCTGTTGATGCCCTTCCAGTGCAATGCCATACGCTGCATACAATCCAATTTGCGAGCGGATGACTTTCCAAGCATAATCCTGAAAGTAATTCAAAGCCTCTTGATTATGCTCTATACCATTTGCTTGCATAATATCAATAATTAAAGGCTGGTTGGTGAAAGGAGAAAATTCAAAAGCAGCACTTAGTGGTACATAGATTTCATCCTCCGCTAAGCAGTGTTCAGGATTTTGCTTGTACAATACATTGAGATGATAGGAAGGATTTTGACTTTCTTGATAATAAGCATCGTCCTTGATGTAGATACCCAAAGGCTCATTCATAATTTTGAGGTATTGCGCAATTTCGAGGTCTCTGGCTAAAATTTCGTCTAACAATCGAGAAAGAATTGGACCACCATGCACTCTTGGTGGAGAATGCGTACGCATCATACTGGTCGTTTGGATATTGATAGGCAACTTAATATGAGGCGCGCCAAAAGCTGTCGGCATCAGGGTGCGCAAAGACATACTTGCCTGTGCATCAATCGTCGTATTTGCTAAATAGAGTATAAGTCCTTCTGCCAAATCAGACTGGAATCGATCTTTTATGAATTTCCATTGAAAAGGATGGATGGGAAGAGGATAAAAGTGGATCGGGTTTAGGTTTTTAGTGCGTACGGCATTTTCCCAGTTTTCATATGTTTCAGGAAAAGCAGCTTGAAAGTAATTCCTAACGTCGATGGATTGTCGTTGCTTCGTGACTCTGCACAATCCACAAGCTACGGCTAGCACCGGAACTTCAAAAACCTGCGCAAATTCAGGAGCATATTGCTGATTTTCTGACTCATTGAAACCCTTTTTGAGCTTGGAAAGTGGATGAGTTGGATTTCCTCGTAGAGAGGCAAATTGCATCAATAAAGGAGATCGCGTACTCACTTCAAGTTCAAGTATCCATTTCCACATGTTATCATATCGGTCGTATGGTAGTTGCTTTCTAAATTTCGTCCTCGCCTGAAGCGAAAATTGATCTGCTTGTCGAGCCGCTTCTATTTTTTGAAAAGCCAGCTTCGTATCTTTTTCTGAATATTCGACAAAAGGTAGTAACAACTCTTCCCAGAAAAGAGCAAGTGTAGAAAGTGGCAAAAAATCAGTCTGTGCCTGAATTTGATAGTAAATTTTGTGACAGCGGTTTTGCGGGAGCGTATAGATTATTTTTAAGGCGTCGTATTCATCTTTAATCTCAAATTTTTGTCCTCTTTCGTCTTCTAATTGAAAAATAGGCACTGTGATCGTCCAGATTCGCTC
>JBCDFY010000499.1:0-2478 GCA_039176995.1 Bacteroidota bacterium
TCTAAATTAAAAATTAATCTAATAGAAAGAAAATTTTACGGCAGAATGAGCTAACAACAAACATACATCAGATCAAGTATAAGAGCTTGTCTAAAAATTTATATAACTGAAAATCAATATTTTACCCGATAGCTATCGGGTAAAATATTGGTTATCAGGACGATAAAGTTTGGACAAGCTCCAATACTTACTTGAATAATATCTTCGCATTACACTAATAATTTTGATTTGCAATGTTTAAAGTCAATCACACTAACCACCTAGAATGGAGTCTTCAAACAACTTTCTGATAAGACTACTTTTATGCGCTGCATAGAGCGAATCTACAAAACCATCAAGTACAGAATTACAATTTTCTCTTTCTCTTTTGTCCACCGAGGAAATGAAAAAGTATTTATTCAGAGAAGATAGAGCTGATGCTCCAGTAACTATACCAACATCGCCTCTTCCTGATGTCGCCATAATTCCTGAAATACTATACTATTTCTATACAGGTAATCAAAACTTCCTTCGTCAACCACACTTCCATTGTCCATGACGTAGATGTAATCAAATTTGGGAAGCAAATGCAAGCGGTGCAAAGAGGAAATGATCGCCTTATCCTGAAATTGCTCGAACATTTGCTCGTAAATTTGTACCTCCGTTTTTGGATCAACGCTGCTAGTTGGCTCATCTAGTAGAATAATATCACTAAACTTTGCTACGAAGACACCTCTTGCCAACGCCAATCTTTGCTTTTGTCCACCAGAAAGATTGACGCCTTTTTCTTGAATATTGGACTGTAATCCTTTAGGCAATTCCTTCACAACTTCGCTGAAATGCACTATTCTCATTGCACGTTCAATTTCTTTTTGCTCAAAAGGTAACCCAAGCGTGATGTTATATTCAATTGTATTCTCAAAAATCTCTGGCTCTTGTGGAAAGAGCGTAACTTGACTACTAATCACTTTTAGGGAATCGTAAAGCTGCTGATTAACAGTAATTTGCGTTCCTTTTTCCGCGGAATACAAACCTCGGAGCAAAGCCAAAAGCGTACTTTTTCCGCTACCACTTTCACCAATTAAAGCAATGCGTTGTCCTTTCTGAATACGAATAGCGACCTCCTTTAAGCCTCTGATAATGGAAGCATCTATTCCTACTTCGTGTGAGAAGTTCAAGCCTTGAATTTTGATATCCGACCAATTTTTAGGCAATTCCAGTCCTTCCACAACTTGATATTCTTGCTCATAAGCGTCGGTGATATTGTTCGCTGTTTTCATATCTGTATCGTATTGTACCACTTCGGTATAGAGCCAAGCAAAATCATGGAAAACACTACTAAATTGATTCACGTAACCCACCAAAGTAACTAACCCACCAACAAGAAAAATTTCACCAGGCGTCCAATTCTGATAGATGTACCCAACCACCGTAATCGCATAAATCAGCGCAACTAACATATCCGTTGTGAACCATTTCCATTCGTTAATCACTGCTTTTCTTTTGAAGGGAGCAAATACATGGCTCACCTTTTTGGATAAGCCTAACTCCATGCGTTTTTCCAAGCGCAGGGTGATGACTGTGATAATATTAGATAAACTATCAAATAGAGTAGAAGAGACCAAATGTTCTCGTTCATTGGTTTCCTCCACAGCCTTGATAAAGTGCTTATCAAATTGGAAAATAATATAGACAGTGAATGCACCAATGAGTACTGCAATCGCACCGAAAAGTGGTGAGAAGTAGAGAATGGCAATAAATGCAAAACTAAATTTTCCAAGTGCATGAATATAGCGAAAACCCGTGTCCATAAATTTCTTCAAAGCAGTATAAGCCTTATTGATTCGATTGATAGTCTGTCCACTATGATGATCTTTGTGCCAACCAACAGAGATATGAACGGCTTTATGATACACACTTTCTAGGTAATTTTGGCTAATTTTGAATGCCAGTTCTCGTTCCATGACTCGCGACGTGCCATGAAATGCCCAATCTATCAAATGAATGACCAAATATGCTCCTGCGTATATCCAAGCATAGCGTAAAGCATCCGTGCCTTTCAGTTGTAACTCATTGATAAATAGTCCCCAAATGATAGGATAGGAGGCAGCAACCAAATTACTTAATCCAAACATCGTATAAATCAATATAAAGCGTTTGCGCTGTCCGTCCGCGTATTGCCAAGCTTTTTGAAGCATGGCAAGGTAAGGATTACTAGAGTAAGTTTTCTTTTTTGATGACATAGGTGATTTCGATTTGGTATGATGTTTAGCGTCACATCATCAGGTGATAAATGAGTCGTAATGTTGCAACAGAAGTATTGCATTTTTCTATCTAAGTGGAAGGAATTTTCGGTGATGTGGGAGATAACGCGAGTATTTGGTGAGTCGTTCCCAGAAGGATGAAAATATATCTGATAAGAATTGAATAGTATGCAAATACTGAATAATAATTTAGAAAGGATACATTTTGGAGAATCCATGAAGTCGCGTTAAAAAA
>JBCDFY010000500.1:0-2474 GCA_039176995.1 Bacteroidota bacterium
AGCGTATTGGGAAAAAGAGTTAGAAGCGTTCCACATAGAATCGAAAGTGAAAAATCAAATTATTCGCTCCGTATTCGAGGAAGAATTCAAATTTTCGCCAGTCCTTTACATTTACGATTATGCAGCAAAGGATTTGAAGAAAGGAATAACTAAAGAAATTTTTTTGAATGAGAATTTACAAGTTGATCCAAGCATAAAATTTGAGGGTGAGGATTTTTTAGTAGCTGCAGAAGGTCGGAATGAGTCTGCAGCTGAAGGCATTTATATTCATCATAGCAACATGAATCGTCTTCAAGATCGATACCTCAATTTTGTAAAGCTAAACACAATTGGCTACCTATTCAATAGCATTTTTTCTTCAGACAGTGCAAGTAAAAGAATGTACGAAGCTGCCGTACAAAAACTGAATCGAAAATTTTACAAAAGCAAGCTCATAGTGGAGTAATATTCATTCTTTCACTTGAAGCTACTCAAACGCTGAGAGTATAATTTATTCTTCTCGATTTACGCTTTCCATTGAGAAAGCAGGTAAGCAAATTGCGAGGTACTCACATTCTTCTTCAAAAGGATTGGAATACTGAACACGCACATTTTTCTCAATTTTGATGGACTGTCCAGCCTCTAGGATAATCTTCTCACCATTAATAATAAATTGCTTTTTTCCTCGAACGATATACGTATATTCTTCAAATTCAGGCGTTTGAAACGGTTCACTCCAGTGTGGTGGTGCAACCATATGTGCAATGCTAATCTGTGAGTTCCCATCACTTGCTCTGCCAAAGTGTTCTTCAATGAGTTTACCATCGGTGGTAGGTACGATAAAAGGGGATTTCTGTACAGCATATTTTGACATAGTTACGGTGTGTTTAGAGATTTAAGATTAGAGTATAAAGAAGTTTAGCGAATTTTGTTCTTTAAAAACAAGTAAATAGGATTTTCTCGCTTCTCAAAGAGATTTTCTCACAACTCACAGTGCTCTACGCGCTCTTGAACTGTAAAAAATACGTTAGTTCTTAGATGTTATCATGAACAACTTGGAATCCAATAAGAGCCAAGAAAAAAGTGTACAGTAGTGAAGTTGAGAGATTATGATAAGTGACTTTTAAAAATGATTTTCTGTTTCCCTTTTCAAGGAAGCTATCGGAGAGAAAGACGTGTTTTAGGCAGCTACACGACGAAAACCATGAATTGTATCAAGGAAGTACTAGTTCATTTTCGTAAATTTTCTAACGATACATTTGGCTTTAGTATGATTTAGAAAGGCATTTTTTAACGAAGGACATCTCTAGCCCAAAATGAATAAAGCAGTTTGGACTAGAGAAGGACTCCTTTTTTCTTACAGTGCATCTATAATTTCCTGTGGCAATAAGACTTTATCAATCGTATGGACAATACCGTTAGCAGTGCGGATATCTATCAAATCCACTACTAATCCTGCTGGAGCATCGGTTTTATCAAGTATTGACAAATTATCTAAATCTACAACCAATTCTTCTCCTTGGAGGGTAGTGATCGCTAAACCATCCGATAAATTGTTAGAAAAAGCACAAGCATCTACAACATGGTAAAGCAAAATGGTGGAAAGTGCATCTACACCAACTGTCGCCACCACTTCTTCTAAAGAATTAGCTCCTAGAGCAACTATTAAATCACTAAAAGCATCATTCGTAGGTGCAAAAACTGTGAATACGGCATCGTTGTCCGACAAAGCAGCCGCGATTGAAGGATCAGCTGCTAATACGGCAGCTACTAGAGACTCAAAGATGGATACACTAGCAGCAGTCTCCACGATATTATCGGTAGGAACTTCCAATACGTTGTCGATGACATACAAGCGCAACAAGGCACTCCCATTTCTTTGGTTAAATAGTAAGCTGATCCTAGATTCATTAATCTCCAGGCGGTGAGATCTGCGAACTAACTGAGCGACATCTCCATTTGCCATCTCCAAACACCCTCTTTTGGAAAGAGAAACTAGATTAGAAGTAGTAACGTGGTAAAGTAAAATGTTGCTCAATGTTTCTGTATCCAGTGCTTCACAAATATTACCAGCGGTCAAACCCAATTTTGCAAAGGCAGCATCGGTTGGTGCATAAACAGTGTTCTGACCAGATGCTAAAGCCGCTCCAAGTCCAGTACATTCTAGTGCCTGATTGAGGGTATTGAAACTCACATGTGTGCGAGACTCTACTTCAGCATCTTCCAGATATTCTACTTCCGTAGCTTTTTCCATCTGTATGATTTGAGGAGCTTTGGCAACGGTTGCAGTGTTCAATAATTCATTTTCTGCACAGTTTTGCAATAAAACAGCTAAGATGAATAAGGCTAAAATTTTATTAATTGAATAGGACATAATTTTTTTTGATTTAAATTTTATGAATATCTGATAGCGCGCTATTGTCCTATGTGCAGATGTGGGTGATTTGGTTGCCTCTATGAGAAATTATTTTAATAATATATACATAACACTATGA
>JBCDFY010000501.1:0-2473 GCA_039176995.1 Bacteroidota bacterium
ATTTAATATTATTCGCAAATAATACTTTGTTTGGTCTAATTCTAAAGCATTGAAAGTGCGAAGGAAAAATATATTTTTCCTTCGCACTTTCAGTAGATTTCTTGGACGGAGATAGCGTTTCGTTTAATTTTTGAAAAATTAAACGAAACTCTATCTCCGTCCGAGAAATCTACTGAAAGTGCGAAGGAAAAATATATTTTTCCTTCGCACTTTCAATGCTTTAGAATTAGACCAAACAAAGTATTATTTGCGAATAATATTAAAGAAAGTGCAATATTAAGGAAAATAATTGCCTCTGTATGAATTAAGGTTGGAACTTATGCTCTTGCAGAGTGACTTTTGAAGGCGGACACGTCCTAAAAACAGTAACTATTAGGCGCAGAAGCATCTTTTTAAAGCGCGATGCGTTAAATGAATAAGAACCAAACACCCTTTCCGCTAGTATCCGCATCCAAATTAAATAGCACAGCTGCTATCATATATTCATATCGGTTTCAACACAAAAACCTATTTTCCATGAACATTAAGAAACTTACCCTATTTGGGCTATTCCTCTCTATCTTTCCACTTTTTTCTACTGCCCAAAAAGACAAAGATTGGATCGTCATTGATCGGCAATCTCAAAAACTGGAATTTTTCATCACGCCCGAAGGTGATTTGAATGCCAAATTGATTGTCGCATTGGATGTTGAATCCAAAACTTCTCTACCTTATCGCTATAAACAAGCAATTTTTTTTGATGATAACACCAAAGTTGAAAATATCAACAAACGGACTGCTGAACGCAAGCGAAACAAAGTAAAACCCATCATTTCTGACTACGAATCGAACGGGATTTTTCATTCGGATTTGAAGTTGTGCTATTTTGATCATTTGTTTCAAAAAGAAGGCGAGCGCATCCGAATTGAGTATGAAAAAATCTTTACTGATGTCAAGTTTTTGGATCCGCTTTATTTTAGTGCCCCGCACGCCGTCAATTTGTCAAAGATTGAAATTGCTGTTCCCGATTGGATGGAATTGAATATCAAAAAGATCAATTTTGATAAGGAAACGCCTAAAACGAAAACCGAAGAATTAGAAGGAGTGACAACTTATAGTTTCCTCTTAAAAGACCTCAAGGATTATGATGATTTTTCTCGTGTGCCGAGGCGAAATAAGTTGAGTGCACACTTGATTCCAATTCCTGCAAGTTATACAAACAATGGTCAACAAAAGGAGCTAATGAAGGAAGTAGATGATCTGTATGAATGGTACGCCTCTTTGATACAATCCGTTGATAATGAGAATGATGAACTAAAATTCATTGTTGAAAAATTGACTGCCGACCAAAAAACGGATTTAGAAAAAATCAAGGCAATTTACTATTGGGTACAAGATAATATTCGCTATATCGCTTTTGAGAATGGCATTATGGGTTTCCAGCCTGAAAGTTGTCAAAAGGTCTTCAATAATCGCTACGGCGACTGTAAAGGAATGGCAAATTTGACCAAAGAAATGCTAAAAATTGCGGGTTATGATGCGCGTTTAACTTGGTTGGGAACGAGCGATTTGCCTTACGATTATACAATTCCTTCGCTTTTGGTGGATAATCATATGATTTGTACCGTCTTCTTAAATGGCGAAAAAATCTATTTAGATGCCACAGAAAAGTATGCAGATTTATACAATTACGCGTATCGAATTCGAGGTAAAGAAGTGATGATTGAAGATGGCGAAAACTTCATCATTGAAAAAATTCCAGCAAGTAATTATGAGAAGAATCGGGAATATTATCAGCATGAATTTGACTTGGTAGAAGATAAATTGGTTGGCACAGGAAAGTATTCCTTGGACGGAAATCGAAAGACACGTTTATTCAACATTATGGCAAGCATACCCGAATCCGAATGGGATAAAAGTCTGACCAGTTTTTTGAACAATGCCAATAAAAATATCAAACTCAACATCAGTAATCAACCTGATTTAAAAGATCGCGATGATACGCCTGTTTTTGAATACGAAGTTTCCATTGCCAATCAAATCATTGACCTCGGCGATGAACTCTACGTCAATCCAGAAATTGAGTACGAGTTCTACGATTACGAGATGGAAGAAAATCGAAATGTGGCGTTTGAATTTTCAGGCACCTATTTCATTGAGCAAGAGACCATTTTGAATATTCCAGAGAGTTGGGAAGTTTCTTATCTCCCAGAAGCTCTTGAAATTCAGCATGATAAATACAGTTTTAAGCTGGAATACAAAAAAGAAAAAGGCAAAATCAAGTATAACAAAAGTTTCAAAATCAAAAATCCACTTTTGGAAACTCACGATTTTTCTTCTTGGAACACCGCCATCGAAAAAGTGACGGATTTTTATTCCGATCAAATTATTTTAAGCAAACAAAAATAGAGAAGACAGAAGCCTGATCGCTTTGCTGTCGGAAGTCAGATCGCCATATACTGTTTTCTGACTTCTGTTTAAGGCGAATGGTCTG
>JBCDFY010000502.1:0-2431 GCA_039176995.1 Bacteroidota bacterium
GTCATCCGCACGAGACGCTGTTGCATCCCGATGGCTTGGTGGAATTTACCTTCAAAAACATCCTTTTGCCCGACAGTACCACCAACGAACCGCTGAGTCACGGTTTTGTGACCTTTGAAATTGCACCAAATGAAGGCTTGGACGAAAACACCAGTATCGAAAACACGGCAGATATCTTCTTCGATTTCAATCCACCGATTACCACCAATACGACGGAGAATGTATTCGTTTCGGAGCTGCCCAAAGTGACAGCTACTAAGGATTGGCGAGCCAACAAACAGCGCATTCAAGTCTACCCAAACCCCTTTCGCGAACTGCTAATGTTTCGCTTAACGACCGAAGCGAAAGCGCAACTCTTGCTCTTTGATGCCACAGGAAAGCTCTTACAGCAAGCACATTTCCATAGCAACTATTACGAATTGAACAGCGTACCGCTAGCACAAGGATTGTATTTTTATCAAGTATTGGATGAAGCAGGACAGGTGTTGGGAAGTGGGAAGGTGGTGAAGGAGTGAGGTGGAATTTTGATCTATCTGCGACGCTTAGCCAGTGCCTCTTTGACTTTCATTTTTGCATCTGCCCAGTCGTAGTGTACTACACTAGATGCCACAGAAGCTAGGTGTCTTGACTCAATGTGGGCTTTTAGTTCTGGCGAAATCACACTCGCCGTAGAGGTGTGGAAAGCATCAACCAATCTGGTCAACAACTGGTTTTTACCCTCTAGATCAAGCCGATTGAACATTTTCCAAACTATTGATGCTTGTGCTGTCATATTAGGTATATTTTTTAAAAATGAGATTCCTACATCTGTTACTTATGGTGTCTATTTAGTAGTGTACAAAGTCTCATCCTTTTACATCTTAGTTGGAAACAGCCTGATTCTATAAGAAACCTTTAAGCATACTTGTTGCGCGATCTCAAGAATTCTACGAGAATCTATTCTAAGCACTACTCAAAACTTCGTACACATCTAGTATTTACTAAACGAAGAGTAAGAAAATAGTTTTACTACAGCAATCCTCGGTTTTTTATAAAAAAATTGACATATTTATCTGTCGACAAAATTAGTTCATAATCTGGTTATCAAATTGCCAATTTTTATTTTACAGGAATTAGCAGTCTGGATACCTCTTTTGGACAGCAATCAGTTGATCAAAAAGTTTAAATTTATTTCTCAGTTGTCAACAAAAAAGTATATGAAAATCTTCATCTCTATTCTACTATTCTGTCAGTTATTGAAGCCTGCAATAGGTCAATCATCTTTCAGCATTGAATTGCCTAAAAATTATATTGATAATGTTTCAGAAGTACTTATGGTAGGGGATCACGCTGGCATAGTATTGGGGAAAGTATCAGATAGTTTAGCCCTTTTTCCTTTAAGTAAAATATACCTCGATAAATGGCGGCTGCAAATCAACTTAAAAAGTGATGACATTGCAGTCTCTGACAGGAGTTGGCTCGATAAACACAGTAAAGTGAGGGCTCAAGAAAGTACTAAAAGATGGAAATTGTCCATCCTTGATGAGGACTCGCAGCAGTTGAATGAGGATATAGAACAGCAGTTGTCAAAGATCAAAGACTTAGAGAACGCTTCATCTGCGGCGGACTCCATACTGGCGAATCAACTGCCCGATAATGTAGGTAACGGATACGGGTATGGATTGATTGCCAGCTATATATCAAGGAATAGAAATGATCCTACTAAGATAAAATATTTGGATGACTTAGTTTACCAATCCCTTATCGCCAAAAATAGATTAGACTATCTTAAGTTATTAATTGATATGTACGTGGATACGATAACGTACGATTTTGGCGAGGTTTCGTTATCCAAATATGATCGAGATAGTACTTCCGAGGTAGAAAGTTTGAATAAGTTTTCAGGCAAAAAAGTAATCATCGACTGGTGGTTTTCTGGTTGTCCACCTTGCGTAGCAGATCATGAAACCATCTTAAAGGAAAACTATATAGAAAAGGGCGTTTTCAATGATTATGAACTGGTTGGTATCTCAGTAGATATAATCAAAAAGCCTTGGCAGGAGTATTTGGAAAAGCACAACATTTCGTGGGACAACTACATCATCAAATCAAGCAATTACGAGTACGAAAAAGATCATCTGAATACTAAAATCCTATCCGCTTATCCGACCTATATGATCGTAGAAGATAATAAGATGGTCTACGTTACTAATATCTTGAGTGAGGTTGTCAGTTATGTCCAGAATCGTAAGTAGTTCTGTTTCTGTATAAATTTGACTTTTGCCCATTTTGTATATAATTTGCCAAAAAATTAGACCTGTACGAAGTCCTGTTTTTGTCAACATTTTACTTGAAAATAGCCTGAGTCAATGCCATAAAATCGCGCAACAAGTATGCTTGGTAAATCTCTTTGGACGGAAACACAAAATTTCACTATTTTTCTCTAAAAAAA
>JBCDFY010000503.1:0-2415 GCA_039176995.1 Bacteroidota bacterium
AAATTTCAACTTATTTTT
This sequence comes from Bacteroidota bacterium, assembly GCA_039176995.1. Classification (GTDB taxonomy): domain Bacteria; phylum Bacteroidota; class Bacteroidia; order Chitinophagales; family Saprospiraceae; genus JAAUTG01. The sequence goes on from JBCDFY010000503.1 coordinate 19, forward strand.
AGAGAAAAAATAAGTTGAAATTTGTGTTTCCGTCCGAAGAGAATCACGGGGCATACTTGTTGCTCAATTTGCGGATATTGACCTGAATTATACCTGAGGTAAATGTCAAGAAAAATGAGATTTATACAGTCGTTATTCGCATACTTAACAAATTGCTAAATTATTCAATTCGTAGTCATCATGAAAAAAATTTTAATGCTGAGTATTAGTTTTTTGCTATTTGCCGCTTGTGAAAAGGCAACTGATTTACCTATCCCCGAGAGTGATAATCAAAACCAATCCACACCAATTAAAGAAGACATCACCCAAGAAGAATTTGTAAGTGTCAATCTAGCGTTTGATTGGTCAAAAGCCCCCTTCAATATCCGCAAGCTTAACTTCAAATTTGCGGGAGATATTAGCTATGGAGTGTATGAGCGTAACTTATTTGATATTGCGATACCCCAATCGAACCAGCCTACCCCCTTGGTAATTTACATGCACGGAGGAGGATTCACTAGAGGCGATAAAGAAAGTATTTATCGGCAAACGGATTTGATTGAAGCTTTCCTAAGAGAAGGCGTCGCATTTGCTACGATTAATTACCGTTTTTTGGCGCAAACGGAAGATGGAGTACGCTCTAGTCTAGAGGACTGTAAGCAATTTCTGCAATTCATTCGCTTCTACGCAGCAGAATTTAATATCGACAAAGCAAACATTGCTTGCTACGGTAATTCTGCGGGAGGTGGTGCAGCTTTGTGGTTGGGTGTACATGATGAAATGGGAGATCCAGAAAGTGAAGACCTGATTCAAAGAGAGTCTTCTCGTATAAAATCGGTCGTCGCAATAGGAACACAGTCTACCTATGATATTGTGCGATGGGAGGAGATATTCGAGGAATACAATTTTTCATTGCGAGACACCGCATACGATTTGCAGCCCTTACTCAATTTCTATCAAGTCAGAAATATAGATAAAATCTATTCCAATAAAATCAAAAAATATCGTAAAGGTGTAGATATGCTTGGACTAATGGACGCCGAGGATGCACCGATTTATGCAGAGAATAAAGGCAAAGCAGAACGCCCACAAAGAACGCTTGATTTTTATCATCACTCATACCATGCTAGAAGTCTAAAACGGCAAGCTGAAAAAATCAATCTAGAGCATAATATCATTAGTTCCCGTGCAGATCAATTAGGTAATATTGGGGCAGTACGATTTGTTCTGAATCATTTTGATTAAAACGAATGTAAGAAAATTGAGCGATAAATGTGCTTGGTGAGTCTCTTCGGATGGAAACACAAGAAAACTTTAGGCATACTTGTTGCGCGATCTCAAGAACACTGCTAGGACTTATTGCAAGCTTTGCTCAAAACCCATATCTTTATCCAAGTGGAAAAGAGATATATTTACAAACGAATCCCTGCTCGTGCATGACATATGATGCTTGTTCCAGCTTCTGAGTTGTACACTTAATAAAAGGTAGGACTCTGCCCGTTTTCTGCTATGTGCAGTAGGAAGCACAGGAGTCCTTATACTTTGGTTAGCATACAGCGAAACACGTTGTAGTTAGCATTTCGTTTTTATTGTGAAGGTGGTGGGCGAGCAGGGTAGAATACTTAATTGAGATGGGTGCAGATGGAAGTCGCGTTTCTCCTGTCGGTATGGGCGAACGCAAACCTCGCAATCGCTGTGTAAGTGGAAGAAGCTGCTCAGAAGAAGAACATCAGGAGAACCGTCGTACAGAAGTCGTGATTGTAGAGCTAGGTGACAGTTTTTCTTCTCTTAATCGAGATGATGAAGCTATTGAGCGAATCTCCGAGTACGCGGTAGATAATAATAGAGGTGGAGAAAGTCCAAGAGGACAACTACGATGACTATAATGATACCTTTAACAATGACTATAGTACGACAAAAATTATGATAAATATAATGATTCTACTACTTCTGACAGTGGCTTAGACCGTCCATTCTTTGTGATTGCAGGTACATTCCGTAGCACTAACAATGCGCAAGATCGCTTATTGGATATTAAAGATATGGGCTTCTACAATGCAGAAGTGATTCAGTTTGACTACCCCGATGGTCGAAGTTTGCAACTTCGATCTAACATAGGCTTATCAAACTAAGAGCTTATTTGGATTTTGGTCTTTGAGTCGAAAATGAGTTGTTTTTTTGCTAATCAAGGCAAAAAAGTGTGATTTTATCTGGATAAATGAGCAATTTTTTAACGCTGAGTAGCAGAAAAATAGCCATTTGTAGACCAATTACTAAACTCCAAACAAGCTCTAAGCAGCCAAAGCAGCTTCCATATCATCCACACCTTCCTCTTCATAAACAGGCAAATAAGCCAAAACAATAGCTGGCTCAGGCACGCCTTTTTCTAGTAGAGCCAACTTAATTCCTGGATCACTC
>JBCDFY010000504.1:0-2403 GCA_039176995.1 Bacteroidota bacterium
AAAGTGGTTTCTTCAAAACCACTTTTCTTCCTCAACACCCCATCCGCCGACGTCGAAGACGTCGGCGAGTGTTTTTTTGAAGCTCGAAAAGCTAAGGCTTTTCTCGCTTCTCAAAATTTAAAGAAACTTAGTTTACACTGTACTACCAGTTGTGCTAGTTATTTTTATTGATAATCAATCACTTATGAAATTACGTCGGATTTAATCCGCATGAGAATCGCACAGAATATATTCACTTAAATCTCAATCATTCTATCGCAAGATCAGGACTTTTATTTTTTAAGTGCAAATAATTAATAATTTGGTTATCAATGTTTTATCAAAATTCATAACTAGCACAACTGGTTGTACTGAATAATCTAACATTATAAATGGTTTCTTTTTTACCCACTCCGCATTACAAATTCAAGCTTGATAGCTGTGGTTATCCTCCCAAATTTGTGCCTTGCTTAAACTAAAAATAAGCTCGTTTTTATTATCAGCTTTTCAGAATATATTACTTATACAATAATAGGGGAATATTTGGTCATCAATGGATATAGCCGACATACAAAAACTACTCTTTTGAGTAGTTTTGTAATTCTTTCTCTCCAAACCTCCTTGCAAGTCACCGAACCTATCCGTCTCAGGCGTGAAACGGCGAGCACAAACATATTTCAAAAAAAGTAAGGTAGAATAGTTCCGCTTTGAGAAGTGGAGGCAGTCTGGAGTTTGTAGGAAGAGCAATGCTTATCTGATTGATGCGCTCACGTTTGTTTTCGTTTCAACCTATTGCGCTTAAATTTGATTTACAGTAGACATGAACGATCGTAAGATGAAGCAGTTGTCCTTTTCCAATATTCGATTCAAAGATTTGAAAGCGATTGTTCCTGTTGAGCAGTCTGCAGATGAAATAGTGTTTAAGGAATGGTTTGATTTTGAATTTCCTTTTAGTGAGGAGAAAGTTACTTTCTTAAGCAATTTGATTCATGGAAATCGCTTAAAAATCAATGCATATACGAAAGCAGAACGGCGAGCAAAATTCTTAATTCCTCTGCTCGGTAAGGCTGATTTCGTAGCAGGAGAGATTAGCGATTGGTATGAGCGAAGTATCAAAGGAAAAATGAATGGTGTAGAAGTTGGAGGTGTGACAGATTTTATGGTCGCAAAAGGAGTAAAAAAACCTGAAATTCCTTATTTCTATATTCGAGAATTTAAGCCTTCCAAACCGAGTGTATTGCTTGAGGATCAGCTACTTGCAGAGTTAATGGTTTCTATTGAATTGATTGAAACGAAATTAATGAAAGGAGCTTATATCGTTGGTCAATTCTGGACTTTTGTTCTGTTACAAAAGCAACTCAATGATAGTTTTATTCTCCATCTAGTTCCAAGTTTGGATGCTTTAAAACTAGACGATCTGAAACAGATTTACAAGCATCTAAAAGCAGTGAAGGCGGAAATTCTAGCTAAAGTTAGCAGCACCGAATCTTAGGATGCAAAAATATTCCTCCAACTAAGTCATACTAATTTTGTTGATTGAGCAATCAGCAAAACTAGCCTAATCATGATAGACTTAACATACCGCTCCGAAGAAGCTGAAATCATGGATGATCTCGAGAGTTCAGGAGAGGTGATTGACCAAACTTTGCAGGAATTAGACGTTATTAATCGTTTGTTGGGCGGTAATGAGTTAAGTATTCAAGGCCTAAAATATTTACTGCAAAGATCTGATAATCAATCTATTACTCTGCTAGACTTAGGCTGTGGCGGCGGAGATATTTTAATATTGATGGCAAAATGGGCAAGAAAGCATCGCTACAACATCCAATTCATCGGCATAGATGCCAATCCAAACATTATAAAGTACGCCGAGAAAAATTGTGCTGCTTATCCTGAGATTTCTTTCCAAAGCCTCAACATTTTTAGTCCAGAATTTCAAGCTCTAGAGTGCGATATTATTCATGCAAGTCTATTCACACACCATTTCAAGCAAGAGGAGCTTTTTGGACTTTTTCAGCAATTCAAAACACAAGCGAAACTAGGTATTATTATCAACGATCTACATCGCCATTTTTTAGCTTACTATTCCATTAAATGGCTTACTCATTTTTTTTCCAAATCAGAGATGGTGAAGCACGACGCTGCACTTTCTGTGGCAAGAAGTTTTCGTAGAGTGGATTGGGTGGAAATTTTGAAAAAAAACAACTTGAATAACTATCAACTCAATTGGAAATGGGCGTTTCGATGGAAATTGGTGATTGAAGCATTTTAAAAGAGAGAAATTGAAAGTCGAAAGCTGAAAAAACTGCACTGGTTTTTGAATCTATTCTTTCTAATTTCAGATTTCTTATTTCTCTCCTTTCCATCCAAATTTTGTCGGAAGATGATTACGAAGAAGATTAAGCTTAATACATTGATTATCAG
>JBCDFY010000505.1:0-2396 GCA_039176995.1 Bacteroidota bacterium
GATTTACTGTTAATTCTAAGTCTGGTACATATCCTTCAAGAAGAGCAGCGATTCAAAAGACGTTGCATAAAAAAGATATATGGAGTTTTTGGTTATGGCGGGACAGCTGATATTGAGTTTATCAATATTAATCGTACTGCATGAATTTGGACATTTCTTACCTGCTCGATTATTTAATACTAGAGTAGAAAAATTCTATTTGTTTTTTGATCCCTGGTTTTCTTTGTTCAAAAAGAGAATTGGTGAAACAGAGTACGGTATCGGCTGGTTGCCATTAGGTGGCTACGTCAAAATATCAGGAATGATTGATGAGAGTATGGATAAAGAGCAAATGAAACAACCACCACAACCTTGGGAGTTTCGCTCTAAACCCGCTTGGCAACGCTTGATTATCATGCTTGGTGGCGTAACGGTCAACTTTATCCTTGGATTTTTGCTATACGGAATGGTCTTTTGGATTTGGGGACAAGAATACTTACCAACCGCAAATGTGAAAGATGGCTTGTACGCCGATTCCTTGGGAATTGAGTTAGGTCTACAAAATGGCGATGAAATTATTTCCGTTGGAGATGCTCCTTTTGATAAATTTAATCAAGGTATTATCATTAGAGAAATTGTGATCAATGGAGCAGAAGAAATGCGTGTGCGCAGAGAAGGTCAAGAGGTCACCATTTCAATCGATAATGATAGATGGACAAAAATTCTCTCTAGTTCTACGGGCGATAAAAGTCTCATTTCACCAAGGCAGCCCACCATCGTGCAAGCAGTAGATGAAGGAAAAGCTGCCGAAAAAGCGGGCATCGCTGTAGGCGATCGTTTGACTAGCGTGAATGGTGAAGCTACACCTTATTTCCAAGACTTTCGTAAGGAATTGATGGCGTATGTTCCTGAACAAGAGAAAGTATCTTTCTTCCAGCGGTTGTTTGGGAAGAAAGTAGAAGAAAAAACTACAACTGTGAAAATCGGGGGGCAGAGAGCAAGTGGTTCTGCTTTTGAAGTGCCAGTGGAATTAAGTTCCAATGGCAGAATATGGATTGCCGTCGAAACTTTTGAAACTGAAACAGAAGAATTTGGTTTTGGAGAGGCAATGGGCAAAGGCGTAACCGAAGGATGGAGCTTTCTAGTCGTTCAGATCAAAGCCTTTGGTAAAATGTTTTCCGGAAAAATCAAGGCTTCTGATAGTTTAGGAGGTTTTGGCTCAATCGGTTCGATGTTCGGTTCGCTTTGGAATTGGCAAAATTTCTGGAGAATGACTGCGATTCTTTCTCTGATTTTAGGGTTTATGAACTTGCTCCCTATCCCAGCACTGGATGGTGGACACGTGATGTTCTTGCTCTACGAAATCGTGACTGGGCGCAAGCCAAGTGATAGATTTATGGAAATTGCTACTATGATTGGCTTCGTGATTTTGATAAGTTTAGTGCTCTATGCTAATGGTTTGGATATTTTCCGAGCCTTTAAATAGCCAGCAATATTAGCACAAGGATTAAATTTCAAAAAGAAGAAATTTAATTATTGCGCATTACAAAGAATTTATCTACTTTTGCAATCCGCTCGAAGAAAGGCACTTATAACATCTTTTGCCTCGGTGGCGGAATTGGTAGACGCGCTGGATTCAAAATCCAGTTCTCGCAAGAGAGTGGGGGTTCGATTCCCCCCCGAGGTACAGCACTTTCAAGACATTCATAGGTTTTATGAGTGTCTTTTTTTATTAAAGTGACCAACAAAACAAAAGGTAAAGTTCTTTTTCTTTTCCTATCAATTCTGTAATTCCTAGTGCTTTGCAGAATCATCTTATTTCTTTAAAGTATTCCTTTTTTTGAAAAAGATTTTAGAGCGAGTTCATGCTACACGTAATTAGAAAACTCATTAAAAATAGTTTGGTACAGGTGTAATTGGCATTCGCTCGGAATCCAAACCTATTCATTTTGAAGGAGTGCTGAGTCAGTCAAGTCTAATTATCCAATAAATAGCAAGTAATTTAATTCGCTAGAATACCGAATCGAAAATGAGAGATTTTGTCTTCAAGAAGCTCCAGGAATATCTGAAAAATCACCCTTAAAATATTATTGGACGAGCCTTCACGAATTCTATAAAATGTTTACTTTATTGAAAGAAATAAACGAAAAACCATACTAAATAGACCTGCTAATACTATTAGTTGAGCGTACTCTAATTTGGGTGTGTCTAACAGATTGTACAAATACCAAAAGAGCTTACTAAAAGCGACTTGTACTGGATTTGGATGGATTCGACGTCCATCTAAATCCATCGAAATTTATTCTTAATAAACCTCAATCAAATCATAGCAATACCGAACCGCCATGATTTGATAAGAGCAGAGGTCAGCGTTTCTGCTACTTCAAATTCTCTGTAGAAGTGCAATTTATTGTACA
>JBCDFY010000506.1:0-2360 GCA_039176995.1 Bacteroidota bacterium
AAACCAATGACCTAACTCTATAAGTACTTCGGATAAGACAGCTTTTAGATTTGTCTTAATTTTAATAAAATGTTTAATATCATACTTTGATATTTTTTCCTTGTTTATTGCTTCAAAAGCACTTTCTAATCCTTGTCTAAACCGCCAGTAATCATCAATAGCTTCTTTTATTCTTAATGGAGCAGGATCGCCTTTGTAAGTTTCATATTTTTTAAACAGTTCATTGGCTCTACTCCATTCGGGTCTTAGTTCAAACTCATTCTCTACCCAGTAATTCCCATACTCGTCCGCATTTTCTACCCACTCACGCTCTTTATCTCTTAAAGTGACTTCTTCTCCTTCCGATTTACGAGCCATTTCATTATGATTTTCACCTGCCACAACAAACTTTCGCTGAACCAACTGATTATCAGAAATCACTCCTCCTTGCTGCACCACATGCGTCAATTCATGCGCCAACAGATGCTTTCCTTGACTGGATTCAGGATAGTATTTCCCACTATTAAAATACACATCTTTTCCATGCGTAAAAGCCTGTGCGCCCAATTCTTTGTTCATTTGTATTGCAGTACTATCTGTATGGATATTGACACCACTGAAATCTGTGCCGAAAGCTTGTTCCATTTCTGACTGAACTGGCTTGGACATTGCTTTGCCGCTTCCAGAACGCGCTTTGATGCGTTGAGATAGTTTAGGGCTAGCTGTGTTTTTTGCAGTATTACTTTTAGTTTGTACTGCTCCTTCCTCTTCTTTTTGCATTTGAACGGATTCTTCTTCTTCACCTTCCATCATCTGTACGGGTTCTTCCTCCTCAGTTTGCATCTGTACCGCTTCTTCTTCCTCACCTTCCATTTTTTGAATTGGTTCTTCCTCTTCTGCGCTTTGCATCTGTACAGGCTCTTCTTCCTCACCACCTTCCATGCGTTGGATCATAGGCTTTTCCTGCACCATTTTGTCCTTTTCCATTTCGCTATGATCCATTTTCTGGATGCCTTCTGCTTTTTTCTGAACGGCAGCTGTATTATTTGATCCATTGACCACTGCGTCTGCCATACGATCTGCTTCTTGTTCATATTTATCGCCTGGCTGCCCTATCGTTAGTTTAGCTTGAAAGAAAGCATTTTGGGTATCTGCTTTCGGTTGTTGTTTCGTAAAAAATGGCTGCTGTTCTTGTTGCTGATCCTGTGTATGCGGATTTCTATGACGACGCGACCGTCTGGTGGATAGTTGTTTCATTGTATTCAAGGTATTGGGTATTAGGTATGAAGTATTAAGTACTTCATTTGTACATTCAACACTTCATATCTAGTACCGTTAATTTAATCGTTTGAGTATTTCTTCGGTTAAGGTCAAATAATCTTTTGCACCATTGGAATTGGGTAGGAAATTGAAGATGTCATATCCATGTTCTTGCGCTTGTGCCAGTGCAATATTCGTTCGAATCCTAGTTGTGAAAACTTTATCTCTGTAGGCTTCTTCCAACTGTTCTAACACACTACGATTCATGACTTTGCGTTCGTCGTATTTAGTGAGAACAATACCCAGTAGGTCTAATTTTAGGTTGAGTTGTTCTTTCAAATTTTCTAGGGACTTCATGAAACTTTTCACACCTTTCAGAGGCAAAAATTCAGCTTGCAGAGGCATCAAAACATAATTGCTTGCCACTAGTGCATTGACGGTCAACATGGCTAAGGCAGGAGGACAATCTATTAGAATGTAGTCGTACTGTTGTTGTAATGGTTTCAGCATTTTGCGCAGCAAATTCTCTCTCCCAAATACACTTACCAACTCCAATTCTGCACTCGCTAATTCTAGGGAAGCAGGTATCACATCCAATTGATGTCTAGTTTTTATGATGCGAGACAAATCTGCTTTCTGTCCCATACTAGCAGCTCTTAGTTCATCGTAAATGCTACGCTCTACTTCCTGATCGATACCTAAAGATTGCGTAAGATTGGATTGCGGATCGAGGTCAATCAGTAATATTTTGTGACCCTGATCTCTAAGTGCGGCACCTAGATTTATAGTAGTGGTCGTTTTAGCAGAGCCGCCTTTTTGAATGGCAATGGAAATGGTGGGCATATTTTGTTTTCAATTTTCTGGTCTAATCGCTCGTTTGGACAATAAAAATAAGGATTTTGCAGCACTTAGCCTAATTTATTTTGCAAAGGCATGAAAAAACAATAACCTACGAATACTTAGGAGTAACCTTTGCTCCTATTTTTGGTAAGTTTATCGACATGTTTATCCGCTCACTTGACATTATCTTTTGAAAAAAATGAATTTTTCATTTTTCATTTCTGTCCAAAAGAGCCTCCCAAATTGCTAATTTTTATTTACGCTGCGTTTAGGATAAAAAA
>JBCDFY010000507.1:0-2328 GCA_039176995.1 Bacteroidota bacterium
CTGATTAGTTGGAACATATTTCCAGAGCTATACACCAATTTTCAATTATTAAGTGATTGTGCAGGCAAATTGAGTTTCACTTGGAACAGTGACGGAAATGGTTTAAACAACCTTAGTTTGATAGAAATTGAAAAGTCTATTGTCAACTTTAATGGAGTAAGAGCTTTATTGATAGCTTGCTGTTGGTATTATACTCTAGAGCAGTTGATTTCCATATTGAAAAGCATGGAGGCTATGGTGACTTTTCAAGCTAAAAATGTAAAAGGATTTCGAAGAATAGCATTCGGAGTATTGGCAATTTCGATATTAGAGATATTCCATTATGAGTGGGAAGTAGGTACTGGAGTATTGATTTTGGGCTTTGATTATATTACCATGATTATCGTTTTATTTTTCTTTGTATTGGCAGAGATCTTCAAAGAGGGAAATCAATTATTCGAGGAGCAAAAATATACGATATAATGGCAATTGTTGTGAATTTGGATGTTATGCTTGCAAAAAGAAAAATGCGGTCAAAAGAACTAGCCCAAAAAATAGGTGTCACGGTTGCCAATCTTTCTATACTTAAAACTGGGAAAGCTAAAGCAATTCGTTTTTCAACCTTAGAAAAGATATGTGAGGCACTCCATTGTCAACCTGGAGATTTACTAGAATTCGTTTCAGATGCAGAAAGTTGATAAGAATTTATTCTGCGCGCACAAGAAATAGTGACTGATTAGTTTCACTAAATATATCTTCCTTTAATTTTCAATCTAATTTTATAGTTATGAATTTTCCACGACTGTTCATGATAATGAACCTGGCATACCTATGTGCTCGTAATGCTCAAACTCAAATAGCCTGCGATGTGAATTCAATAAATTTCACATTGGAAGAAGTACTCAAAAAAGATCAAAATATTCAGAGAGAATTGATGGACGTATTAAGTGAATATCAAAAGACAGGTGAAGGGACTCTTAAACTTATGAAAATAAGCATACGACAAAATAAGCTAGATAGAAAAAACTAAAAATATGTGATCAATCTAATTGAAAAATGTGGTTGGAAAGATCAATTATCAGAAGATTCACACCGCACTATATTTTTAGTCCTACAACATGCTGATTTAACCATAATTGAACGATTCATTAGTCTCGTAGAAGAGAAAGTGAGTAAAAATTTGCTTTCAAAGGATGACTCAGCAACTATGCAAGATCGTCTACTAATGTACCAAGGAAAAAGACAACTATATGGTACTCAGACTATTGCTCAAGACAATGGAAAAGTAAACCTTCTTTGGCTCGTGGAAAATGCTGGAGAACTTGCGGAACGAAGAAAAAACATGGAGATGATAAGCCTAGAGGATTATTTTAAAATCGCTAGAGATTCCTTCAATATTGAAATGAGATGGGATACGACACTAATGCTTGAGCAGGCCATTCAAATGAATTGGTTGTAATCGCTACGACATGATATGGAAGTTCGATGAGCAGATCTAGCAGTAAGCTCCGGCTTACGGAAGCTAATAAATATACTCGGTTTACTTAAAATATACTATGCAAGATTATCAATGTTTGAAGTATCTCTTGTAGATGGGACTACGAGCAGCAAACTGAGCATACAGAATAGGATAAAAAAGAAAATCTATGATTCGGTTAGGCGTACGAAATTCAATATCATCAATAACCTGACTTCCGTTTTCCTTGCGAAGAATACGATGTCGATGCTTCCAATATTTTAGTGGGAAAGGCAGCTTTTTGCCTTTATCAACGAAGTAGATTTCATCAGTTAATTCTGCCTGTTCGATAATTTCCGCAATCCATAATTGACCAGCTACTTTCAGATGTACTTCATCTCCTTTCAGGCTTCCATCAAAACGCAGCAACTGCAGCGGCATCAATGGTGGCTTAAGTGCAGTAAATAGCTGTTCATCAAATTTCGACCAAACTGTTCGATAATCTTGCTCTACATCTGTCGTTATCACAATCTTCATGAATACTAGATAATTTTTAGGCAAAAGTTTGTCCACCAATCATTCGCGTAACTTTTGGATAGGTTCAAACAGTCTGTAGAAGATTTGGTTTTTGAGTTCCGTCAAAAGATAGTTACCATTTAATAATAGAATATCTTATAGTTCAAAGTAAAATTTGTACTCTACCCTACTAAAATTGCTTGCACTACCTTTTCCGCCGCTTTGCGGCGAAAAAGGGGTGGATTTGGAGGAGAAACACAACATTTTGCTGTTAGCAAAATGTTGTGTTTCTCCTCCAAACCTCCTTTGCGAGCTCCGATAGCTATACGACTTTTGCGTTGCTCCCGAAAAGAGCAAAGTTCATTGAAAGCGGAAAA
>JBCDFY010000508.1:0-2325 GCA_039176995.1 Bacteroidota bacterium
CAAAAAATCCACAATTTTTTCGCTCTGTGAGAGGGGTTGGTTATAAATTTGTGGATTAATTTACTACATCTTTTTGAAAACTTGGAGATTTCAAAAATCTCCAAGTTTCAAATCTCTACATCCAGAAGTTTTTCTTCTAAAACGATGATTCAACTCAACCACAAATCCTTTGGACAAGGCGACGCTATTGTTATTTTACATGGTCTATTTGGGACTTTAGATAATTGGCAAACCTTAGCGAAAAAGCTGGCAGAAGATTATTACGTTTTCCTAATAGATCAACGTAATCATGGACGTTCTCCTCATGTGGAAGGCATGAGTTATCCTTTGATGGCGAGTGATTTGAAGGATTTTTTGGAGCAAAATTGGATTCATCAAGCGCACATTATTGGACATTCGATGGGTGGGAAAACCGCGATGCAATTTGCTTTGGAGTATCCTGATATCGTAGATAAATTGGTGGTTGTAGATATTGCTCCGAAGACTTATTTGGGTGGACATGAACTGATCTTGAGTGCCTTGCGCAATTTTCCAGTCAACAGCGTAGAAAGCAGAAAAGAAGCAGAGCAGACCCTTTTGGAAGCAGGAATAGAAGAGCTAGGTATTCGTCAATTTTTGTTGAAAAATCTAACGAGAAGCAAGGCTGGCGGATATGAATGGAAGATGAATTTTCCTGAAATTGATAAGCATTATCAAAACATCCTAGCGAATATTGAAACTGCCAACAAATCTGCATTTGATGGCGAAACGCTTTTTGTACGAGGCGCAAATTCTAACTACATTCAAGACAAAGATATAAATACCATCAATCAATTTTTCCCTCAATCAAAATTGGAAACCGTACCACAGGCAGGACACTGGGTACACGCGGAACAACCACAAGCGTTATTGGAATTGCTGAGAACATTCTTAAATTAAACAGAAAAACTTTGCGCCTTCGCGCCTTTTTAACCGTATGGTTGCGTGAGCCTCTGCGAGCTTAGTGAGCGGCTAAATGTAAACTCGAATGAGCGGTCACCTCAGGAATGCACAAACGCTCCAAATCTTCAATCGAACCTCTAAAAACATTAAAATCCACATTGCCTTTGATGCCTTCTAAGCGACCTTTGCTTGCATATTGCCAGAATTGCCAATCGGTTCGATCTGCCAGAGTTGGCTTTCGATCATTGTAGCGAGCAATCCAAATTGGATACTCATCGAAATGTCCAGCTAAGTATTTATTGTAGAACTTTTGGTAAGTATAAAGTATCGGCTTTACATTGTAATGCAATTCCACATGATGCAACCAGATGCGCAGTGCGACCACCAATTCTGCTTGAGAAACGCCATCTAGCACTTCTACATCCAAAACAGGCGGCAAATCACCTTCCCACAAATGTACTTGCTCAATAAAGTTATCCGCTTGAACAATGGGAGCAACTTTAGGTCGGAAAAAATGATATGCTCCTCTTTTGATACCTGCATTTCTAGTGCCTTCCCAATTTCGGCAGTACAGAGAATCCACATAAGTTTCGCCTTCTGTTGCCTTCAAAAAAGCAAAATCAACGGATTGATCGGCAAGGCTTTTCCAATGAATAACAGATTGATAATGAGACACATCAACACCATGGACTTGGTAGGAGGAGAGTCTGGAAGTATTGTCTTGACAAGCACTACAACATAAATAAACGAGGAAAATGGCAATCAGACCTCTCATTTCTTTCACAATTTACAGCTGGGTTTAATGTTCGTCAAGAATTTGATGGTCGAACTTTGATCGTCCAAACAATCAAATTCCTAACAGAACTTTGCAAAGTATTTCAGTAGGGCTTGTAGATGTTCTGATAGTGAGTGACTCACTTTTGTACTCATAACGCTAATATGAACAAAAGATACATACGAAGGAAATTTTTTCTACGCCTTAATTTTTCAATAACAAATGAAGTTCTTTCAATAAACACAATAGCTAATATGGCAAAATTTTATTTGGGAAATATATTTTTTGCTTCATTCTAATAATCGTAAATATGAAAGTACGTTCGAGTATGTTGCATATTAATTTGACCAAGTGTGTGTTCCAAATTGCACAAATCTTAAATTTATCAGAATGGTGCATTATCTAAAAGTGCGTAATGTGGATTTGAATGGACATCGAGTCCATCCAAATCCATCAGGGTTTACAAGGGTGAAAAAATGGCTTAACAGCCATTTTTTCACCCTTGTAAACCCTGATCAAATCGATCGGGTTCGACGCCCGATTGATTTGAAAAGAGCAAAGAAATAAGTGTATGAATTTATTTATTTTCCAATAAAAGTGCAATTTGGGATACACACATTTGAAAAAAG
>JBCDFY010000509.1:0-2324 GCA_039176995.1 Bacteroidota bacterium
CTTCGAAATAAGCTGCATAATCTTTTAAATTATGATCTTCCTCCCATTTTGAGGTATCTACTTGACCGTCCAACCAAATTCTTCTTCCATTAACTTCATCATCTATAAAAAATCCTTTATCTACTTGTGGAGCAATGAATATTTCAGGGTGTGCTTCTAGCCATTTTGCAAGATTAGTCGTTCCGCTTCTTCGCTCGCCAATGATAATGAAATTGGGCAGTGTCATTTTGCTAGTGATTCAAGGCTTAAATAACTGATAATTAAGAGCCTTTGCTATTATTGAGTTTAAAGCTCATTAAAAGTGTCAGTTAATTCGGTCTAGTCGCACTAGCGCTTGCAATTGGTTCACTACTTTTGGAGTACTGAAACTTTCGTAATTGTCACATTGCTGTGCCAATGTCTTTGATCTCTTCTCTGCGTTAAAATTGGGATTTTCTATGTACTTTTTGATCATTTCAAACAAATCGTCAAAAGAATCCACTATACTCACACCACCTAAATATACTAGCTTTTTCAAATGAGGATAGTCAATCAAACGTCTTGCTGATTGCCAATACGCTAGCTTTTCATCTCCATCAAAAGAAGTCAAAATCACTGGAACACCACACATCAAGGCGTCTATAGATAGCGTACTTCCTGAGTTCATACTGACAGTACATCCAGCCAATAATTGAGATAGTCGAGACATATCTTGCTGCTGCATACTCCAAGGTAAATTGCTTTTCACTAGATTCGGAAAATCAACAGCCACTTTCCCTTTATTGATGGCTTCCAAGCGAGGCAGCCACGACTGGTCTGCCATATTCCCTTGCACATTTTGAGGATGAGGGCGAACAATCAATTGCATTTCCTCCCCAAAAATATTTTGCTGCACTTGCTGTGCTAAATGTTCCACTATATCAATTTCTCTAGGAGCAAAACGAGGCGAACTCATCCCAAAAAACAAATAGGACTGTTCAGGATTCAAGCCAAGAGCTTCTAAATATACTTGTGGTTTAGGGTGCTTTCTGCTTTCTATATGCAAGTCAAAATGAGGAACTCCACACGTATGAATTTTATTGGCAGGAATGTCGTAGTATTCCATGAATTCAGCTTTCATAATCGCTCCCCAAGCAATATATTCATCTGCTAATGCAGGAAAACGTCCTTTGCAACTAATGTTATCCCAACTCAAAAGATGGATGACGGTTTTTTTGTGCTGCTGTTTCGCCGCTTTTAAAAGCATTCCTTCTCGAAAATTGACGGGATAAGTAGCCACTAAGGTTTTTGGGTTGATTTTTTGGATAAGATGAGTAGCACTTTCAGATTCTAAATATTTGTCCTCTCGTTTTTTATACCAATTTCTTAGGCTTGGAAACCATTTAGTGCATAAATAGGCGAGGTAAAACAAGCGAGGTTGAATCTTTCCCCAAAGACGTTTTGACTTATTGAATTGAGTTGAGTAAAGATGCTTTTCCCACAGTGCTGTGTTATTCCGAATATCTTCAAGAAAGTATTTTCGCGCATTGCCATATTGGGAAGTCCAAAAAGAACTGCTTGGATTAAACTCAAATAGTTCTACTTTAGCCTTTCCACAATAATTTCTTAAGTTTTCGTCCTCTTTATCTGGTGTAATCAAAGCTACTTTCAAGCCTTTTTCTACCAATTTTCCTAATAAATTGGTCTGTGTAAGCATACGGGCAGCAAAACCGTGAGAAACAATGTAAGCAATATCAACCAATTACTGTTCTTCGGTTTTTTTCCATTAAAAATTCTGCAAAAGCAAAATCAACGGGATCATTAATATCCAACGAGCGTTCTCTTGGCATTACATAGCCGAGACAGTGTTCACCGATGATTTTGTTTGCCTTGATATTGTTCAAACTAGCCACATAGACAGAACAATTTCTTACATACAGTTCTGGTAATTCGTGCGCCGCCATTCTACCGTTTTCTTCTTCTAAGAAAGGATTCAATTTTTTGTCCTCTAAGACTTTCAATTTCACTGGATGAATCGCGTGATCTAGTTTCATAATACTGACTGAGGAATCTGCTTGCTCACTATCTAGCAGTAATCGTATAGTATGATCAATGTCTTCACCAAGTGTAAAAGGAGAACTTGGCTGCACAATCACGATGTAATCAAAAGATGCTTCGAGATTTTCCAAAGCATGATGAACGTAAGTAATTGCGGGTGCTTTATCACCTGATATTTCGTCGGGGCGGCGGAGTGCAATTATATTTTCGTACGTATCTGTAATGTTGAGAATGTCTTCATCATCACTACTCACTACAATTTTAGTCAATAGTTTGGAAGATAAAGCTGCTTCAATGGCGTATCGGAC
>JBCDFY010000510.1:0-2304 GCA_039176995.1 Bacteroidota bacterium
CTAAAACAAATCGTCAGCGGTGATACTCTTGTCATGTTTTGTATATTCCACAGGACGTTTTGCAAAAAAATCATCAAGGCTATTAGCAAAAACTTCTTCCTCAAACCACACCATTGGTTGGTAATTATATTCTGAGACAAAGAATATCTTTTCTAAACCAATCTTACTTAAACTATCATCAGCTCTGAATTTCATGAAGTTGAGCAGATTGTCTTTGGATACATTTTCTATTTCTCCTCCTGCAAAAATCCAATCCAAGATTTCTGCCTCTACATTGATTGAATCTGCCACAATGATGCGCAGCTCTTCTATCGTTTTTTCATCAAAAAAGTCAGGAAACTCTTCTTTTATTTTATTCACGATAAAGATGCCTGCGTTCGCGTGTACTTGTTCATCAATGGACGTCCAGGCAATGATATTGCTGATATTTTTCATCACACCTTTGAAGCGAGTAAAGGAGAGGATAATGGCAAACTGACTGAATAAAGAGACGTTTTCAATTAAGATGGAAAAAAGAATAAGGGAAAAAACGTACTTCTTTTTATCTGTCGATTTGGTGTGTTCCAATGCTTCTGAAAGGTAATCAATGCGCTTACGGATAACGGGAGTTTCAAGTAGATCAGCAAACTCGTTATTGTATCCTAGTACATCCAGTAAGCGAGAATAAGCTTCTGAATGACGAAATTCACACTCTGCAAAGGTGCTTCCCAGACCATTAAATTCTGGTTTAGGAAAATGATGGTATAAATCCCCCCAGAATGATTTAACAGCTACCTCAATTTGAGCAATGGCTAAAAGACTCTTTTTGACAACTTCCTTTTCGTTATCGTTGAGGTGAGCATGAAAGTCTTGCATATCAGCAGTAAAATCTACTTCTGAATGCACCCAAAAGGATTTATTGATAGCATCTGTAAACTGTAAAACTTCAGGATACTCAAAAGGTTTGTAGTTGATACGTTTATCGAAAATACTCATATTACTTTTTTTGATAGTAAGAAATATAAAAGCAAGATGTACGAAAACGCGATCCCCTCTGATTGAAGCCAAACTCCAAAGTTGGTAGGTATTCGGACAGTTGCTTTTGATGCGAAAGCAAAATCCGCACATTCGAGGAAGGTAATCTGGCTTATTCACACAAGGTGAACTTACAGTTGCGCAACAGCTCACGATTTTCACGTGATTCCCCTTTATTCAATCCGTATATTCAAAACGGAGTGCCTAGAAGTGCAAAAACAGAAACAAAGATGTAATTTTATTTTTTACTGAATACGGAAAGTTATTAACAAGTGTTGGTATCTATTGGCAGATTGATATTTGGTAATACTCACTACAATTTGACTAAATCAAAGCACCTTCTAAACCTAAAAGGCAGGTAATAATGAGTATATAAAAACCCTCTTTTTAATAGAATCGCGTCAAGCTAGCTTATGTGGTAAGATACAAGCTATTTTAGGTCATGTTTAATCAAAGATAAAAATTTACTCCTTTGTTTTACAAACCTTAAGAAAATCTTAAAAAAGCGGAGAACTTTACTCACTCAAAATCTGCTTCACTTATCTTTAGATGAACGATATTGCTCAAAATAACAACAATTGCCCTGCAATATGATCTGTATAAGGCAGCAACTTTAAACTAGGTGTTTCAGGAAAATCATCGCTTTGGGCAATAATCTGATAGTCATTTCGGTATCGTCTTTTGAGGATTTGCTCAATGAAATGGAGCATGGTATTTTGGTCATCAAAGGATTTAAGCAATTGGCGTTTTTGACTTTTCAATCTGCCCCAAGCACAACGCACTTGATAATTTTTTTTGTACTGCCTAACTTCAATACTATATGCCCGATATTTATTCTCTACAATATTGGTACAGATTAAAGAAAGATGTGCTACTGGCTTGTGATCGGACATTTTCTATCATATCATTTTTGAGCAAAATTTAGAGATGAAAATAGCATTTTTTTGCGCACTAAAAAAGAGTGGATTGTTCTTCATTTGGTGGCTTTCTTTTGTTCTTCAGCTTTTGAACATTTGTCTTTTTCTTCATCGGTTCGGTAATGTTATCTGATTGAGTGGTATCATTTTCAAACAATGTCCCTTTCATTCTTTCCTGGACACTTGCCTTCAGCTCAGTGATCGCTTTATCTCGCTGTTCTTCATCCTTAATTTTTTGGCACTCCAAGCTTTTCTATGGGTAGAGGTCAAGTTTTGCAAAATGGAAAAGAATATTGATTCTAAAGTTTTCAGCAGAAAAAAAGCCTTTTGCTTTGGCTTTCAACAGTTGAATGGAAGTATTGATGGATTCTGC
>JBCDFY010000511.1:0-2287 GCA_039176995.1 Bacteroidota bacterium
GTCAATCTGTACAGGTCAAATGAATAGGATAGTTGAAAATTCTCTTCTTTCCAATCGGGTTAACTAGCTATTTTAAAAGCTCTGAAGGAAACTCTGAATTCTGGGAATCAATTTTGTCATTGAACGTTACTTAAGGACGATGTAAAAGGATTATGCTTAAAACAGTTA
Organism: Bacteroidota bacterium; assembly: GCA_039176995.1. GTDB lineage: Bacteria > Bacteroidota > Bacteroidia > Chitinophagales > Saprospiraceae > JAAUTG01. The sequence continues at coordinate 169 of JBCDFY010000511.1, forward strand.
CTAGAAATACTTGCAAAAGTTCTTCATTGTCTTTATTAAACTAAAGAAAATCACACGCAGTTATGCTGAACAAAACAACAATGGACAAACGCGTCCGCTTCAAGAGTACGCCTAAAAAAAGCGAGTTTATCAAGGTCTTGCGCCAGCGCGTAGGTGCCTATTTTGAAGATAACAATATCAGCCCTTACGCCAATGGTGAAATGGTTTTCAAGACTATTTTTGCCATCGTTGCTTGGATTGGAACGTATGCTCTTTTGATGTTTGTACCAATGGGTACTTTTGCTTTTTTTATGACCTTTTTGCTGTTGGGCTTCGTCAATATTTTCATCGCTTTTAACATTATGCACGACGCTACGCACGATGCGTACTCTTCCAAGCAATGGATCAACGATGCACTAGGTTACAGCATGAATTTTATTGGTGGCAACCAATATTTATTCCGTAGAATGCACGGCGCGCATCACGGCTATGTGAATATTCACGGTATTGATGTGACTCTGGAGACACATGGTTTGTTTCGCTTCACGCCCGACGAGCCTTATTTACCACACCACAAGTGGCAGCATTTCTACACGCCTGTTTTGTATGCTTTGGCGATGTTGCAGTGGGTAACAGCAAAGGATTTCAAATGGTTTTTCGTAGAGGCAAACATCGGGAACATGAAGAAAATCAAGCATCCATTTAGAGAATATGTCATTTTGTTCATCTCTAAAGCTGTTTACTATGGCCTGACTTTGGTCTTGCCTATGATCTTCTTGCCTTTCGCTTGGTGGGTAGTTCTATTAGCTTGGATTAATATGCATATTTTGCCAGGTTTGACTTTCGCTTTGATTTTTCAAGTGACGCATATTTACGAAGGAACGCATTTCCCTCATCCTGACGATCACGGAAATATTGATAATAATTATGCTTTGCACGTATTGGAAACTACGGCTGATTTTTCAAGAAAGAAGCCAATTGGTACTTGGCTAATGGGTGGCATTAATATTCATGTCATTCATCATATTTTCCCTAAGGTTTGTCATGTGCATTATCCTCAATTGACAGAAATTTTGAAGCAAACCGCAGACGATTTCGGTATTGATTACTACGAAAATCCAAACTTCTGGGTTGCACTGAAAAAACATATGTGGATGTTGAAGCATTTGAGTAAGCCAGATGCCAAAGTGCCAGAATATGGGAAAAGTGCGTTGATTGTATAGAAAGTAGAAAACGCAAAGAAAAAATTTATTTTTTCTTTGCGTTTTCTGTAGGATTTTGTGGAGAGAAAGAGGTAGATATTTTTTTTGAAAAAAAGTATCTACCTCTTTATCTCTAAAAACTAACAGCATCTATTTTGCCACTTCTCACTCACCAACCGCTCCCTCATCAAGGCGAATACGCCATCTGGAACATCGAAGAATCCGAGGATTTTTTCCGAACGCAATTACAATTATCCAATACAGAACTAGAGCAAGTCAATCGCATCAAAGGCGAAGGACGTCGCTTGGAATGGTTGGCGAGTCGCTATTTGATTCACTTAATGTCGGGGCGCGAAAAACGAGGGGTTTTGCGGAAAGATGAATTCGGGAAACCACGCTTAGAAAATTCTGCTTTTTACATTTCCATCAGTCATTCTAATAAAATGGCAGCCGCGATTGCCGCGCCTTTTTCTGTGGGCATTGACCTACAAAAAATTGTAGGCAAAATTGAGCGAATTGCGCATAAGTATATGCGACCTAGCGAAATGGAGAGTTTGGAAAAGTCGACGCGTTTAGAGCATCTGCACGTTTATTGGGGTGCGAAAGAAGCCTTGTATAAAGCCTACGGAAGGAAGAAATTAGATTTTCGAGAGCACATTTTGATTGAGCCTTTTGCATATAATTTGGAAAATGGTCGAGCAAAAGGTGTGGTACATAAAGGAGATTTTATTCAGACTTTCGAGTTGTATTATGAGTTATTGGATGATTTTGTATTGGTTTATGCGCTAGAAAAGTAATAAGGGACTTGGTAAAAAATAACCTACCCACTACGATTAAAATCAATCAGGACATCCCACTTGGGTAAATCTGGATTTCTGAGGATAAATTTTTGAAGTTCTTTGAAGTGTTCGGTTTCCACTTTAACTCCTTTTTCATAA
>JBCDFY010000512.1:0-2274 GCA_039176995.1 Bacteroidota bacterium
AAATCAGAAAAATATCAAAAAAAATGCGCTACTCATGAATCTATTGTTTGCACCGTCCGTTAAATCTACCACAAGTGCGAAAGTGCATCTGGTGATAATTTTGGGTTAAGATCAAATTATTGAATTAATCCAATTCACTATGCAACTTTTAATAAACATCAATGAAGACAAAAAGGGCATCGAAGTCCGATTTGATGAAAAACCAAGTGACCATCTCACCTCCTTACTGGGAAATCTAGGATTTAGATACTCCTACAAACAAAACATGTGGTATGCAAGTCATACTCCACAACGTCTATCTTTTGCCGATCAATTAAAAACAAGGCTGGAAGCAGCAGAATCCTTGGATGATTTGCTAATTCAGCCCACACACGAGGCGAGTTTACAAAATATCGATCTAAGAAATTTTAGTTGCATCAGCATTACTTGTAGTGATGCCGATGATGAAGAACAATGCATTGTAGAAGAGTTTCTATTATTTGAACCTGCTAAGAAAGCTGCGGAGGAGCTATCAAGACGCTTTGCTGCTGCGCTTTATGGTGATCGGGTTCAAAGAGTGATTGCTGTGCCCCGAAGTCAAAAGAAGAAAGCAAGAGCACTCTGGGAACAAGGACGTATTATTTATACTTCGATTCCTGAAGCTAAGCAAGGAGAAGAAAAAATAAGAGAACAGTATGCCTTAGAAGAAACTGATATTGAAGAACTTGAAAATACAAATGAAAATGACACTTTAGATCGATATGAAGACACCGAAATCACTCATCAAGCAAGCGTTGATCTAAAAGAGGTTGATCTTGTAGATACTTCAATGAAAGATGCCCCTATTGAAGTGGAAGTAAGTGAAGAACCACTTTTTGAATCCCCTTCTCAACAAGATACAGACGAATCCATTTTGGAGGAGTTGTATCAAATGAATCGTCGCTTGAACTTAAGTCGTTCCTTTTTGCAAAGCCTAGGCATACAACATTCGCTCAATTCTTGGACTGTTTCGATTGGAAATTACCAATTGAAACGAGCCAGCGTATTTCGTTTCACTTTCAATTTGACAGCTATCTCTGATTCAATAACCAATTAAAAAAAAGGTCTTATGAAAACTGTAGAACACACTACCGAAGCACCTGTAATCACTGAAAAACCTATCGTGTACGATAAAAATGAGCAAATGCTAGATATGCCTGTGAAGCTTACTAGTACTTCTGATCAACCTGAAACGACTCCCAAAGTCTCCAATATTTTTGACTATACCAAACTACAACAGAAACTGGATTGGGTAATTGGAAAGATTGGGCTTTGTCGCACCATTAAACTCATCGAAGGCTTTATCAGCAATACTTCTTTGGGCATTAATGATAGTGAGAAGTTTAAGTTGATTGCCACTTACATCATTGATCAATCCATTCAGATTTTTGATTTGAAGGCAGAAAACTTTTACAAGAGTAAGATTCGAGAATACAGAGATGCTCGTATGGCTTGCTATCATTTATTGAAGTTGTACACCGATTGCAGCTATGCTAAGATTGGAGAGAGCTTTGATCAAAGAAAGCGCAACGTATTGTACTACTGTCAGAAATGCGATGAGCAATTATCCATTCCTCAGTTTTATGAGGTTTTTGCACATCGCTATCAGTTATTGGAGAATCGAACTATTGAATTTATTGCTAAACTTTCCTAATGTCTAGTGTAGAAGATCAAATAAAGGAGATACTTTCGGAAGAGCAAGTTGCTCAATTTGAGCCGATGGAAGAAATCCAAAGTCCATTACATCAGCCTGTGGTAGAAAAGCAGATGGATCGCCAAGACGAGTCCGTCGCTGAACAAACAGACTTGAAACAGGACAATGATTTTCATATTCCAGAGGAAGATTTGGATGCTCCAGAGCAGCAAATCGAAGACTACGATCCGAATATTGCTTTGAAAGAGGAAGAAAGCAGTTTTGAATTGCCTATCAGCCATGCCAAGCAAGCAGCAGATGCTATTCTAGGGGTAACCGATAATTTGTTGGAAGTTGGTGGCGGTTATTTTGTGAAGATTCGTAAGCATAAGCTGTTTTATGAATTTGAGGAAATCATCGCCATTATCGATCAGCAAAACGAGCAGAATGTTAAGCGTATTAAGCTAGAGCCTGAGGATAAAATCTTGCTGCATCCATTGCTAACCGCAGTCTTGCAAAAAAGAGCAGCACGTTTAACACCAGAGCAGCAATTGATAGGTGCATTGATTTCTATTCTGTTCAAGAAGGTACAAGCAGCTATTAAAATTAGGATGGAAAATGAG
>JBCDFY010000513.1:0-2270 GCA_039176995.1 Bacteroidota bacterium
TAAGAGAAGGCAATAAATCTACTTCATCAATACGACCAATTGGTTTGTTTTCGTCCGCACTTTCTACCGTAAAATCTGTTGTTTCTACTCTAGCTCCAGCTACGATTCTCAGTTGATTCCAATCATAAGTAAACATCCCGTAAGCTGCCATCACATTTTCTTCTCCATTGTAGTCATTGGCAATCACTTTTTCATCCGTAACGTATAAGCCAATGGTATTTTGTCCGCTACTGGTTTGACCAATCAATCCAGTATTAGAAGGTGCAAAGAATGCCTCTGCATCTCCAGTATATCTTTCAAAGCGATTAGATCGAGTTTGAATTTGGAAGCGATTTTCTATGAAATCTCTAGTCTTTCCAGAGTACATAAATCCAACTTTGAACTTATTGGCAGTACTCACGCCTTGAGCAAAAGGAATCGTGATATCCACTTTAGCCAATTGCTGCTCGTCTTGTAAATCTCTCCAATAGTGGAAGGGTAAATCATATTCTGATGGTGAAATGAAGTAAGTAGGAATATCCTCATCGTCTTCGTCAGGATTAAAAGTGTTCGCGAAGAAACGAAGGTCTGGTTCTTTTTGAAAGAGACTAACTCTACTCAATCCCCATTCTATTTTTGTGTTTTTCAAAGCAGGTAAAACGTGTTCGCCTAGCAATTGATAACTCTGCAATTCGCGTTCTGTGAACAATAAAGCTCGTGTCTGAAATTCCAAACCACTACTGGCAATAATGCCTAGATTTTGTCCTTCTCGATAAGTAGTCGTTATATCAGCAGTATGGTTGTACAAAGCATTGAAGGAGATTTTCTGAGAACCTGCGAATTTGTAGGAAAGATTCAAAAGTCCACCGACAGTAGGTGTTTCTGTACCATTCGTACTAGTCAAATCAAAATTGGTGTTTAATTCTTCTGCTCCGCTACCAGGTCTTTCCCAATTACTAAATCTTCCATTATTGTATGCGCTAAACTCTCTACGATAATTGAAACCTGCTAAAACACCTAACTTAGAATCACCTGCTAGAGAAAATTGATTCCCGATGGAGAACGCGACACTTTGGTTCAAGCCACTTCTAATGGTGTCTGGTGCTTTTTGAGCATTTAAAGATTTGGACGCTTCATCTACAGTTGCTGCTAGTGCATCATCTCTTCGAGCAGTGATGTACGAACTAGTGGTTAATTGTTCTAAGGTTTTTTCATCCGTCAAAATTTGAGGAATATCTCTTGTTCCATCGTCATAACCTAACCAATCAGTTTTTCCGCCTTCGTAAGACAAAAAGTTATCATTGAAAGAAGAGACCGTATTGTAAGTCGCTCCGATGGAAGCAGAAAGCGTAAATTGCTCTGGAAAGCTCTTCGTTTTAATGTTGACATTTCCTCCTGTGAAATTACCAGGCTGGTCGGGGGAGAAAGTTTTGGAAGCTATAATATTATCTAAGATATTACTTGGGATTAAATCCAGTTGTGTACTATTTCTATAGGGATCGGTACTCGGCAAAGGAATGCCATTTAATTGTGCAGCGGAATAGCGGTCACCCAATCCACGAACGTAGATGTATTTTCCACCAACTACGGAAGCACCCGTCACTCTCTTCATGGATTCGGCTGCATTGCTACTTCCGAAACGACTGATTTCTTGTGCAGAAATACCATCTTGAATGGTCAAGGCTTTGCGCTGTAAAGCTAGAAGTGCATTTTCTGTTCTATCAATTGCTTTTGCGGTGACCACGATAGCTTCTTCGGTTGCTTGTATCGCTGCTTCTTCCATCAGAAAATCCAGTAAAGTGATTTCTTTGTCAGTTACAACTACTTCTTGGATCGTTTTATCTGGATAGCCAGTATAAGAAGCAGTGATGGAATAAGTGCCTGCTGGTACAGACAATTCAAAATTACCATCTAAGTCTGATTGCGTACCGATCAATGGATCAGTTCCATCTACGACGATGTTGGCAAACAATAAATTTTCACCATTGGCAGCATCTTTGATACTTCCTCTAATCGTGCCTTGAGCAAAAGATAGGTTAATGCTTAGAAGGCAAAGCGCAAATGTGAGAATAGAAATAGATAACCTCATTGAAAATAGAATTGAGTTGTTTGTATCTTTTTATTCAAAAGTGGACATAAATGAAAATAGAGTATTTCGTCTCCAAAATTCGCAGAAAGTCTTTTTTCAAAGGTGAAAAGACTTTCTGCTAGGGGACTTTTAAGGGAGAAAAACAGGAAAAATCTACAATTTTTCCTGTTTTTCCCCCTCAAACTCCCCTCGGAGCAGGCAA
>JBCDFY010000514.1:0-2262 GCA_039176995.1 Bacteroidota bacterium
ACAAAATCTCGCTCCTCCTCAGAACGGGCGCCTCAGATTTCGCAAACTATTCCTTAATTCAACGGCATTGCGCGAAAGGGAGGGGGATTTAGGGCAGAAACAGATGATTTTTGTTACAAAAATCATCTGTTTCTGCCCTAAAAACCCTCTGTGAGCCGCCTTTAGGCGGCGAGCCAGTTGAATTATCAAAAAGTGTATAGGTGTGAGATAATTTACTTCTTGCACAGGTATTTAGTAGAGGCGATGTGAGGAATGTGAAGGTGCTACGATCTTAAGCTAAGTGGCAATCCTTTCAATGCAAAGACTTAGAGTTAAAAATATAATCTACCCGAGCAAGAGCGCAAAGGAAAACTATCCTTAGCGGATCCTGGCGTTCCCAGCGGTCAATTCACTCATCACTTCCACCAAACGTTCATTTGCTTCCCTAGTCCCAATACTAATCCGAACCTTTCCTTTTGCTCCAAAATTATCCGCAGGACGTGTCATAATGCCTGCTTGCATTAGATATTCCACAAATTTGTCGGATGGGATTGGTGGTTCAATTAAGAAAAAGTTGGCTTGAGAGGGTAAAAAATCAATGCCTAATTGTTCAAAGGAATGACTTAAAAAGAGGCGTTCTTTTTTGACTAACTTCACCGTCTTCTTCACAAATTCATCATCCTTCAAAGCTGCAATAGCTGCTTCAAGAGACAGCTGTGGAATCAAAAACGGCTTGCAAATCTGCCGAACATAATGCGCAACTTCCAAAGAAGTATAACAATAACCCACACGCATCGCTGCCAATCCATACGTCTTGGAGAAACTGTTGATCGCCACCAAATTAGGATACTTTTTAAGGTAGGGTAGGGCAGTCACATAATCTTCAGCATCTGCAAAATGGCGATAAACTTCATCAAAAACGATTAGCACGTCAGGTGGTACTTGTGCTAGAAACGTGTCCAAAATTGCTTTGGAAAGATAAGTTCCAGTTGGATTATTAGGACTGGTTAAAAAGATGATTCTGGTACGATTATTAATCGCACAAAGCAAACCTTCTACATCTAATTCATAATGTTTTCCTTTTAGCGGAACGTCTATAACAGTCGCGCCTGACCAAGCCGAAAACATATTATAAGGCACAAAGGAAGGTGTAGAAATCAGCACCTCATCACCTTCTCGCAAGAAAGCTCTAGCCAATAAATCAATAATTTCTGAACCGCTACTTGCTGCAATAAATTGATTTACATCTAATTGATAATCAAAGTCTTTTGCAAGTGCTCTTCTCAATCTAATATCCGTGTTATCAGGATAACGATGTAAATTTTGGCTATATTCTTTGATCGCGTCTAATGCCTTGGGCGACATTCCAATTGGGTTTTCATTGGAAGACAACTTATACACCTTTTGACCTGCTTTAGGCACAATACTTTTTCCTCCCTTGTAAACTGTTTTTACCGTCAAATGCGACTTGAAAACATCACTGACGTGTCTTATTTTTTTTGTCATGATTTCTAACTCTTTTACTGACTTTCGAAGGGTATACAATTACTAGAACTCGTGTCCAAAAAATGGATGAAGATCAATTTTAGATTCCCTACTGGGAGTTTGAGGGAGAAGAGCAGTAAAAATTCTTGATTTTTCTTGCTCTTCTCACTCAAAAATCCCCTAAGCAGAAAGTTTTTCTCATCAGAAAAAAAACTTTCTGCGAATTTTGGAAACGAAAAACGACATATAAATACTTACCTAATTTTACTATCACTCAATTGGCAATGCCTGCGTATGTTTCCTCACTGACAACGAAAAACTACTCTCCACTTTCGCGATATTTGGTACCGTCGAAATTTTGCTCAATACAAATTCATTATACTCCTTGATGTCTTTCAAAATAACCTTCAGCAAAAAATCAGATTGCCCTGTCACATGATGGCATTCCAAAACTTCTGGAAACTGTACGACTTGATCTATAAATTCGTCCAAAGCAGCAATGGAATGATCAGAGATAGAAATGCTGATAAAAACCACCAAATTCAAGTCCAACTTTTCGGGATTGAGAATGGCTACATTTTGAGTAATAAATCCCTCTCGTTCCAGTTTTTTCATGCGCTCAAAAATGGGCGTAGTAGAAAGATTCAACTCTGCTGCCATTTCCTTAATCGTAATGCGATTATTTTCCTGTAATTTTTTCAAAATATGTCGGTCAATGACATCCAAATTGGAGGTGTTTTCCATGCTGCTTTTTTTAGCTAAAGAATATTTTTCTTTTGGTTAAGAATAATCTATTGG
>JBCDFY010000515.1:0-2252 GCA_039176995.1 Bacteroidota bacterium
GATATTGCTGTATTCCATTCTTGGACTTTTTCTACTTTATGGTCTAGTCGTTATAGGAATGTATATCTTTCAAGACCGCTTTGTTTTCCGAGGGACGAGCTTAGATGTAGGCCATCAATTTGATTTTCAAGATGCTGATTTTCAAGAGCTTTGGCTCACAAAAAAGAACGGACAAAAAATCAATGCGCTCCATTTTACAGTTGAAAATGCTAAGGGATTAATTCTTTATTTTCATGGTAATAAAGACAATTTAGATCGCTGGGGAAATATGCACTCGCCTTTCACAGATTGCCATTATGAAGTCTTGATGATTGATTACAGCGGCTACGGAAAAAGTGAAGGCGAGGCTTCTGATAGTGCATTGGAGCAAGATGCAGAAATAACTTATGATTGGGCAATAGAGCGATTTATGGCTGAAAAAATTGTGCTTTATGGACGTTCGCTAGGAGCAGCAGTCGCGAGTCAATTGGCGACTCAAAAGCAAGCAAAAATTTTGATTTTAGAGACGCCTTTCAATAGCCTAGAAGCTATTTTCAAACATCGTTCGATGTTGCCTAAATTGCCAATTCCGCTTCGCAACAAATTTTCCAACACCGAAAATATTCCTCAAGTTAACTATCCTGTACACATCTTCCACGGCACGCAGGATTGGGTGGTGCCTTATCGTTGTGCGGTGCAGTTGAAAGAGGTGTTAAAAGAGAAAGATAGCTTTACTACTTTAGAAGGAGGAATGCATCATAATTTGGGAGAATTTGAGGTTTTTCAGAAAAAACTAAATGTACTTTTGGGGTGTAGTTAAGACTACTTCAATGCTTGCTTCAACAGTTTCTCATAATAAGTTTGACATTCCATTGCTAATGCTTCTGATTTCTCTGATAATTTCACCTCTTTTTCTACATAAGTCTGAAAACCTGTAGATTGGTGCACATTGCCATACCAATATTTTGCCCAAATTCCATCTTCTTCTCTCGCTCCTGCTTGCCAACTCAACATTTGCTCTTGAAAGGGAACTTCTAACTTTTCACAAAGCTGTATCAATATATGTTTGGGATTTTTAAGTAACGTCACTGCATCTACAACAGCTGTCAACTTCCCAATTGATTGCAAATGCTGCATCAATTCAAATTGCTGCTTTACACCCACATCTTGCATACTCGGGTTAGGAATGACTTTAGCATAAGAAGCAATAATCAAACGTGGACTTCGAATGAGCAAAACATTCTCCATTTGAGCTAAAAAATCAATATTCAGCTCAACTAGATGATGTGTCATCTGCTTGAAAAGCACATTTTTTTGCTCATAAGCCTGAGTCAACATTTCCTTCACCACTTGCTCACCATCTTGTTCCATGGTTGCTAATATTTCTTCCGTCGCAGGATGTTTCGCTTCTGTATCAGTGTGTACTAGATAATGCGCGTAAAGTGGCTCATCCACAACCACAAAATCGCTATGTTGCGCAAAGGAATACATCAGAGCAGTGGAGATATTTCTAGGACTTGACCAAAAAGTAGAAAAAGTCCAAGAATGGAATACAGCAATATCTTCATTATTGCTTACTTTTTGTCTTGCTTGCTTTGGATTGAACAGGCGCGAAAACTAAACTGCCTTTTTCGCATTCAAGATGCAGTTGCCCATCTTTTAGTTCATAACTTTTGATGCTACTCAATCGTTCAAAATATTGCTTTTCTTCCACCATCATTTGGCAGGCGCGTTTCGTTGAGCCAATGGATGCTACTTTGATATTTTCTTTGGTATAAGTACAATCCGAAAAATACTGATTGCAGAAACTCTTGCCATTGATTTTTTCTTCCGAAAATTCCAAAGTCACATCTTCGTTTATGGATTTTCCGTCCATTTCCTCTAACGTCCAATTGCTCCTGAGTAAAGATTTAGTCTGCATTTTTGTAGTGTTGCAGGAAAGAAAAATTGAGAGAGGGAAAAACAAAATGACAGAGAGGGAAACTTTCATAAATCAGTTTTTGATCCGTATTATGAAGAAAAAGGCGGAGAATACTACAAAGATAAAATTATCTTCTTAAAAAAGAGAGACTCATAAGCAAACGTGAATCTTCCAAATTTTATAAATACTTAAAAATTGAACTTGGACGGATATACCTTAGATTGAAATGGACTCAATGCCTATTAAATCTGAAATTAATGAAACCCGAAACTTTCTATTCATAGGTAGGAAGCAATAATTTTTTCTAACAATCAATTTTTGAATAAAAATATCAATTGTGTTTTGATTTGAA
>JBCDFY010000516.1:0-2240 GCA_039176995.1 Bacteroidota bacterium
AAGTTAATTTGACGGCTTATCCCAATCCATTTAGCCACTTCACGACGATTGAGTTTGAGCTAGAAACTGCGTCTAATGTACAATTAAGTGTGTTTGATTTGCAAGGGCGTGAAGTGCAGCAATTGTATGCAAGTGCTTGGTTGCAAGCTGGAACACATCAAGTACAGTTGGAAGCGCAAGATTGGGAAGCGGGGATGTATTTGATTCGTTTGGCGACGGCAGAGGAAGTCGTGACGAAGCAGTTGGTTTTGCAGCGGTAGAATTTGTTTCTTTCATTACCTTATTGAAATTAAGCTAACATCAACGAAGTGAGTTTGGTGTTGGCTTTTTATTGCTTTTTTAATCCTTCTACTATCCCCTCTTTCAGTAGTTTCAATTTCTCAATATTGAGCTGAATACTATCTGTTGTGGCATCTTGTATCATATTCTTTGCTAAATCAGATTCGGAATGGATAGCTTTATCTAAAATGATCAAAATTCGATTGACTAACTGAGCATTTTTAGATATTATTTTACTCAATTCATAACCCAATACTTTTATACCAACTGCTTCGTGTTCTAGCTCAGCTTCGTACAGAAAATTGTACTCGTCCCAAATGAACTCCGTCTCTATTTCAGGATAATGTTTTAAGATAGAAGCGATATCAACCGGATCATTTAGCCTGTAGCTTGGTCTATCATCATAAGCGATCAGCTTCAAAAGTACTACACAAGGAATGGAGCAGACTTGAATGGTATCGCCCTCAATGCTAGTCTCAATCAAACCATAATGATACGTTTCTACAAAACCTTCTAAATTGATTGTAACCAATCCTTTTCCCTCGATCATCACTTTGCCTGCTTGCTCTATTGCTCCAAATGGTAATAGATCAACTGGAATTTGATAAGGTGACATCAAGCAAAATGGATTCTCGGATATTTGAGTGTACGAAAATTCTCTTATCAGAATACTCTTCAATTGATGATACATTTGAGCGGTAGAAACATAGATACCGAAGTCAACATCTTTGGTTCCTCTTGCTGCTTCATCATTCATAACATACCAAACATTTCTGGCTAAGGCACCTACCCCAAAGAAATCAATATTCAATCGTTCTGAGGCAGTCTGCATGTCTTTAATAATTGGTTTCAATGCAGCGTTCCCCAATAGTTTATAGATGATCTTTGACATACTTATTGTACACAATTTTAGCCGTTTCTAGGTTTCGAGCAGTTGGATTAGATAACAAATCTGCATAAACCAAAATTGGATGTACAGTGACTCCATCCGCCTCCTTGGGTTTCTGATGCCAAAACTGTTCTACCATTTTGACTTTACCATTTCTGGAAGGCAGCAAATTCAACGTTTTTGCTACTTCCACAAAGGAGGCTGAAGTATAAATAATTGCATGTTCTGCAATCAAATAATTGGACAAGAGTTCTCCGCCAAGTTCTCCGCTCACAGACTGTGATTGAGCTTTGTTGGCTAGTTCGCGCAGTGTTTCCATTCGAAGATCAAAGCTTTGTTGTTTTAATTTAGGACGCAACACCCGATTGAAGATTGTGACCCACTCTTGAAGCAGGCGTTCCTTATGTTGAAGCTGGTATTCACTTTCATTCACCCGAATCAAATATTGATCCCTCAGCAACTCCTTTAATACCTTTCCAACCGTATCAATAGAAACACTTGCTCGTTTTCCGATCTCTCGATAAGGCATATTTACGACCTTTTCATCTACTAAAATTTGGAAAAGTACCTTTAAACCTGATTTAGAAAATGCTCGATTGCTGCTAGGCTTAGGTCGCTTGGCAGTATTGGTCTCTAAATAGATAAAAAGCCCTTCATCATTCGTAATGAAAGTATTTCCTGCACGATCCAAATAGGAGATATTTTTTGATCGAAGATAAGTTTTTAGCTTTTTAGGAAGATAGTCTGTCAAGAGGAGCAACTCCTTTTTTTCTATAACATCTTGTTCTAAATCTAGCGTTTTTGCAAACGTCAGATTAGGCAGATACAGAAAAGGAAGTGAATACGCTCTATTCGCATACTTCAATGTAAGTACTCCGTCATCATTTGTCTGCGGTGCTTCTTCAATGACTATTGTTAGATTAGATAATTTATTGAAGTTTGTTATGGCTTCGTCCTGAATGTTGTTTTCCATGTACGCAAAAATACATTTTATTTTATAAACGTACAAAGGTTTTCAGCGTACAACATTTTGCTAAAAGACTCACAATGCCCTCACAATTTCAATAACTTC
>JBCDFY010000517.1:0-2227 GCA_039176995.1 Bacteroidota bacterium
ATTTCGCTCCTTTTCGTTTTAAGCTTCAAGTGTCATGAGGGCCTGCTCCGCTTCGGCGAACAGGGTTGCTTCTTCGTGTTTCATCTTCAGTTAATTGTGTGCTATGTTTTTTGCAAACTTTTTCAAGTACGCAGTACTAAAGCACTAAGAAGTACTAAGCTTACTTCCCTTAGTGGTTTCGTATCCCTAATTCACTCGATCTATCAACTGCCGCACCTCTCCTCTTACCAAATCTCCGATGGCACGTGTTTCCGCAAATATTTCATCCATTGATTTATTGGGATGCAATTTTTTCATGTAGGCTTCCATTTCAGCTTCTGCCATGTATTGCTTCATATCTTTATAGACATCCGTTGTAGCAACTTCATAGGCCTGATCGCTACCAAAAGGCATGTACAAATTAGAAATATCCCAACCTTCTAGTTTGTCATCTGCGATGCGCGCTTTATGGACGGGCATCCAATATTTTTTCTCTATCAAATAATGGTCGTACCCCCTTTTTTCTTTGGGAATAGAAAAGAAATTGCAGACTTGGATTTTGGCATCCATCCAGTTGTCGTCGTACATACCGTTGCGCAATTGCCAGATTTCGTTTTTGACTAAAGTTCTGAGTTCCCCTGTACGCTGAACCAATGCTAGCTCTTCTTTGGTCAGTAGTTTTTGCCAATCTTCAGGAAAATAAGGACTGTCCATGAATTTCGCTGCATCTGCATTTTTACCCAAATTCTCGTAAGTTACATAATTGTATTCGACATGGCTACCCGAAGGCGACACGACTTCCAAAAGTGACCAGCCTTTGATCGCGCCTGCTGCCAACTTCGCTTCGTGAATTTTCGTCCACGCTTGCTCCATTTTCAAATAGTCTGCTCGATTTTCGGGCTTTACTTTCATGTAGGAGACACTAAAGTAAGTCGGATCATTTGGATCCATCTCCTGTGCTGTAAGTGTATTGTTACATACCAAGAAAAATGCCATGATTAGGCATAGAAAATTAATTGTAGTTTTCATTGTTGTTGTTTTAATTTGAAAAAAATGATGAGCTGTTTCAATCCGAATCAGCTATTCTTAGCTCATGTACATATACCTGTTTTGAAACTTTTGCTGTTTAATTATGGTAATAAATGAGTAGCTACTCAAAGGGAAGGTGATAGAAGTGATTTGTTTCAAATGGCTTTGTTTTTTCCAATGCAAATGTAGGTGCAAGCGTAAAAAATGACTTGGACACATTGTTCAAAAGCTTGGACAACTGATAAAAAAAGACTTGGACAAATGTTACATGAGATAATATGAAAAAGTCTTACTGTCTGATAATAAAGGAGTTGAAGCAGCCATTTTATATTGACTGCTTCATGTAAAAAGATGATTTGAATATGATCTATCGCGCACTTTTGATTACATACTGCACGCGTCGAGGACTTTTAGGATCGCTGTACATTACTTTTTTGGTGTGTAAATCTAATTGAATATTTACGCCTCTTGAGCTATCTTTTAGATAGACACTCCACTCATCTCTGGCTGTTTCTTTGAAATTGAAGGCTGCTCTACCTGCTGCGTTTTTTTCTACCCAGTTTGTTCCATTTGTTTGCACATAATGTCCCAGAACGCCTCCAGAAGAGTGTCCAAATGCTACATTGCAAACCGTCCAACCATTAGCGCCTGAATATCGCTCTGTGATGTTGTACAATGGACGTCGAGTTGGGTTTTTCTTGTCGCTGTACATCACTTTTTTAGTATGCAAGTCCAACTGAATATTTACGCCTCTTGACTCATCGACCAAATAGACCGACCAATCATCGCGATGCGTCTCTCTGAATTTGAAGTTAGCTACACCTTGTTTTGTACCTTCTTCTACCCACTGCTTATCGCCTCCTCTTTGAATGTAAGAACCTAGAAATGCTGAGCTGCTATTTCCGAATTTTACGAAAGTGACGTTGCGCCCATTGACTTGCGAAGACTGTCCTGTCATGAAAGTGGTAGCCATCAGGGTGAATGCAATTGAAAAAAGAATTGTTTTCATTTTTGTAATATGTTATTGTGAAAGAATTCAGGAAAAAAATGCCTTAATTTTTTAGCAGCATTTTTATTTCCTTTTTGTCTGACACAAAGGTATGGGAAGAGAGGAGGTGGGAAAACCACATTTTGATGTGGGTGGGTGTAGTTTTTAGCACAAAATTTATCACAATTCAACTCTAATCAAAAAACCATCCTCCACATCCACTTCCATTCG
>JBCDFY010000518.1:0-2202 GCA_039176995.1 Bacteroidota bacterium
ATTGGGGTGGCCCTTTTGGACAGAAATGATGTTGTCTTTGATTATTTTTGGAAAAAATCATCAAAGACAACATCATTTCTGTCCGAATGTCCTTTTGAAAATGGAATCAAAAACTTCGTTTTTGATTCCATTTTCAAAAAATAATGTCAGGCAAGTGGATAAACTTATCAATAAATTATAGTGAAATTCGTACAGCCCTAATTTAAAAACAATGATTACAAGGAGTTTAAATGGACGTTTGACGGAGGATTTAAAAGCAGGAAAAAAAATCATCTTACTCTATGGCAGCCGCCAAGTAGGGAAAACAACTTTGATTAACCAAGTCATTCGCGCATTGGACTACAAGATTTTGGCAATAGATGCTGATGCGACCGATCAATTGGATGTGTTATCTAGCAGAAATCCAGAAAAAATTAGGTTACTGATTGGCGATCACGACTTGCTCTTCATTGATGAGGCACAACGCATTCCCGATATAGGCATCAACCTCAAAATTATCCATGATCAAATGCCTGAAAAACGGGTAATTGTCAGCGGTTCTTCTTCCCTAGACTTGGCTAATCGAGTGATTGAACCCCTCACTGGAAGAACTTGGACTTATACTTTGTATCCCATTTCACTGAAAGAATGGCAGATACACAAAGGTTTTTCCAAAATACCTGCGCCTAGTGTTTTAGAAAATCTACTGCTTTTTGGTAGTTATCCCGAACAATTGACCATTAATGATCGCAATCGAAAAATTCAATACCTGCATGAACTGAGACAAGCCTATTTGTACAAAGATGTATTGGTGCTAGGAAATATTCGTTATCCCGAAAAATTAGATCAATTGTTACGGCTATTAGCCTATCAAGTCGGGCAACTGGTATCTATTCAAAAACTGGCCAATACGCTACAAATCAATCGGGCAACGGTCAATAATTACCTTGAATTATTAGAGAAAGCATTTGTTATCTTTAGATTATCGGGCTTCAGTAGGAATCTGCGGAAGGAGATCACCAAGATGTCCAAAATATATTTTTATGATCTCGGTGTGAGGAATGCCATCATCAATAACTTTAGTCCAATTGATCTTAGAAATGATACGGGGGCGCTGTGGGAAAATTTTTTAATTGCCGAACGCAAGAAGTATCTAGCCTATTCCTTCAACTATGCCAATACCTATTTTTGGAATACCCATACGGGAGCAGAGGTTGATTATGTAGAAGAAAGAAATGGTCAATACCACGGCTTCGAATTCAAATGGAATCCTAAAAAGCACAAAAAGACTTATCAACCTTGGCTCAGTGCCTATCCAAATGCAACCTACAAATGTATCACACCAGAACAATTGGGAAATTGGTTACTGGATGAATAGAGGTACTCCCCTCTTGCTGCTAAAATGCAGTATTTTCATGTCAAATACGTCATTGTTTTGAGGCAAAACGCCACCTGTTCATTTTTTATTTAGCTATGGTATAACTGTAAACTGCGTTGCACCTGGCTTCATTCAATCCGACATGACCGATTCTATGCCCGAACACATCGTGGCGGCAGGCATCAAAGTAATTCCAGTAGGACGAATTGGTACGGCAGAAGATATAGGTTACGCTTATCTGTTTCCGTCCGAAGAGAATTACAGAGCATACTTGTTGCTCAATTTGCGGATATTGACCTGAACCATATCTGAGTCAAATGTCAAGAAAAATGAGATCTGTACAGTCGTTATTTGCATAAATAATGGATGTTAAGTTAGCAAAATTAACATATCGGTATTTAAACAATAAAAACATGACAAGTAAAGCCTATAAATCCATCATTGAAAGTGGTGAAGAACTGAAAAATTGGGTGGGAAAAGAGCTAGGACTTTCGGATTGGTTGACAATTACGCAAACAGACATCAATACTTTTGCTAAGCTGACCAAAGACGAGCAATGGATACACGTCGATGTGGAGCGTTCGCGTCGCGAGTCGCCTTTTAAACAACCCGTTGCGCACGGCTTTTTGGTACTTTCTTATGCCTCTCACTTTGCGCATGAATGCTTTGAAGTCAAAGGCTTTGCGATGGGCGTGAATTATGGACTAAATAAAGTGCGTTTTGTCTCTCCTGTTCCCGTCAATGCGAAGCTGCGGGGTCGAGTTGCATTGCTTTCGGTAGAAGACATCACGGGTGGTATTCGCTACGTGATGAAAGTTACTTTTGAGTTGGAAGGACAAGAAAAA
>JBCDFY010000519.1:0-2192 GCA_039176995.1 Bacteroidota bacterium
TACTACTGTTACCCGCATTTTTGATGTTTTTCGCATCCTGTGAAAGTGATGATGTAGACGACATGGTAACAGCCGACAGAGACAGAACAATCACAGAGTACTTGGGCAGTGACAAAGATTTTAATACCTTGAATGCTGCTTTGGAAAGAACAGGATTGAACACCACTTTGGATAGTGAAAGCGAAAATTTCACGCTATTTGCGCCGAACAATGCCGCTTTTGAAAAACTAGGTGTCGACTTAGCAACGATTTCCGACGAAGATTTAACCGACATCTTATTGTATCATGTGATCCAAGATAGAGCGATTGGTGTAGTCAACCTAACAATAGAAAACCGTTACTTTGAAACCGCATCTTCTGCTGGTCCAAATAGTAACAATCTATCTATTATGCTGGAAAGAGAGAACAATGAATTGATGGTGAATGGACTGATTGCCGTTTCAAGCACACCGAATGATTTCAAAAATGGCGTGATCTATGAAATGAATGACGTATTGAGTCTGCCCACCATTGCCGATATTGCAATTAATGATAAGAATTTAGGTCGTTTAGAGACGGCACTAACCAGCGCATCAGGCGATTTAGTAGATTTGTTGTCAGGTACGGATGTATATACTGTATTCGCACCAGTAGACAACGGATTTGAAAAAATCGAAGATGTAGTAAATGCCTTAGATACAGACCAATTAGCAAATGTATTATCTTACCACGTCGTAAATGGCAATGTATTATCAAGTGACCTAGAGGATGGACAAATGGTGATGACACTTAATGGTGAAGAAGTTACCATTAATGTTGACTTAGGTGTCATCAGAATTGAATTCCAAGACGGAGAACGGTCGTTGGTAAGATTGGCCAACATCCAAACAACCAATGGTGTAGTACACATTATTAACGATGTGCTGCTGCCCAACGAACTGTAGTATTTGTTACCGAATGAGTCCTCAATCGAGTCAGAAGATTCGGTTAGCATTTGTTCAATCGACTTTAAGTGACTAGCAAAAGCTACTCGCATAAGCAGCGTACAGATATAGTTTAGTAAGTGCCTTAGGCTACTGATCTGAAAATGGATCGGTAGCCTTTTTTTGTTGTAAGTAGTAGTAGAACAAAACCTGCTCGGTCAAAATGAGGAACTTATTTTTTGTCCGTTACTAAATGTAATTCTTTTTGATTGAAAAGTCAATTATCCTGTTTATTTCCAGGCGGGCGAGGTAGTCGAGATGAACGTATGTCAGTTTCTCCTGTAATGCTGCATCAACTATCTAGTGACAATCATTGTTGTATAGAAGTTAGGTGTATACGAACGTCCTGTTTTTCTGTCCATAAAAAACCTTTGGGCATACTTGTTGCGCGGTTCTGAGGGGTTGACCAAGGCTTATTTCAAGTATTACTCAAAACTTCGTGCACGCCTATATAGAAATCAAAAATGGATTGAAGTAATAATAAAAAATCAATCATGCAACCTAATATTCAATATCTAACAAATGAGCAAGGAAGCAAAACAGCAGCCTTAGTTCCAATCAAAGAGTGGGAAAAAATAATTGCTTTCTATGAGTATTATACAGAAATAGGAGATAGCATCAAACGAGGTTTTCAAGATGTGAAAGCTATTAAATCAGGAAAAAAGCAGACTAAATCTATATCTACTTTTTTAGATGAATTGTAATCTTATTCTTACAGACGAATTTGAGCGTAGGGCAAAGAAGTTGTCCAAGAAATATCGCTCGTTGAAAAAGGATTTGGCAGCACTTTTTGACGCTTTGCTACAAAATCCATATCAAGGTGACCTAATCAAAACAGATGTGTATAAAATTAGGTTAGCCATAAAGAGTAAAGGTAAAGGAAAAAGCGGTGGAGCAAGAGTCATTACTTATTTAGAGACCCAGCTTGTCCAACAAGAGGAAACCACCGATCTTTACTTGATTACCATATACGATAAGTCAAATACTGAAAATATATCGGATCAGTATATCAATCAAATTATTGATGATTTACAAGAGGATGAGACAGAAGAAGATTAGTCCTGTACTGAGTAACATCGTTTGTAGATTACATCATAGCATCTCCTTCTGGTGTCTGCTCGTCTTCTTCCTCCAATGCTTGCTCCACCGCTGCTATCAAGCCTTCCATATCGAAATCTCGGATATTGAACAGCAATAAGGCACGAAGCCCTTTCAGGTACAAATCTTTCA
>JBCDFY010000520.1:0-2144 GCA_039176995.1 Bacteroidota bacterium
AACCACTACGGACATTTTACCCTGCAAGGATTGCTCTTTACGCTAACTGAAAAGTCCAAAGGGCGGATTGTGACTGTTGGTAGTATGGGATATGATATGGGACTGAAAACCATCAAGTTCGATGACATGAACTGGGATAAAGATTATACGCCTAATGATGCTTACAGCCAAAGCAAACTCGCACAGATTATGTGTATTTACGAATTACAGGATAGACTGAAAAATGCTGGAAAAATCGATATAAAAGCCTATGCCTGTCACCCTGGTTCGTCGAGAACTTCGCTGATTGATACCAGCGGTAGCTTCTTGATGCGCATGATTTTTAATTTGATGAAATTGTCACCATTAACACAACCTGCTGAAAACGGTGCATATCCTATGTTAATGTGTGCTGCGGAATCTGATTTAGACCAAAGTGCTTTCTATGGACCTACAGGAAGAAATAATTGGGTTGGACCTGTTGGAGCACACAAATTAGAACCACATGCGAAAGATAAAGCTGTTGCAGAAAGATTGTGGGAAGTGTCGGAAAAGGCAACTGGTTTGAAGTGGGATATTTAATTCAAAAGCTCTAAAATCTAAATTAATGGATATCATAAAAGCATCAACCGATTGGGCAAAGTCTGAACTTTTTTCAACTCCTTTTTTTGTTCTTTTTGGAGTTCTATTTATAGTCGCGAGTATCGGATTTTGGCAATTGGGAAAAACCGAAATGGCAAGAGCTTACATTATTCCTACCTTAGTAGCGGGTGTTTTACTTACGATTATCGGACTTGGGCTATTTTTTACCAATAAATCAAGATTAGCGAATTTTCCTGTCGCTTACGAGCAGGATGCATCAGCTTTTGTAGAGTCAGAACTTGCTCGTGCCGAAGCGACTTTGAAAGAATACAAAACCATTGTTTTTACCGCAATTCCAATAATTATTGCTGTTTGTGCTATTGGCATTATGTTCTTTGATACACCTATTTGGCGGGCAAGTTTGATTACAACTATTGCCATGTTAGTCGTTATTTTGTTGATTGACGGAACAGCATATGCAAGAATAGATGCCTATAATCAACAGTTAATTTCAGTAGAAAAAGAAAATTAAAAGATGCCATGAAACATTTCAAAACGCTATCGGCTTATTTCGATTATATTGAATTACCTCGTCCTGAACATCCAATGTTGAGCCTATTGTCAGCAAATGACGGCGGTTTTCTACCTTGCCCAAAAGAGAGTTCCCCTCCGATAACGAATGATTGTTATTCCATCAGTTTAAAGAAGATTGTCAAAGGAAACTTAAACTATGGACGGACTAAATATGACTTCACTAATGGAGTATTGATTTTCATTGCCCCAAGGCAAGTCATGCAATGGAATAGCACCGCAGTTTTTGAGCAAAAAGGATTTTCAATTAATTTCCATGAAGATTTTATCAAAGGAACTGAATTAGCACAACAGATAAAGAAATATGGGTTCTTTTCCTACTCAGCGAATGAAGCATTACATCTTTCTCCAAGAGAGGAAAAACAGATAGAATCAATTGTGGAAAATATTGAAATAGAATATCAAAATAATCAAGATAAATTCAGCAAAGAAATCATCATTTCACAATTGAGTACGCTTTTAAAATATGCCAATCGTTTTTATGAAAGGCAATTTTTAAATCGAAAAGAACTGTCTAATGATATGTTGGAGCAATTCAATGAACAATTAGACCGCTATTTTGAATCGGGACAACTGCAAGAAAGAGGTATTCCAAGCATTGACCAAATAGCGGAAAAGATGTTAATTTCACAACGCTATCTAAGTGACACATTAAAAAAGGAAACGGGTAAGACTACAACCGAACATTTACAATTATATTTGATTGATGAAGCCAAGAATATTCTATTGAATCCGAATAAAAGTGTTTCAGAAGTAGCTTATGAATTGGGGTTTGAATATCCGCAATATTTTTCAAGATTATTCAAGAAAAAGGAAGGAATAAGCCCATCGGAATTTAGGGAAAAATACAAGATGAATTGAAAAGAAAACTGATGCCAACATTAAAGCCTGATAGTTACGGTGCAACCTAACGATCAGGCTTTGTTGAACGAAGCGGGCGCAAGAACTGCTATGGACTTTGCTTTTGCGGATTGGAGGGCTGTGGTTTCCCA
>JBCDFY010000521.1:0-2130 GCA_039176995.1 Bacteroidota bacterium
AGTGTGAAACCTTCGCTTTTCCCTATATAGCAACCAAAGTCCACCAAATATTCACCAAAAGGCTTCGTTCAACTGAAATGTCTGTGCTCCAATGGTGGGGAAGCAACCTACGTGCGAGCGGCACAGACATTCCTTTGAGTTCGGACTTCTCTAGTTGGACAAATTGTTTTTTATCTGTTGCCACGGTTGTCATTAACTACTTTTTATTGAGCTTAATTATATCAGCTTTCCTTTGTTAACGCAAGAAAAGCGGATAAAGCTTTCCTTACAAATGACTTTGTTGGATATGCTGGTGAGCTTTTTTTAGTTAGATGGATAGAAGTTTTGGCAAGTAAGTGTTCATCCATCTACATTTTTGGGTGGCTTCGCCCCCCAGAAAGATCAATCCATTCCCCAATTTTCCGCATTCACTAATGCTTCATTTGTGCAAATCAGGTGATTCCCCTTGTATTGACTTTCTTCCCCCCACTGTTCGCCACGAGGCAGAAGGGTTAAAAGCGCAGTAACGTTTTACCCTTTAGTAATTTATTTGTGAGGTACAAAATGAACAATATTCGTTTTTTCACTCGAAAAACAAATCCCTTTTGCTAAACTGTATCAAAGTGACTGATACAAATAGCCTATGAAGTGCAAAAAATGGTCGGCATAAGACGACCAATAAGCAGAAATTTTACTGTAAGAACTGCCACTCTAGTTTTACTTATGGCTATGTCAATAAATATGCTAAAGCAGAAATCAAAGCAGCGGTTATTCGCTTGCTTGAGGCAGATCATTCTATTCGTTCTATTGCTAAACAGTTGAGTATTTCGCCAACCAGTGTTTGGAAAATGAAGAAAACGAGAGAACAGGAATATCAAGAATTACTTGCTCGTCCATTTTCAATTTCTAAAAATGTACTTCATGTCATTCAGTGGAGCGGTGGTAAAGATTCTTCTGCCCTCTTGGTTTGGGCTTTGGAGAACTTGCCTAGAGATCGGTTAAAATTTATATTTTGTGACACAGGATGGGAAAGCCCAATTACCTATCAATTCATTCAAAAGATTAATGAGCGTTTGCTCGACAATCAGCTTATCATTTTGAAATCTAGCAAATATAATGGCTTACTAGATTTAGCAAAAAAGAAGCAGCGTTTTCCGTCCACTAAAGCTAGATTTTGTACCGAACAACTCAAAATCTATCCTTTTATCGAATGGGTTTTACAGCAATCCGAAGATATAGCGGTTTATCAAGGTATTCGATCAGCAGAAAGTATTAGTCGTTCTAGGATGAAGGTAAGCGATGATTACTTTAAGCCTTATATACTCTATCAAGAAAATCCTTTTCAATTGGATGGAACTAAAAAGCCAAAACCCATTTTGTATAAGCAAGTTTGTGAATGGATAGAAGAATATGATTGCAGCGTTGAACGTCCATTTTTTCATTGGAAAACTGCGGATATAATCGCACTCTGTAAAAAGAATCAACTGCTCAATCCGCTTTATGAGATTGGTTTTAGCAGAGTCGGTTGTTTTCCTTGCATTATGGAACGAAAAGAAGGCATTAGAAAATTGGCGGAGCAATTTCCTGAACGTATTGATTTGATAGCACGAGCCGAGCAAACTTTTGATTCTACTTTCTTTGGCTACTCCAAAGTACCTGACTCGCAGTGTTTGAAACCTAACATTCGAGATGTGGTGAAATGGGCAAATGGTGATTTGACGGAATCAGACGGCAATAATCATAGTTGTATGTCACATTTTCAGGCTTGTGAGTAGTATTTGCTATTCTCCTAATTTTATTCCACGATACCTTAGTAACCGATAATAACTATGCCGACTAATCTCTAAAGCATCGCAAATTTCTTGAACAGAAAGTTTGCCTTCTCGGTAATAGGTTTCCACAATAATGGCTTTTTCCTTCATAATTTTAGGCAACCCTTTTGGACGACCGCCTTTGCGACCTCTGGCACGAGCAGCCGATAAACCTGCTTTAGTGCGTTCACTGATAAGGGAGCGTGTATCATGTAAATACGTGAGGGGAGACAGGCTTTTTTCCTCTTTGCAGGATGATACTTTGCAAAGACGGCATTTCATTTTTTCTTCTGATACGATCCATGATATAGGCATAGGCATTTACGCCCAACTTCTTACA
>JBCDFY010000522.1:0-2122 GCA_039176995.1 Bacteroidota bacterium
ATACGACGATAAAAACAGGCAAGACCCTTGTACGCCTTCTACCGAGTTTCCTACGGATACTTTTACTTACACCATATATGTATTCGACCAAGCGGGTAATGAAAGTAATCGAATAGAAACAGAACCGATTATTATTCTTTGTCAATGAGTTGGGCAGGGAATTAAGGGTTAAAACTTTGCGATCTGACCAGGAAAGATACAGTCGTGAAGCAGGTCAGTGCATTTCCATCTTTGTTTACTTGTTGAACTGTTTATTTGTTTAATTCACTTAGGGTCAACGGATTGTAGCTCAACGAATAAGCGATTTAAACAGATAAACAGGTATATTCGTTTGCAGAGACTTATCCCGTTTACATTATATTAAAATGGGCGTGTTCGAAGTTTTGAGCAATGTCTGGAATAAATCTGAGAGAAAGATCCTTTAGGCATACTTGTTGCTCAATTTTCTTGCATTGGCTCAGGCTGCTTTCAAGTAAGGTGTTAAGAAGAATGGTAGATACTTCGTACACCTCTAAAAATTAAAAAAGGAATGAAAAATCCATTTTTCATTCCTTTTTTGATATTCTCTTTGACATCCTGAGTTGAAAACATCACCTCATATAAACGCTTACAAGGGCATTAAAACTTCTGATATGGTACTTTAATCTCGTAAGTCTTGCGCTTCGCATTCGTCAATTTTCCTTTGCGCAACCATGGATTGTATTGCTTCAACTGTCGATAGCTAATACCATTGTCGCGAGCAAAATCTGCTAGATTTTCAATCGTAGCGTTGACTTCGATGATGTAGTAATCGCCCATTTTAGGATATAAATCCGCTTCGTCTAGGTAGTAACCAAATTTCGTAGGATTTTCCATGATTTCTTTAATAGCAATGACGCGGAAGACGTAGCGGCTAGTTTCTTGGTTGAGGTTTAAATCATACAGTGTACCGCCCCTTTGGTCATCCAAAGCACGCGCAATTCTACCGATACCACCATTGTAGGCCGCCGTTGCCAATGTCCAGTCTTTGAATTTTCGGTGGTAAGATCGCAAGTGCTTAGCCGCTGCTACCGTTGCTTTCTCCAAATGGTAGCGTTCGTCCACTTCTGAATTAATTTCTAAACCATATTGCCTGCCTACGGAAGGCATGAACTGCCAGATACCTTTTGCGCCCGCAGGAGAGGTAGCGTTGCTCAAATCACTTTCTGCCACTGCGATGTATTTCAAATCATCAGGGATACCGTATTCCTTAAAAATGGGTTCGAAGATGGGAAAATAACGAGCAGCGCGCTTCATATTAATCGAAGTCTTGCCGTGGCGATAGGCATTGGTCGTTAGCTCGTAATCCAAGCGTTCTAGCACGTCAAAATTTTCGGTGGGGATGCGTTCTTCCGCAAAGGTGTACGTTTTTTTCATATCCACCCCTTTTATCATTTGAGGCAGCACCTTGCCACTTAAATCTTGAGTGCTAGCGATACTTTCTTCCCCTTTCGTGGAGGAAACAAAAAAGACCACAAGGCAAAGCAAACAGCCAAGGGTAGCGTAAACTAGGAAATTCTTTTTCATTGCAACTGGCTAATTTTGTAGAATTTTCGGACGAGTGCAAGCAAATGAGTCCCAATTCTATCAACTAAAAAATATGGTTGTAAATAACTATAATTTGTACGGAAAAATTGAATAATCGCCAATTAAAATATGGCAATTGTTAAAGGTGGTCGTCCATTTGGTTGAACTAATGATAAATACGCAAAAAGAAAGTAATAAGTTTCCATAAATGAAAGAATTTAATTGGGAATTAACAAATTTATTACTCGTCTCTTCAGAAGGGTACACACTTTTGGGATTTCGTCAAGTCGCATCCAAAAAACCTTTTAAGGTGGGTTTTTTGAATGCCCCGAGGGCTTTTACCCTTATAATCCCTCTAGCAGAAAGTTTTCCACTTAGAAAAAAACTTTCTGTGGCTTTCAGAGACGAAATCTTCATTTTTTAAACTGTGTACCCTTTTGAACTCGTCTTTGATTGTGCGGCAACAAGGCTATTTTCTTCTGTCTCAAAGCAGACAATTATTCATGCAGAATAAAAAAATGTAAAAAATATTGACTCAGCTATTGCATGATAATGAAGAAGGTTATATATTTGTGCC
>JBCDFY010000523.1:0-2092 GCA_039176995.1 Bacteroidota bacterium
AAATATGAAGAAGAACGATGCTAAAAAGAACGAAGCTAGACGCAATGGCGTAGGTGCGCATTAGTGGTCTAAGGCAATCGCAAGAAGGCTAGCCTTTGTTGATCTGTTGAAATTGTTGATTTGTTGAGCAGTCACGAATAAGCAAATAAACAGCTCAAACGAGATTGGCTTCTTTGCGGTTGTCCTGAATACTTGTCTACTTCAAAGTTACGACGAAATCATAAATACCAACTATTCTCAGCTACCCCAAATACTCAATCCTTTCATTCCCTTTTGCCAAATCTTCTCCTCCCAACTCACCTTTTCCCTGCGATCAAAAAGCAGCAGATGCCCTTCTTTCGCACCGCATTTATCCATATAGGCTTTGGTCTGTACGATGCCTTCTTCAATTGTTTTTTCAAGATTACTGTGAAACAGTTTGAGTTCTAAAACGATACTTTGCACCTGTCCGTCGCCATAGAAAAATTCGATGAATAAATCTGTTCTACCTCTGCCAAAACCATATTCGCGCTCAATGCGTCCGCCGCCGTTGACGATGCGCTGCAGAAAGGCTTGCAACAGTAGTTGTGGGCCTGCTTCTTTGTAATCAAATCGCTCCACCCAATGCTCGGAATGTTTGCGGAAGAAGTCTTGGAAAGCGGTGAGCAACTTGTGCATATCGAGTGAGCCGTCTTCATTGATGTACCACAATCGTTTAGTGGTCAATCCAGTTTGTATATTCCAGGTCAGTTCTCTTGGAATGATTTCTTTGTAGATAGCATTGGCAATACGAAATTCCCCATTGATATCTAGTTGAATTAATCCCAAATCATTAACATACTGTACATCATCTGGGCGATGGTTTTGTGTTATATTTTTTCCACTCAACATCGGCTCAATGATACGTCTCACTCGATCTTCTCTCAATTTGTCCGTCAACTGATCCAGATGGGTATCTCGACGCAGAATGATGTTTTCCTTTGCCGTTTCAAAAATCTCCAAAGTGATGGGGCGTTGGCGATCTCTATTTTCTTGCATACGGTAAGTCGCTTCGTAAGCAATGGCATTCACCAACCAAGGCTGTCCTTCGGTGTAGTACCACGCTAAATCTAGGATGCCGTCTTCAAAAACTTGTCCCGTAGCGTCGGTGTGTTGCTGGTAAAGTTGGGCAATTTGGGCTTTGGTAAAATTGGCTAAACGCAAAGATTCTGCCTTGATGTTGAAAGCACTACCACCCGTGATGATTTCTTTGGTACTGGAAGAATGGATGCGATAGTCGCGCACGTCTCGCACACCACACAGCACAATAGAAATAGGAAAAGCTCGAGGACGCTGATTATAACCTGCTCTAATTTGGCGAAGTAGCGAAATGAGGGTATCTCCAATCAAAGTATCTACTTCATCTAAAAAAAGCACGACGGGTTTGTCTGCATTTTCTGCCCAAAAAGCAAGTAAATCTGTCAAAGCGGTGTTGTGTCCTGATTCTTCAAATATGCGTACGAAATTTTTTCGCAGAAATGAACTCTTTAGAAAATAGTACATACCAGAAGAAATACTAGAAAGCACTGCTCTCATACCATCTTTCACGTTCTCTCGTGCCGCTTGTGCAGCTTCGATATTGGCGTAAACGGCTTCGTATTGTCCAAAAGTATTGAGTTCTTCTATCAAGGCGAGCAATGCACTCGTTTTTCCCGTTTGGCGGGGGGCATGTAAGACAAAGTACTTTTGTTGTTGAATTAATCCAATTACGTGACTGAAATTCCAGCGTTCATCAGATGAAATATAATAGTGTAAATCCGTCTTAATCGGTCCTTCTGTATTAAAAAACTTCTCCATGCTACAAAGATAAGGTTTTTTGAGTAGCCTTGATGTGGTTTTAAAGATGTCCGTTATCCACACGTTTTAGATGACAGGGAAGCTTGAAGTTACCCTTGCAATTGTCATTTTTTTTGATTTCCTAGTTGTTTTAGGATTCTATGTCCTCTAATTTTCTAATTTTACTGTAATTCGAGTTCATCCAATCACCTATTTTAATATCAAAGCCACATGAAAAAATTAACGAAAGCCTCCATTCCTCAACGGGTATTTGATCTCTACGATGATTATGCGCATA
>JBCDFY010000524.1:0-2081 GCA_039176995.1 Bacteroidota bacterium
ATTTTTTCTGAGAAAAATAACTGAGAATCGGTGTTTCCGTCCATAAAAAATCTTTAGGCATACTTGTTGCGCGATCTCAAACACTTTACTAAGTTTCAAAAGTTTAGTAAAGCTGTACTGCCGCAAGATGGAGCATTTTACCCGTTATTCGCATTAAGAATAGTCGATAATTTTCTTTTTTTGATTCAAAATTAAAATCTTCGTGAAGCAGAAATTTCAATTTTGGAAGGACTTCTGAGATTGTGTTCAATGATTTTCTTAAGAATCGTCAAATATAACATCATCCAGCTTTCAAAGGGTAAAGAATATAAATTTGTATGTCTAGCGTTATTTTAGGCAGAAGTAAAAAATAGAAAAATGAATATACCAGAAAAATACGTTTTCATAAGTGACTGGTTTTATCAGTCTGACTTATGGGAAGATCATTTTAGGACATTAGATAGAAAATCTAGAGTAGATTTAACGACCAAGGTAGAAGAATTAATCGAAGAAAAATTACCCAAAGACTATTTAGAGTTATATTCAGAATTCAATGGAGAACAAGATGTTAAAGGTATAGGAACTTTTAGAGGACATACATTTCTTTCTCTGGACATGGTGGTTAAAGAATTAGAATTATATAGGGACAATTGGAAACCTTTGGAAGAGCTTAATGAATACGACAGAATTCTATCACATCCGAAAAATCATATAAAAATTCAATATTATCATTATAAATGGATACCAGTATTCAGTGATCATTGTGGGAATTTCATAGGAATGGATATGGACCCAGCAGAAATGGGGAATAGAGGTCAAATAATTGTGTTCGGAAGAGAGGAGCAAATCAATTTTGTAATAGCAAATTCACTAGCTGATTTCCTTGATTTGAATATTGAAATTATAAAGGAAAATGCAGAATTATTCCGAACAGAGTCACACCTACATGATATATATAAGCAAATAAGGAAAGTATATATTTAGATTTTGACTTGGACAATAAAATTTATAGCCAATCAAGTAGGCGGATAACAGTTAGGTGACCACTTCTACCCATACAAAGGGATCACGTCACCCTTTAAAAACTAACATAGTAATTGGAACTTACCGAATCATCAAATCACCGAATCACCAGAAATGAAAATGCGCTTTTTTATCCTATACGTAGTGTTATAACCCCTATCTTGCACCAAAAAATAATATATATGTCTATCCAAGCCATCCTATTTGACTTCGACGGTACAACTGTTGATAGCGAAAAAGTAAATTATCTTTGTTGGCGAGATTGTATGCAGGAACAGGGGATCGAACTAAGCGAAGAAGATTATTTGCTCAATTATATCGGTCATCCAACGCGCGACAGCATCGAGCGTGCCATTGCTCAGCATGGGCTAGCGGTGAGTGTAGCGGACATGCAAGCACTTGGACAACGTTGGTACGCTGAACATCCCGAAGCCCTACAATTTCATCTGATGCCTGGCGTACTAGAGAGTCTTCAATTCTACAAGGTTGATGGTGTGCGCCTAGCAATTGTGACGGGTAGCCATCGTCCAGCTATTGATCGCTTTTTTCAGCAATTTCCAGAAATGCACCACTATTTCGAGTTTGCGGTCACCGCTACTGATGTGGAACGTAGTAAACCCGATCCAGCTTCTTACGAGCTAGCACTCGAACGACTTCAATTACCTGCCGAGACAGTCATTGCCTTTGAAGATACGCTCAGTGGCACACGTTCTGCTAAAGGTGCTGGTATTCGCTGCTACGCTATACAACGATCGCCCATTCTGCAAAAGCAACTCCAGCCTGCCGATCAGATTTTTGAAGATTTGGAAGCCGCCAGACAATATTTGATTGCGAAAAAATGGATCGGTTGAGACTTTAAGGCACTTACAAGAAAATCTTTTCTGTTTATAATGTTGATATGTTTATTTGTTTATCTGACAACCACTGACCCAAAAAAGTAAAATCAAGGGAATCTGCGCAACGAACAGATCAACAATTCAACGAATAAACAAATTCTAGCTTTTAACGATTGCCACAGTTGAGGCTTTATTTTTCTACCTAAAAAGTTAATTGTCTTTGGAAAGGGTTAAGCTTTTCAA
>JBCDFY010000525.1:0-2064 GCA_039176995.1 Bacteroidota bacterium
GAATTCAATAATTTTAGGCTATGAAAATAGAATTTTAATTTTTCAAAACAAAAAAACAAATGATATGAGCAATGGAAATCCTAAGGAATTTGTAAAGAAACTTGAGTTACAATTCCCAAACTTTCGACTAGCCAGCATCTCTGAAAAATCTGACCTTCATGAAGCACTGGAAAGTGGAGGAACCAATGAGCCTCAAGGCTTTATTAACAACAAAAGCCTCGTTGCATTCACTGCCAATGTGAGCGGACAAAACCGCCAAGATTGCTTAAATTCTACACTGTTAGCACAACTCGTTGCGGATAAAATGCACCCTGATGAGGAAGATATTGAAGCTTGGTACAAAGCATTCACTCATGTTTTGAGTAAAATAGGTTGGATAGCTCCGGGCAAAGAATTTTCAAAATTTGAGACTGACCAATCTATGTTTGAAATGGAAAATGTAGTGCTGGATATTCTAGGAGCTACTCTTTCTGGTAGTGCTATAGCCATTATTGCGAAAACCCTAGGGGCATTGAAAAAATTGAGCGATTCAGACAACAAACTTGTAATGTTTGAAAAAAATAGTCATTCTTTAAATAAAGGATCTTTCCAAATTGCTCTAGCAGATGAAACGAATGGACAAGTATCGATGACCATGAGTATGTTCCACCTTAGTACTTCTAGTAACATCAAGAAAATTGTGTTCTTCAAGTCAGCAAAAGACCAATCTCAGATGAAATTTAACGCCAATACTTTCGTGTTGAATCCTGAGATATACGGCATTGTAAGAATGGATATTCTACAAAAGATAGGAGATGATTCAAAAGATTTTATCGCTAGTCTAGAATTTTAATTTTTCACCAAAATACCCAATTATAATGAGAACATTAAAACTAAGTGATACTGGTAAAGCAGTTATCCTACTTCAAAAATTATTGGCAAAAGTAGGCTTCACACTTCCCTCCAATGGTAATTTTGATCAACTTACCCTGCAGTTTGTGCGAGATTTTCAAAGCAAAGAAAACTTAGTGGTAGATGGCGTAGTAGGAAGCAATACATGGAAGATTCTATTCGCTAAAGGTTATGACTTTAAACTTGGAGCAAAATCTTTTCCACTTAATAAGGACGAATATTTTCCTGTCTACCAACCTAAGGATACCATCTACTTGCATCACACTGCTGGTAGAGGTCGTCCGGACTTTACTATCGGTTGGTGGGAAAAAGATAATCAACCAGGTAAATTGCTACGTGTTGCTACTGCATTTGTCATCGGTAGAGAAGCACTAAACGGCAATAAAGATTTCGATGGAGTGACATGTAGAGCCTTTCCCGAATATGCTTGGGCGCATCATTTGGGCTTAAATAATACACACGCAGGGCGTACCAGAGATCAAAATCGAGTGCTTAATCAAAAGTCTATTGGAATCGAAATTTGTAGTCTTGGAGGTCTTCAGAAAAGAGATAATGGAACGTTCTTCTTCAAAGGAAAAGCTTCAAATATAGAAGTTCCTAAAGAACAAGTTTGTGAGCTAGATCAGCCTTGGAGAGGATTTACTTATTTTCACAAATACACCGATACTCAAATAGAGGAATGCAAGCGATTGATCCTTTTACTTTCTTTCATTTTTGAGATTGATTTACCTAATCGTATCTACCGTAGAGACTGGTTTGACTTAAAATACGATGCGCTGACGGGAGTCCCTGGACTTTGGACACACTGCAATGTGCGCTACGACAAAACGGATTGTTTTCCACAACCTGAATTTATTGACATGTTGAACACCTTACATGAAGCAGCAAAGACCTTTGTGCCGAGTGTGGATGCCTTAGAACGCTTCGAGGAAGTGGGTGTAGATAAAATAGAGTTTGAAGATGCAATGATTCAAAATTACACAGAAGATTTAGATGATGCTGGAATAGAAGAATAAACATCATGATGGGTAACAGCTTGCTATTACCCATCATCCAAAAAATACACTTATGAGACAACTAACTGGAGAAGAAATTGGTGTTTTGCGAGAAGCTATTAAAACTACAATTAGTCCAGCAGAATTTACAAGATTCTTAAAAGAGCGTTTAGACCGA
>JBCDFY010000526.1:0-2044 GCA_039176995.1 Bacteroidota bacterium
ATCTGGAATTAATTATGCTAATCTTGACAAGCGAAAATTTGAACTACCAAATGTTTTTATAGATCAGCGAATTATATCCGTATTTGAGAGTAAGCAAAGGGCATTTTTTTGTAGTTATGGTAATGCAAAGTCTACTTATTTTTCAGAACGAGATGCCGAATCACTAATAATACCAATTGTTTTACCTGAAGACAAGAATCAACAAACGATTTTACATTTCATAGAGGAAGAACAGAGTATTTGGGCTATTACAGGCGATTATTTATTGAGATGGAATCCGGATCGCTTTCAATTTGAATATATCAAGAACTTACCTACTTACACCTTATATCTTTACAAAAATCCAAATGGTAAAATTTGGCTTGCTAATTTCTCAGGTATATTTGAATGGACAAATGAAAAAGGAGAAATCACATTTGAGCCTGCTTATCAATTTAAAAACCATCAAACATCACAAGCAACTGCCATTTATGAAGACCAACACCAACAAAAATATTTAGCTTTAGATGCTTCTAAACTGATTATTTTAGATGTAGAAGGCAATGAGATTAAAAAAATAGAAGGTATTGGTTTTGCAACCGCTTTCTACGAAGAAGGACGCTTCCTTTGGGTAGCCACTACCACAGGTGTTCTAAAAATCAATACTAACGATCTGACTGTTGAAATCTTAAACAAACAAAACGGAGGACTCCCCAACGAAACCTATTACAGCATCATTCCCGATGAACAAAACAACTTCTGGCTGAGCAGCAATAAAGGCATAGTACGCTACAATCGCAATACCAAAACCTATCATCGCTATACTTTGGCAGATGGTTTGCAAGGCAATGAGTACAACACCAATGCTTTCCTAAAAACACAAGATGGCGAAATTTGGATGGGCGGAACGAATGGCTTGAATCGTTTTTATCCTGAAAAAATTAAAAGTGAAATTCCACTGGCTAAGGTACAGTTTACGCGCCTACAAATCAACGATGAGCCTGCGCCTGATTCGATCAATATTACTATGACGGAAGCATTGTCATTAGCATATAGAGACAATACCCTTTCCTTTGATTTTGTAGGGATAGACTATAGTGATCCCGAAAATGTACAACTCAAATATCAAATGCTCGGCAATGATGAAGACTGGATAGCTGCTGGAAATGATGGTTTTGCGCGCTACTCCAATTTGCCGTTTGGAAACTATACCTTCCAAGTAAAAGCCGCCAATTCGGATGGGGTTTGGAGTGATGAAATCAAGCAATTGGACATTCATATCAAAAGACCTTGGTATCGAACTTGGTGGTTTTATTTGGCTAGCGTTTTAAGCATTTCAGGCTTGATTTATGGCATTTTTATGTATCGTTTGCGGCAAGCCCTAAAAATAGAACGAATGCGTGTGAAAATTTCTAGCGATCTGCACGATGATGTCGGTGGCTTGCTTTCGGGCTTAGCGATGCAATCGGAACTATTGGAAATGACCGCCGCCGAAGAGCGCAAACCTAAATTGCAAAGAATCAGCGAATTGAGTCGAAATGCTATGTCCAGAATGCGTGATACTGTTTGGGCGATTGATGCTAGAAAAGATAAGCTCGAAAACTTATTAGATCGCATCCGAGAACACGCCGCAGAAACCCTGACGCCCAATGATATGATGTTTGACTTACAGATTGAGGATCTCCATCTAAACAAAAATATGCCTACCAATATTCGGCAAAATCTCTACTTGATTTGCAAGGAAGCCATCACCAATGCCGCCAAACACAGTAATGGCGACCGAGTGCAAATCCAATTCAAAAAACATGGACGCAATGGGATTGAATTGACGATTCATGATAATGGAAAAGTTATTGAAAAAGCGCATAAAACGACGGGGTTGGGGATGAGTAATATGGCGATGCGGGCAGAGGGGATTCGGGGACGAATGGAAGTGGATGTGGAGGATGGTTTTTTGATTAGAGTTGAATTGTGATAAATTTTGTGCTAAAAACTACACCCACCCACATCAAAATGTGGTTTTCCCACCTCCTCTCTTCCCATACCTTTGTGTCAGACAAAAAGG
>JBCDFY010000527.1:0-2031 GCA_039176995.1 Bacteroidota bacterium
ATAATTATCTTACTAACAGCACTTTGACTCAAATTGAATAGCTGACCAATCTGCTCCTGAAACATACCACTTTTGTGACATTCAAGAATAGCTCAGTTTCGCTCATATTTTGTCATAGTTGATATTTTTTCTCATCTAATACTATGATTCAATATACTACTTTTATCTGACGACAGCAATTCCCAAGATAGAATTTTTGCCTACTACATAAAGGTTTTTCTCTCACAAAATCCAGTACCCAAAGGAAAGGATTTATGAATGAAAGCATTTTTTGTATAAAAACTCATCAAGTCAGATGAACGATATGGAAAAAATATAGAAAACTACACGATCATAGAGGGGCAAACTCTATTCATTGAGTAGCCTAAAAGGAGAATCAGGGCTTATATTTTGGCAGTTCATTGGCAACTATCCACTATCTTGATAGAACTGATATCGCACTTTTATTTTACCAATAATAAGCAAATAAATCATCTTCATAGATTGAACCACAAACTCATTAAATTTACTTCTAATTTCTTCCCATAAAGCGATTTTGGATTTGGACTTTTGCCAAGCTGCTATGAAAAGGGGATTGATAGCTTGTTGAATTTGATCGGTAAAAAAAGCTAACATCATCAACAAGACTAAAATGGTGCATAAGTTGTTTTTTCCATGTCCAAAATTATGCTCAAAATTATATGCTTGATTCTTTAAAGTATTGAAGGTTTCGTTCTCTATTTTCCATCGACTTCTACCGATGCGCATGATGCGATACAGATTCGTCTTTCGCAGCTTGAAATCGGTGATCCAAGAAAAAACCTGATCTGATTTTTTTCCACTTGGATCTACTTGCCTATAGGTTATAAAATTAACTCGAATATCGCGATTATCTGCATTCAATGGTAAATCATTGGCATAGCGATAATGGTGAAGCAATCCATCTTTTTGTTCTGTATGATGATGCACACGCCCTTGTTCATGGGCTTCCATACGATCCATCAGCTTAAATAAATAAGCATTACCTTCTGGCTTGACCCCAATGACGAAACGAAAATCTTCGGCTTGCAAAGCTCGAATATGCGGTCCATTTGCACTCAAGGCATCCTCCACTATTATCATTTTCTCTTTGGGAAACTGTTTGCGTAGTTCAGGCAATAAGCGTTTGGATGCATTGCGTTCACAATCATTTTTTTCCGATCCATCTTGACGCAATATTGGCTCATGTATTACTGGCATCACCGCTTTTTTATCTGGATGTACGATTGAACCGCTCAACAGATAATGCCGAAATTCTTGCTTCCCATTGCTCTTGCTATACTCCAAACAATGCGCACAACCAATGCACTCCGAACTGAAATGGTGTACCCCATCTACACTACAAATCAGATGCCCTTGATAATATTCATAAGCTTTCCAAAAACCCTTTTGTCTCAACTTGTTCACTAAGGATTTGAATAGCTTCTGAAGCGGCTTTACCTCTACATCATCCAAGATCGTCCGCATCCCACTATCCGAGGGCGCTCTCTTGATCTTGTACACTTTTTTTAGATTCTCTTTGCGAGCCGTGCGTTTATTGTCAAAATACAATAAGGAGCGATCTTTTAAAGAGAACATCGCAAAACCACTCAGCAACGCATCCGATAGTAGTATGCCCTTATTGTCCGCTCTTTTATCCTGTATTCGACTAAATTGGCTCTTATACCAATTCATTAAGCCATCGAACTCTATACTCTTTATGTCTTTTGTTTCCATTTTTCTCCTTGTTTTTATCGCTAAGCTACTAACTTTTTCCATCTTGGGAATTGCTGATACACCTTCATGCCATAGCGTATACGATTGATTAACAGCAAATTATCAAATTCATCAATCAACGGACTAACAAATTCAGGAACGGTGTAACCCGTATCAGCTGTATTGATCGTTTTTTCACTTTTAATAGATCCAACTCAACATTTGGCAATCAATTCCAATTGAGACTTAATTCTAATAAAAAATTAGGTTTTTATATGGATGGTGGTGGTTCTAGTGGTTCGAATTCTGGATCTTCAA
>JBCDFY010000528.1:0-1980 GCA_039176995.1 Bacteroidota bacterium
ACTATCAAGGTATTACAACGATTTGGGAAACTAACTTTGACATCGTTACTTTCAAAATGCCCAATTATGTGATAAAGCAATTGTACTATCAGTATTTTCATCAAGTTGTTTTGGAACAAGCTGGTCTGAACGATGCTCGAATAGATGTAAGTGAAAAAGTGAGCGCACTGGCTAAGGATAATGATATAAATCCGCTTGTCGCTTATACGGAATCCCTCCTTCAAGAACTCTCCGTGCGAGATAGCATCCGCTTTGATGAAAAGCACCTCAAAACTATATTCACGGCTGCTTTTTTTACTTCGGGTATTTATACGATCCATAACGAATGGGAGGTGAAAGTCCCCATACAGCAAGGCAAAACAGGTAAGGGATTTGTGGATTTATTTCTGCAAAGACGACAACCGTATGCCACCAAATATCAGTTTGTCATAGAGTTCAAGTACATCAAACAAAAAGAACAATCCAAATTAGAAGCAGTGAAAGCCGCCGCTATAGAACAGCTTGAAACCTATTTACAGCATGATGATTATCTGAAAAGATTGGATGATTTGAAGGCTTATGTCGTTGTTTTTGTAGGCGTGAAGGGAGAGATTGTGGAGTTGTAGTTGCTGCTGGATTAAATGAGTAATACAAAAGGCAAATTTTGGACTAATGCATTCAACAACTACTTCGCTTCAACAAGCGATATTCTCCTTGCTTTTTAAACTCCCGAATGGAAATACCCACATATTTTTTAAAGGTCTTAGAAAGATGACTCACATCTGTAAAGCTCAATTCGTCCGCAATTTCAGTGAGCGTATAGTTGGAATTGAGCAATCGAATTTCTACCAATCTCAACTTTGCTTTGATGATGTATTCGCGTAAGGACATACTTACTTTTTTGCGAAAAAATTCACTTAGATAAGTTGGAGAAAGCAAAAAAGTCTTCGCTAAATTTTCTACTTTCAACAAGTCAGGTTCGCTAATATGCTCATTGATATAACTGAGCAATTTAGTAATGCGATCATCCTTGATAGCGGAGGTTTTTAGATCATAAGCAGCGCTTTGCTTGATATTGCGCAGCAAAATTTCTAAAATACTGGTCATGAAGCTTTTAATCAAAGTCGCAGAACTAACTCCATAGTTCGCATTTTCCTTCAAAATCAACTCAATCAAAGTATGAATATGTTGCCTGTCCAGCTCATTGTGGATAATGTCGCCTGGCAATTGATTATAGTTCGATAAGACATAGGCAGCCTCTTTGAACCAATCTGTATGATTAATCGCCTCTTGCGCATTCGTTTGGAAAAAATCGGAGGTGAATTTTAAGAAGACAAAGCGGGAGAACTCTTCTATCTGGAAAGAATGGCAATTCAGCGGAGGTAACAAGAATAAACTCCCCTTTTGATAGGCATATTCATTGTAATTGATGCACTGCATCCCTTTTCCCTCTTTGATGAGTACCAATTCAAAAAAGTTATTTTTAACTGGTCGCCTTTTCCACTCCTTCAATCTAATCTCTTGTACTTCAAAAGGTTTATAAGCTTCTAAAACTTGCATTTACTGTCATTTTTTACACAAAAATAGGTAGAAAATAAATAATCAATATCTAAAATAGATTTTAAACCTTGAAAAATACCAGAAGAACCTATTAATATACCGAAAAAATAAAGGTAAAGGACGGCATCTTTGCAATAATTAATCAGATAGACAAAAAATAGTATTGATGAGAGCAATAGGATTTAAACAATCATTACCCATAGACGAAGCAAACAGTTTTATTGAATTTGAGACGACTAAACCCAAGCCGAAGGGCTACGATATTTTGGTGAAAGTGACAGCCAATGCTATTAATCCAGTAGATTTCAAAATTCGACAGACTGCTGCAAAGGACGAGCTATTAGATACGCCAAAGATCATCGGTTGGGATGCGGTAGGAACAGTGGCAGCAGTAGGAGAGAACGTATCCAGATTTAAAGTGGGAGATGAAGTGTTTTATGC
>JBCDFY010000529.1:0-1977 GCA_039176995.1 Bacteroidota bacterium
GTTTGGGTTTTAAAATTAATGCGTAATCGTACTTTTATACTAAGTATACATCATCAAAAAAAATGCTAAAAAATAATTTTTTCCGCTTTTTTTTTGATGGACTCTTTGGAAAGCGGTGGTTGTTTTTAGATTTTTCCCAAAAAATCCAAAAACAACCACCGCTCTCCGAGAAGACACCGCTAGATGCAACCAGTTGTTCTTACTCATCTATATGAATATTGGGCAATTTATTTTTGACCTTTCGGAAATCAGGGGTAAAATATGCGTGAAAGCGAAGTGTCCATTTCTGTTTGTAAATGCCTCCATCCGTCAATTCTTGTCCCATGGAATACATCAAACCAGAGGCAACGGTAAGCTGCGGATTGACGATATAACCGAGAGAAGCGTGCAGCCGCAAATCTTCCATTGGACTATTCACCACTGATTTACCACTCTGCATAATCAATTCTGATTCTGGCGCTAGGTAAAACGTACCAGGCACAAATTTTTCAGCATTTAATGGGATTTTCATGCGAAGCATATACCGCCAGCGATTTCGGAAGATGTATTCACTCTGCTCGCTGAATTCTTTCGACCAGCGGTGTTCCAATCGAATTCGGTGATACAACATTACTCTAGAGAAAGACTGTGCAAATTGATATTCGTGCCAGATTCGCCACTCTGGAGCTGCTCGATTTTCAAACTCCTCAATTTCGTTAGTATTGAAATTGACGCGGAGAACGCCGCCCAAGCTCACTCGAAAATATTTGGAATGCAAGTAGCTGACGGCGTGCCGATTGTAGAGTTGCGCTATTTGACCTGCAAAAGGCGTCTGTTCAGTTTGCTGAAAACGGAAATGCGTTTGCGCAATCCAAAAAAAGCGATCGGTCAAGCGAATATTTCCGTACGTATTGACCCAAGCAAGAGTCAACGGGTCTTTAAATTTAGCCCTTTCCGCCAATTCAGGGTCTTGGCTTTGTGCTGGAAGCTGCCCAAGAAAAAGGACGATTCCTAGTACTACCTTGATGGTCTTGATCCAGTAAATCTTCTTCATTCTACATTATTCAATAATAGTCCTTATCCACGAACAAAGTAATGCAACCTAAAAACTCATATAATAAACTTGGTAGGTTTGTTTTTATTAAGAACCTCACTATCAGGTGTTTAGTAGAATTATCATAAGTTAAACTTGCCAAGTTTTAGTTCCATTATTTAGGGTAACGTAAATATTTGTGAATAACCGCTAATAAATTAGATTGAGAATTCCTCAAATTTTCAACTAGCATTCAATATCAAGTAGAAAAACCAACATTTGTGTTTCTACTCAAATCTCTAGTTAGGTGTAGTAGAGATCAAGGTGGGTAAAAAGTAAGTGTGTGTAATAGCAATCGCAAAATTCAGTAAAATCACAAAGAGCGGCAAATTTTTCGATTAGGAATGAAAGTTCAATGTTTGGAAGGTTGCTTTTGAGTGGTGGTTGGCGGGTTTCTATTAGTGAAAGTGAAATAGAAGAGGTAGCTTGTTTAGGTGTTGGTTTCACGTTTGTCAGGATATTTTATCCGCAACAGCATATTTTGCTTGTCTCTAAAGAGCATGGTGAGGATAGTTTAGGTTTGCTCTAGACTCGTCAAAGATGAGGGAAATAGAGTACTTAGATTTAGAAGATCGTGCAAATGTGCTAGGTGAGTAGGAGGGAATAAAATAGTAAAATTACATTTCCTTCCCTCAATGAATGCACTCTAAATCTTAGAAAAAGGTATGGTCTCAACCATTTCTTTTCTAATTATTTGTAAATAATATACTCCTTCTGGTAAATGTTTTACTGTAACGTTAATTGGTTCTCCAGTTGCCCAATATTTGTCTTGCAAAAGTATTTGTCCCGAAGAAGAAAAAATAGCAATATCGACTTGCTCATCAAAAACTTGAGACAGATTCAAAATCAACTGATTACTTATGGGATTGGAGACTAATGAAGACTCTTGTCGTGTGGAAGTTCTA
>JBCDFY010000530.1:0-1972 GCA_039176995.1 Bacteroidota bacterium
AAAATGTTTTTTTTCAAGGCATGTCAACTACCATGTAGACCACTCTAATGAAGTAAAACCATAAGCCTGAATGAAAATATGTGTTATTACTTTTTCGATTGCAGCCAATTACAGAAATGTCCAGTAGTCTACACATTGATACTGCAAGCGAAAAAGTAATAACACATATTTTCATTCAGGCTTATGGTTTTACTTCATTAGAGTGGTCTACATGGTAGTTGACATGTCTTGAAAAAAAACATTTTAAAAATCTAATAGAGGACTCCATCCAACCAATTGAGGGAATCACCGAATTATTCATTATTTAATATAAAAATAGAGATTATTATGAGATATGCAATCATCATTGCACTAGGAATGCTATTCGCTTTTACATCTTGTGAGGAGCAAACCACGACGGAGAAAGTAGCTGATGACATTGAGCAGGCAGGTGAAAACTTTGCAGATAACTTCCGTACGGAAAGCGAGGAATTGAGAGTGGATATCAGAGACATTAGAGACGATATTGATAGCAAACTAGATGAATTGAGTGCTGATTTGGAAAACGCAGGAGGGGAGACGAAAGCAGAGATCAACGAGCAGATTGAGAAGTTGAAAGTACAGCGTGACAAATTAGACAAAGATTTAGAAAGGATAGGTGCTAATGTGAAAGATGGCTGTGCAAACTTCAAAGCAGAAGTCAATGAGGCCATCAACAATATAGAGCGAGACTTGAACTCATAAAGATATAATTACAGGGCAATTGGATAGCGACTGATTCATTTGGTCGCTATTCATTTAAAAACAGATTCAAATGATACGAGAAGGAACAGAAGTGAAGTGGAAGTGGGGAAATGGCACGGCACAAGGTAAAGTGCAAGCCACTTACACCGAAAAAACAGTTAAAACAATTGCGGGACAAAAAGTTATTCGCAATGGAGAATCAGGTAACAAAGCCCTCTACATAGAGCAAGCAGACGGCAGCAAAGTACTGAAGTTGGAAAGTGAAGTAGAACGGGCATAAAAATTTAGGAAATATGGCAATGATAGACGCAGAAGTATTAGAAATACAACACGATACAAAAGAATGTAGGTTTTTTCATCCCCAAAAAGGAGTAGATTTTAGAGACTCAGAATTGAGGTATGAAATGAATACTGATCGAAAAACCAATGTTGTTAACTTCACACACATTTATATACCAGAAACTATCCAAGATATTGGTTTGGAAAAGGAATTGGTAAAACAAGGAATCGCTTTTGTACAGGCTAATGGCTACAAAATGAAAGCAGATAGCCCATTCGTATAATCCTACATGAACCAGCACCCAGAACACAGACAATGCTATTTGAGAAGGTAAGAGCATGTTTGGAGCATTATCTTCTTGTAAACCAATATTTTCTTCGCCAGAACCGTAAACTACTGATTTACAGTTCAATCCTGCTCCAGACAAGCTCTAAGGAATAGAACGCAGCGGTAGCTGGGCTATGTCCAAATGGTGTTGAGTAATCTCGACAAGCCAAAAACTATTTTTAAATCAGAAAAACAACAAAATTATGAGTGCATTTGCAGATAGAATAAGAGGAAATTGGAATCAGTTCAAAGGTGAATTGAAACAGAAATATGGACAATTGACGGATGACGATTTGACCTATGAAGAAGGAAAAGAGGATGAGTTGATGGGACGTATCCAAGAAAGAACAGGTGAAACTAAACAGAGCATCAAAAACTGGATAGATAGTCTGTAGTCGTTCGATATTGAGCTTAGAAACAAAAACCATATTTACTAACGACAAAAACGATAATTATGAATACCAGTAATTTAATAAGTGCATTGAATGATCTCCTAACGAGAAATCACGATGCCAAAAAAGGATGGGTGCATCTCAAAATGTCGTTTTGTTGATTAAAGGGCGAATTTTCGTTTGTATTTCATGCAGTCGCATCCGAAAATCTACAAAGGAGGATTTTCGGATGCTCCAAGGGTTTTTTAAG
>JBCDFY010000531.1:0-1956 GCA_039176995.1 Bacteroidota bacterium
CGCATGGCTTATGATGCCAATTTTGGTCAAGTCGCTACGGCGAGACTGCAAAATACCTTTGAAGTCGGGGCAATGTACATCATTAAGATTTATCAAGAACCTGTAGTAGACCCAGTTATTTTGTGTCCGAAATTTTAGATTTTGGAATAGGACGGTACAAGTTTCAGCGCAGGACATATTGGGAACACGGATTGAAAAAAATTGAACTGATTTTCGCAGATTTGTTTTAGATCCTGTTTGGAGTAGGATCGAACTATAAATCAATAGTTTGCGGTTCTGGCGAAGAAAATAATAGCGACTTTATCAGGATAAACGAGCGATTATTTTCAAAGTCAGGTTCGTAAAATATTGGTTTATAGGAAGATAATCCTCCAGACATGCTCTTAGCAGCAATTATTAGTGTAAAGTGTACACGTAAAAAAGTTCATTGAAAGGAGAGTAAATAATAAAAGAAAAGAGAATTTTGCAAGATGCGAAAAAGTCATTTGAGATTACAATCGGAAGTGAGTATGGACAGCTTAGTGGAAATGGTACGCCAAAAGCTATTGAGTTTACCAGATCCACGCAATCGTTCGATTAGTCACACCCATCATGATATAGTGATGAGCGGCTTTGCGATGTTTAGTTTGAAATATCCATCAGTTAATCAGATGCAAAAACAAACTCAAGCTGAACAACATAATTTGCAAAGCCTGTACAAAATAGATCGTTTATGCTCTGATACTCATCTGCGTACTGTATTTGATCAAACTGATCCTGCCCCCCTTCGTAGCTTGTATGCTCAAGGCATAGATTTGCTTAAAAAGGTGGGAGTACTCAAGGAATATGCTCTTCCTAGAATGGTTCGAGATAAGCGCTATTTGATTTGCAGTATAGATGGAGTAAAGCATTTCAGTTCACAAGAAATCTGCTGTGATAACTGTCAAGAGTGTGAACATAGTAATGGTACAATTACCTATTCGCATTCTATGTTATGTGCTGCTTTAGTGCATCCAGATCAGAAGGAAGTCTTCGTGATGGATACAGAACCCATCGTCAAACAAGATGGAGCAACTAAAAACGACTGTGAACAAAATGCAGCTAAACGTTTACTAGCAGCATTAGCAAAGTCTTACAAGAACTACGATTTGCTAGTGGTAGAAGATGCCCTACATGCTAATGCACCTAATTTGAGGAATATTTTGGGAAATGATTGGCAATTCATGGTCAACATCAAACCTGACTCTCATAAATCCCTTTTTACTGCTTTTGAAGCTAGAAAAGCCAGAGGGCAGTGTAAAGTAAGAGAGTACAAAGACAAAAAAGGGGTAATTCACCACTTTGAATACGCCAATAACTTTGCTCTTAATGATAGTGCAGCGGATTTGAGAGTTAATGTCCTTAAGTATGAGCAAATATCCCCCAATGGTAAAGTCAAGCGTTTCACTTGGGCTACTTCTATTCCATTACATGCTCGAAATGTAGAGCGCTTGATGAAAGTCGGGCGAAGCAGATGGAAGATTGAAAATGAAACCTTCAATACTCTTAAAAATCAAGGCTATCATTTTGAACATAATTATGGACATGGTTCTAATCATTTGGCTACGGCTTTTGCCTTTTTAATGTGTCTGGCTTTTCAAGTTGACCAGATTTTTCAGCGATGCAGTCAGCTATTCAAAAGAATTTGGACGAAAGCTGAA
The DNA here is from genome assembly GCA_039176995.1 of Bacteroidota bacterium. GTDB lineage: Bacteria > Bacteroidota > Bacteroidia > Chitinophagales > Saprospiraceae > JAAUTG01. The sequence continues at coordinate 1,680 of JBCDFY010000531.1, forward strand.
TCCAAAGCTAAACTTTGGACAGTGCTCAAAGCCATCTTTTCTGTTAATATTATTTACTCTTTCAAAGAACTTTATTATACAATTGCAGCGCAATTCTTTATTCAGATCGAATAGTTTGTTACGTGTGCATCTTACACTAATAATTGCTGTTAGTTAGCCTAACAATTTTATCTTGCGGAAAAGAAGATGAAATAGCAGATACAAACCAATTGATAGAGATATTAAATAAAGAACTAAACCCACTTGAAGAATCCCCATTACTTTGGGACGATGAGGA
>JBCDFY010000532.1:0-1900 GCA_039176995.1 Bacteroidota bacterium
ATGGAATGCTTTACAACATGATACATACGCTGTACAGAAAAGAGGGGAGTTCACTGTTAGATTTGGTGAGATTCATAGATGATGAACAAAACTCTGATTTAGTACAGCTAGGTATGCAAACCGATAATTATGTCATCAAAGACTACTTTGCGCATAAATTTATGGACACCAAGATGAGTGTGACAAAACATGGATTAGCCAATAGACTCAACAACTTCCTAGCAGCGCAATCTTTGCAAAGACTCATCATTGGGAAAACGACAATTGATCTCTCTTTTGAGATCAATCAGAAAAATTTGATTGTGTTCAATTTGAGTAAAGGAAAATTAGGAACGAAAGTGGCAACGATTTATGGTAGATTCATCATTACTACCATTTTAAATTTGGCATTGGCTCGTGCAGATATAGAAGAAAAGAGGCGTGTGCATTTTCATGTTTATGTGGATGAATTTCAGAACTTCCTAAGTGATACCTTCATCGAAGTTTTTGCAGAAGGACGCAAATACAAAACCTTTCTAACCGTAGCAACTCAAGTAGTAGGATTGGGAATGTCCAGCGATATGAAAAAAGCAGTTTTGGGCAATGCCAATGTGAAGATCGTAGGCAATGCAGGTTATTCTAGTCGTGAAGAAATGATAAAGCAAATGAGCTATATAGAAACCGAAAAGATGAAGAAAAAGGGTATCCGAAAGAGGAGTTTTGCCAAGTTAAAAGTGGGGCGTTTCATAGTCCAATATGGCATCAAAAATGTTTTCAAAATCAAAGTGCCAAAGTTCTTGTTGGGCAATAAACACGCTATGAAAGCCAAGTATTGGGAAGCCATCAGAGCAAGACTCAAAAGAACGAAATACGTACCACCATTTTATCACCAAACTACAAAAAAGAAAATGCCTTATCCAAAATATCCAAGGGGAAAGAGGAGTGGATTACTACGCCAAAATAGTGCCAGTCCAAGAGATTTTAGAAGTCAATTACAGCCTTAAAAATGTTTGGAATCACACCAACTATGGAAGCCATGCTGCGTGCATTGGCACATTACAAATACTTGACCGTTTCGCATATTGTAGAACTCGGTATTAGCCAAAGTTTGGATAAAAACCGCAAGCGTTTTTTAGCATTGTACGAAAGAGGATTGGTAGATAGGCAAATGCATCAATCGGTGAAAAAGAAGGGTAAGAAAATAGCAAGAACACGTGAAAAGTATTTACGGTATTTGACACTGAATGGCGCACGTTTGCTAGATACTCACACCGAACTTGAACTCCAAAACATCAAGTATTCCAAAAAGAAAAATGAATGGCTACAAAACGATTATTTTCATCGTATCAGTACCATTTCTATTCACATTGCTTTGGATAAGCGAGTAGAGGAGAGTAGTGGTTCACAGGCGCAAACTTTGCTTTATTACCACAGCCAAAAGAATCCAACAAGCAATCGCTTTGAAATAGAAACCCGTCTGCAAGTCAACGAATCCCAACATTACACACCCGATCTAATTTACAGTTACTTTGATGCCCAAAACCAGCCTCAAATCTATTGCATAGAAGTCTATAAGGGCAATAGGGTAGGCTACATCATCCAACAACTAGAGAAGCTCTTTTGGATACTAGATAATACCACCAAGATAGAGCAGAAGGTAGGGTTACAAACGATTCCTCGTCTCCTTATTATCCTTGATAATCCTACTACTTTGCAGTCGGTGAAGGATGAAATTAAAGTCCATCCTTTTTTTCAGGTGAAGGGGATTGGGGAGGTGGTGCTATTAAAGATAGAAGATAAGATATGGTAAGTCATAAGATTATGAAAAATAATATTTTCTAAATCTCTAATCATAGAAGTAGGGATTTATAGTTGTGCATAAAAATTCATGTTTTTTTGTAATTTGTGTGACAAAACAAAT
>JBCDFY010000533.1:0-1879 GCA_039176995.1 Bacteroidota bacterium
AGTTTAACAGAAAATAAACAATTAGGAGTATGTAAAGCTTCATTTTCCATGACACTTCACTTGAAAATAGCCTGAGTCACTGTAAGAAAACCGTGCAACAAGTATACTCAATAAGTCTCTTCGGACGGAAACACCGATTTTCAGTTATTTTTCTCAGAAAAAATAACTGAAAATCGGTGTTTCCGTCCATAAAAAATCTTTAGGCATACTTGTTGCGCGATCTGAAGAGCTTTACCAAGGTTTGTTTCGAGCATTACTTAAAACCCCTGTTCTCTATCCATGTGTATTAAAATGAAAATTCAATTGGGCTCTAATGCTATTGGGCAATTTTGGTAATTCAGAACGTGGAATCAATAAGGAGGAAATCCCATGGAAATCGGTGTAGATTTGATGCCTTTGCGCCGTTTTACTCAAATACTCATGCCCTGATGAACCACCCGTTCCAACCTTATGACCAATCATTCGTAGCACCATCTGTGCGTGACGATAGCGCCAATTGGTCACTTGATTATCAATATCCATCAGGCAAGTAATGAACTGAAATGGTAGTTGTAAAATCGGTTCTTCTCGATATAGATTAATGAATAAAGCAGCAACCGTCGCTTTGTACGAAAGATGTTTTTCACCCGCTGCCATTAGCTTCTGATGCGTCGCTTCGTCCAAAATAGAGCGAAAATAAGTATCTGAGCTGCCCAGCATTTTCTTGCGCATGGCTTTTTCTCGATCGGTCAAATACTCGGAATCCATGATGGCTTGGGTTTCCTTGTCCAGCATCTTTTTCAATGCTTTTCGGTAGACTGCTAAGAAATCAAAGCCATCCAAATTTAAAAAAGGCGTACGCTCTAACCAAGCATTGACCGTATCCAAAAGTGTACCTTTCGCATAGATAGCATCCAATCGCTGTTGCTGCTCCGTTTCAAATACAGAACTATACTTCTGCCCAAAATAAGTCATTCTTTGTGCTTCGGGCAAACCCAATAAGGATTCCATGACTCGAAATTGGAAACTCTGAAAGCCAGAGGCAGGAAACAGATAAGCCCTGAAATCCAAGAAATCCAGTGGTGTCATGGTTTCCATGATACTCACTTGCTCTACCATCAGTTTCAATATTTTTTCGACTCGATTGAGGCGACCGATGGCAGTGGACAGACTACTTTCTATCACTTCTTTATCTTCAAAGAACGCAATCACAGATTCCAACTCATGAATAATTTGCTTGAACCACAACTCATAGACCTGATGTACAATGATGAAAAGCATTTCCTCGTGCGCGGTCTTTCCCAATTGCGTGCTTCGCAATTCTTGTGCCGCCAACAATTCATCTATTTTCAGGTATTTTTGATAATGGATAGTAGTGTACTTTCCTTCTGTTGATTTCATGTATCCCGATGTTTGAAATAGTCTTTTCTATTGAATGCCTTCTGTCTTTTGATAGTTCGTCCATACAGCAAAATCTTTTCTCAATTTGGGTCAGTATTACTTTGTCTCATCAATAGAACTGCAAAACTGATCGACTGCAAAACGTTTTACCGTTTTGCAGTTTAGAATTTAATTCGACATTTCTCGTCGCCTTAGCTGCATTAAAGTCTTATTCTTCAAGCCAAAGCTCACTATCTTTACAAACCACAAAACCATTTTAGTATGAAAACTGCAAAACTGCATTCAGTCAGTATCATCTTGAAGTAGAAACGGGGATGTACGAAGTCGAATTTTTCTTAACGCTTCACTCGAAAGCAGCACGAACCCATGTAAGAAAATTGTGCAACAAGTATGCTCAGTAAGTTTCTTCGGACGGAAACACAAATTTCTAGTTATTCTTGAGGAAAAATAACTGGAAATTTGTGTTTCCGTCCATAAAAATCTTTAAGCATACCTGTTG
>JBCDFY010000534.1:0-1843 GCA_039176995.1 Bacteroidota bacterium
ACTAAAAATAAAAATGAGTATGGAGACAGTTGTTTTGAGACCTGATAATCAGGAAGATTTGCAATTCTTAGTGAGTCTTTTGGATCGCTTGCAGATAGATTATAAGGTATTGGAAGCAAAGCAATTAGCAAATGCTGATTTAACTTCAACAGAGAATGCAACGGATCAATTAGCAAGTATTTCAGAAGATGCTGTTATGCAGAAATTGAAGTCAAAGCAAAAAATAGAGCAATTGCTAGTTGATTTGATTGATGCTTTACAAAATACCAAAGAAGGTGCGATAAAAAACAGATTGTACCTATTGCTTTACTTCATAGATTTCGGCTGCTATGCAAAATATGATTATTCACTTACGGGAATGAGCTACTTAAAGTTTAAGTCTAATCCTGTCCCGTTTGGAGTGGAGATGCTACTCGAATTAATGAGGGAAGCAGAAACGATACAACAAGCATTCATAGATGAAGGTACAGCTCCCTATGAGTTGTCTGCAAAAAATAGGTCAGCACATTCGGATATTTTTGATACAAAAGAGAAAGAAATCATCGAAGCTACCATCAATCACTTTAAGAATGTGCCCCTTGCTCAGATGATTAAGGAAACCCATTATCAGTACGCTTGGATTACAACGAATCACGCTGAGGTCATTAGCTACGAAAAGTCGAAATATGGTGACTTCGAATGGCTGGATTATTTCTACAATAAAACAAAAGCAGCATATTTGGAGGATAAACAAACAAGGCAACTGTTGGACGAAAGTGAGGAAATAGATCAATTGATGAATAGCCTTCAAAAACTTTAATGATGATTAAATATCAATCCATTTCAAGTTTTCTGGAAACGATAGCAGCACTAGAAAAGAAGAAAAAGAACAACTATTTTCAAGTCAGGATGGATATTTGTAAGGAGTATATTGGAATAGAGGAAATAGATCAGGTACTGCAAAAAGGTACTGTGATTAGGGCGGTAAATGATGAAGATCAAAAGATTTTGATTAAATCTAGGGTATCAAATTCTGCCATGTCAGAGGGAAAAAGTGGTGGATTTAGATTGATTAGTGTTGTAAATCGAAGGACAAGTACAACTACTTTTCTAACGGTATATCCTAAAAAGGGAAAAATGGCAAAGTCAGACTTATCCTTATCAGAGTACACAAATCTCTTGAAAGAATTGGTCGAAGCACATCAAGAAGGTGAGCTTCTTTTATTGGATATTGAAAATAATTTGGAAGTCATTACGGAAGAAGGATAAAAATTTAGCAAACCCCCAGTACGGCTATTGGCAATTAAATTCTTAGCTATTGGCTAGTACAGTTATTTGATTATCAATTAATTGCGTCATAAAAACTGCCGTTCATTCAATGGTAATTATACCAGCAGCATAGCCCAATTCAAAAAATCAACAGTTAAACAATTCAATAACAGTAACATACAGATCAACAACAAAACAACATATCGCTATCCAGGCGCACAGCCTTTCTCCACGGCGCAGCAAGATTTATTCTTTGGGCGTGAGGAAGATATTGCGGCACTCAGTCGGATGATACGGCTAGAGCCGCTGGTGGTGCTGTACTCCAAATCGGGTTTGGGGAAAAGCTCGCTCTTGAGTGCGGGCATTGTGCCAAAAATGGAGCAGGAAGGCAAATACCAAGCGGTCAAGATTCGTTTTCAGGCGTATAGTGAACGTTATGATGAAAATAGCTTACCTGTGCAGACGACCCTAGCGGCGGTGCAGCAACAGTTGAATAAAGAAAGCACTTTCATCGAGGATTTTCTGCCCGAAGAAACGAGCTTGTGGTACACCTTCAAACGCTTCCAAGCGCAGCAACCCGAACGTGAATTGAAGT
>JBCDFY010000535.1:0-1833 GCA_039176995.1 Bacteroidota bacterium
AAAATTGAATTTTGCACCTGCTGGCACACGCTCCATTTGTCTAGGATGCTCTGCTGTTCCTGTTCTCCGATTGATGACATTTTCCCACTTACCATGCGTCACTTCTGTGTCCTCGCTAAAGTCTGCTTTCCAAGCTGCTTCGTCCATAAAAGCATCTCGCACGAGCAGGCGAGTGTAATGTACACCGATTGCATTATCATTGTCTCCAGAATAGCCAAATAAATCCATGATGTAAGGATAGTCTTCGTCATTGAGTCCTTCCTTTTTGATGAGTTCACCGTATTTAGTAGCCTTGGCAACATCTATTTTTGGATTGTCTTTTCGTAGCAGTTCACGGACCACCTTTTGCTCTGTCTCTTGATCTTTTTCACTAAAAAACAAAGAGCCTTCTACTTTTGCTAGTAAAGAACGTAACTTCCCTTTAATAGAACTGCCTGGAATGTATGGGCGATCCTTCGCCGTTTTGATAACGCTATTGTCGATACCGCCAATGGCAAGTGCAGATTTTGAGCCACCGATATGTAGCCCTGTTAGGGTTTCAAATTGCCCTTTGATGATGATTTTCCCTTTTAATTTCATCGTGTTGATTTGAGTTTTTGAAGATTTTCGAAGTTTTGAAAACTTCGGAAATCTGGTGTTGTATTATGCTATTTCTTGCTTAAGTAATTTTACTGTATCGTAATATTTGTGATAAGCGACCACATCTTCCATGATTTGTTGGAAGCGTTTTAGCTTTTCCTTATCTGTAGTAGCTTTGATAAGATCATTTAAAAATAAGCTGATCCGTTTTGCTCGATTGTCATTTTGCCGACCTGCTAGATACAGGAAAAGTGGTCTTTTAAGATGTAGTTCTTCCAATTCATCCGATTGTATCGGTTGTACTTCATCATAGAGTTTCCTGAGTTGTGCTGTATTTAACCCATCTAAATTATTCAGAATTAACTTTTGCAGTTTTTTTTGAAAATCTTGGTAATCGGAAACACCATGCAGCAAATCTTGATTTGTTGCTTTTTCCCCGAAATAATCTCTATATACTTTCTTTAGTAGTATTTTATCAGACTCGCTACGTCCTTTAGTAGTGTCGTAATATTTATGAATACTCAAAATGATTTCAACGACTTTCTTGAACGCTACTAGCGTTTGACTTTCTTCATTGAATGTTTTGGAAAGTTCTAATAAAAGCAACATCATTTTTACGCCGCCTTCTCTTTCTTGACGAGCAGTGGTATAGGCAAGGAAAGGACGAAGCAAACTTACTTCTTCTGCACTTTGAACGGCTAAAATTTTGTCATAGACTCGACGGATTTGCGTTGTCGTCAAATGTCGCACAATACCTTCAATGAACTTTTCCAGTTGATCGAGGAGTTGTTCTATTTTTTGGACGTTTTTTTGCTGATGAACCTTTAATAAATCTTCTATAGCTATATCTTTCCGAAGATTATTGACAATTTTATCTGCTGGGTATCGCGCTCTTCTATCCGTCAGTGCTTCGTGATATTTGTGAAAGGACACAATAGCTTCAAACACCCATTTGAAATCATTTACGGTATCTTTATCCGTTACGCGCTTTGCCAATTCATCCACCAAAATCATCAATTTGCGAGCTTCCTCATTGGGCTGTCTAGCAATCAGATAGGCAAATTGTGGGCGTTGAATTTGTATCTCTCCAGCTTGCTTTGCGCCAATAACTAAATCATAGAGTTTCCTCAATTGCGAAGAAGTAATACCACGGACACAGGACTGAACGAAGTCATCGAGTGATTCGAGAATCGCCCTTTTTTGAGTATGCTGTCTCAGGAAAAGGACATCTGTCAGATTACGCCCATCTTTAGA
>JBCDFY010000536.1:0-1819 GCA_039176995.1 Bacteroidota bacterium
CTTCTTTAGAAATGGACTTAATGCCATTCGCTGGGCTAGTGTGGACTACATCCGTTACCCTATTGAGGAAATTATTGATATTTTATGTCATAAGATTGCAAACGAAAAAAAACTTAAAAGCGAAATTGTCATGTAGGATGGAACTAAAGATTAAATTTAATTAACCCTTTGATTGTCATCTATTGCTACCTCAGGAAAAATTTGAAGGTCAGCGGTGTAGGTATTTACAGAAAATTGAGTCCCATTTTTATAGCTGTCTTTACTGAAATGTTGTGCATATATACCAGAACTATCATCATCCTTGCCCCTCCAAGTAACTACAAAATCCCACGATAGTCTAGGTATTCCGCACCCTGTTAGCGCATAACGTCCTGCTCGGTGCTATTTGAAAAAGTAGCAAATAGAAAAAAGTATAGGCGTCTTCTCTCGCTGCCTTCAACAGTTAATGTTTGCTTACTTTTTACCATGCTATTGGTTTTGTTTTCCAGTGGAATGAAAAAACAACGACTTTTGAGTCTCGGAACTGATTTTTTCCTTCCGTGTCCCCTACCCTACTTCGATCGCTTTTCGTCTTCTCGAATCAGATGCTCGATGTATTCTCCCAATTTCATATCGCGTTTAATCGCATTGATTTTTGCGACCTTATGTAAAGATTCTCGAACATATAAATTCATGGTTTTCTCCTCTTCTTTCTTCTGATCTTTAGGCTTGCGGGGTCGCCCCACAGGACGTTTTAACACTTTTTTTTCAATCGCCTGTGCGGTCTTTTTGACTTCTTGCTCAGAAGTATCTGTGCTAAAAATGCTTGCTCTTTTCTTCGCCATGATATATCGAAATTGAAATATGGAATAAGTTTATTGAACGGTACAGCGAATGGGCTGGCAGCCGTTCAAAAGTGTCGATTATTTATGCGCACCTACTTACAACTCAAACTTCCGAATAAACTCTTCAAAAAATGCGCCGAAACGTGCTTTACCTTCTTTGGTCTGCAAAATACTTTCGTAAGTATACGGAATGGACAATGCCTTTACACGTGCCAACGTAGCATCAAACATCGGCACCTCCAATTGCTGCATGAAATCCAATGCTTCGCTGTTCTCACGCCGCTGGTCGCGCTTATTCAAAAATCCATAATAGGTAAAATCAAAACCCTTCGCTTTTTTATTTTGCGCCAATTCCTCAATTAAACGGATGTAGTCTTTGGTGCTAAGTGCCTCCAACTCTCCTGCTACAATTGGAATCAACACGCTATCACAGTAATTGAGTGCTGTTGTTAACTGACTCTCCCCTGCGGTTTCGGTAAGACGAGGCACATCGATGAAAATGATGTCATATTTCTCATAATTGTGCTTGATGTCGTCGAACAAATATTTAGGCTGTGCAAATTCGATCGGATAAGGTGGTACCGCTTCTTCGTACACAAATTTCTTCTCGTGCTGTCGGAACTCTTTAGCACTCTGTTGACTATCGGTATCTAAGACCAGAACTCTCATTTTTTTTTCAATTGCCAAACAGGTGGCTAAATGAAGGGTCACAGTAGTTTTACCTACGCCCCCTTTTCGATGGGCAACTGAAATAACTCTAGCACTCATAATTTCTGTTTAATGATACAATACGCCTTTGTCAGATAAAGTCAAACTTTGTAGTCCTACAAAAACTGCAAGGATAAGTAGGCCGATTATTTGAGCCCACCTACTTAACTAGTGACAAAGGTGAAATTATTTTCTTGAACAATTAAAAGCATTTTTTACAATGAAAACATTAATTTATTTTTTAAGGCTTTTATCAAAAAGCCTTTTATACAGTATTGACTACAAAA
>JBCDFY010000537.1:0-1749 GCA_039176995.1 Bacteroidota bacterium
AATAACCTCATTTCTGTCCGAAAGACCTTTTGAAAATGGAATGAAAAACTTGGTTTTTCATTCCATTTTCAAAGTTTAAAGAATGTAAATTTATTTCTCTAGCGTTACTTACAGTGTACTAAGTCTCAAAAGTTTAGTAAAGCTATTACTGCTATAAAGTGGAGTACTTTACCCCTTATTCGCGTTACTTGATATGGTTTTTTGAAAACAGAATGAAAAACGGAGTTTTTCATTCTGTTTTCAAATATCAGTGGTCGTAATTTTTCTAATCCAACTGCGAATACTGCTCAGGCGGTAGACGACTAAAAATATAGTTCGGCGTCAGATTTTCATAGAAAGAGGCTAAATAATCGAGCATGACTTTTTTAGTTTCACCTCGGAGCAGTCGATTTTGCTGTATGATTTCTAGCAGAGCTGCTTTTTTATCCAGAAATAGCTTAATAGAAACCTCAATATCTGCTTCCAGCGGACCGAGATAAATCCGTTCGGTGATGCTCGTTAAGTTATAATGAGAACTAGGCGTGGCATAAGGTGGATTCACTAAACCTGAAAAGTCAAAATCATAGGGTATTGCCCATATCGTGCCTTCCTTTTCCAATATTTTGATGTTCTTTTGCGAAACCACACTCCAATCTGTGTTGCCAATCATAAATTGGAAGAGGGCTACTTGCTGAATCTGCGTCCTATTAAATGGATTATCCGCTATTTCCCTTGCCATCTCATATTTATTGCCTTCCAAACGATCTCTCATCTGCGCAGTATCTTCAATAAAGAACGCCCATTGCTTTAGCTTTCTGGATGATTTGCTATCCTTGTAAGTGATTTTTAGCAATTTTACCCGAAAACTAGCAGCACTGATTTCATTGTACATTTTGTACGCTAAATACTCTTTGATGAGTAATTCTTTAGCTACAAAATCGTCCTGAAAACAATAATTCACCAGCTTTAGATCGTCGTATTTAGCGAGTCCAGCTTGTTGTAGATCATCTTTGTCAAAGAAGACTTTCAAAGGAGGAATTCCTTCGCAATGCAATCTACGAAACTTGCCACGCAATTGCACTTTGATGTTCCAAATTTGCGTCTGACCCGCAGCATCTTTAAAGGAAAAAACGGCTCGGTGCTTGTCTTCATTTCGCCAATCCGTTGTGATAGCATCCAAGTCTACTTCGATGCTCGCTCGCTCGATTTCTTCCTGGTTGATTAGATCAAAAATGCTAGTTTTCTGATCTGCTGCCTTACTTATTGTTGACAAGCCAAGGAAAAAAATCAAAAATAGGTATACAGCTATATTATTAATTACACTTGTGTTCACTTTCATGCTAAATGTTTAGTGATAGAATGGTTCACAACAATTGTTAAGCGGTTGGTGAGTCGTTTAGAATGATGTAGTGAATATTGTTATCCTTTTGAAATATTGTTGTGAACTAGTTTGACATTCCAAGAATAAACGAAAAGTAATTTATCTCATCCTTGAAAACGTTTATGTAAAAATGCGCCAAAATTAGACGTATTGGTAGGTAATAATTGGTTGTTTTGGGGTGAAAATAGGACATCAGCCTTTTCTGACAATTCTGTGTATGAAAGTGACAACATAGGCGAGTGAGGCAAGTGTTAAAAGCTAAACTTTGTTGATTTGGTTATCTGTTCAGCAAACGATCTCTTATATTCTCTCGTCCCTAACTGAGTTCGACTTTAGCCTTTTGCTATTAGCTGTTTGCTTATATTGTAAGTACTTATGCGAATAACGAC
>JBCDFY010000538.1:0-1734 GCA_039176995.1 Bacteroidota bacterium
ATTTGTGTCCACTTTTGAAACCAGACTTATGCATACAATGTTGACTAAACAAAATTGCTCAGCGTTCCTAAAGATCCACATAAACATTGTAAATGAAATATATACTGCTTCCTTTCTTTCTACTCCTTGCCTCTTTTTCCTTTTCCCAAGAATCATCCTACAAAGTCGTTTCCACGGCTTCCATTTTTGCAGATATGGCGGAAAATATTGCGGGAGATCGCTTAGAGATTGAGATGATCGTTCCGATTGGTGGCGATCCGCATTTGCACGACCCAATTCCTAGAGATGCGAAGCTAGTGACAGCAGCGGATTTGATTTTGATGAATGGTTTAACGTTTGAAGGTTGGCTGAAGGAGTTAATCAAAAATTCAGGAACAAATGCGAAAGTAGCGTTGATAACAGAAGGAATAAATGCTATTGAAAGTACACAATATCAAGGTTCTACTGATCCTCATGCTTGGATGGATGTATCAAACGCTTTGATTTATATTGAAAATATCAAAGATGCATTCATTGAACTCGATCCAGAAGGAAAAGAGCAGTATGAATTCAATTATGGAGTCTATAAGCAACAGTTGGAAGGTTTGGATAAGTACATTCAGAAGCGTATTCAAGAAATTCCTGAACCCAAGCGCGTACTTATCACTTCGCACGATGCTTTTCAGTATTATGGCAAAAAATATGGAATTCGCTTGGAATCTGTCTTGGGGGTTTCAACAGAAGGAGATGCTCAAACTTCGGATATCTTACGTTTGAATAAAACCATTAAGGACTCACAGATTCCTGCTGTGTTCATTGAAAGCACCGTTAATCCAAAACTGCTAGAACAAATTGCTACTGACAACAAAGTTAGTATTGGTGGTCAGCTTTTTGCGGATTCGATAGGGGACGAGGATAGCAATGCGCCTACTTATTACGATATGATGAAGTACAATACAGATACGATAGTAGAAGCACTGAAGCAGGAAAAAGCAGTAGTGGAAGTGAGTAAGGAAGGTGGTTCTAGTTGGCTGTTGTATATCGGGATTGCGACGGTGTTGATTTTGCTTTTGGTGGTGGTATTGCCTAAGATGATTAAGGGGTAGTATTTATGTTTTTACTTTATAAGCGACTAGCAATAATTTCAGGAATCAAATCTCATTCGTCATCATTCTGTATTTCTTCAATGATTTGGTCAATATATTGATTTGATATATTCTCACTATCTGATTTATCATAGATTGTTATCAAATATACATCAATAGATTGTTCATTTTCAATCAGTTGTGTTTCCAAATAGGTTATCACTCGCCCACCTCCACTTTTACCTTTTCCTTTGCTTTTTATGGCTAATCGAATCTTATAGACGTCTGTTTTTATTTGATCTCCTTGATATGGGTTTTCTTTCAAAGCGTTGAAAAGAACAGCAAGATCGCTCTTCAAAGAACGATACTTTTTTGCTAATTTCTTAGCTTTACGCTCAAATTCGTTAGTAATGATAAGGTTACAAGTCATCTAAAAATGTAGATATAGATTTTGGAATTTGTTGTCCTGACTTGATTGCTCTTACGTCTTTAAAGCCTCTTTTTATACTGTCTCCTATTTCAGAGTAAGACTCATAGAATTCAAGCAATTTTTCCCACTGTTCTATCGGAACTAATGCAGCAGTTCTATCTCCTTTTTCATCCATTAAATATTGAACATTGGATTCCATATATGGTGATTTATTTAAGAAACAAATATAACAAAAAACAA
>JBCDFY010000539.1:0-1726 GCA_039176995.1 Bacteroidota bacterium
GGCGAAAAAGTGCTGAAAGAGGCACGCGATTTTAAAATCAGTCTGTGGAATCAGTTTCCAGATCTTGCTTTTCGTATGGGTTAAATTGAATGACCAATGAAGTCTAATCGAACACCGCCTAAGTACGCAAAGAAGTTAATTCAAGTACTGCTCAAAGAAGCGTTAATAGAAGAGATTTTAGGAGATTTAGAAGAGCAGTTCCAACGAAAATTGAAGTCGAAAACACCTGCTCGCGCCAGGATGGACTATTGGTATCAGACCATCAACTATCTGCGCCCCTTTGCGCTCAAAAACATACAAATCACTGAATTCAATCCTTTTTTTATGTGGCGACACAACTTATTGCTGAGCTTCAGAAATTTCCAAAAAGATAGCACCACTTTTTTGATTAACCTGACAGGCATGACGATTGCACTTACTTGTGCATTACTGATTTATCTGTGGGTGGCTGATGAATGGAGCGTAGATAAATTTCATACCAAAGATGCGCAATTGTATCAAGTGATGAAGCACTCGACGAGCCCACAAGGCGAAATTTTCACTTTCCCTTGGACACCGCCGCCACTTGCCAAAGCTTTGCGAGAAGAGATGCCAGAAGTGACGTACGCGACCAGTTTAAGATTGAGAAGTGATGATCAAAAAGGCATTTTAAGACATGGGGAGAAGCGACTGAAATTTACGGAGCAATACGCAGAGTCAGACTTCTTTCAAATGTTTACTTATGATATTCTGGAAGGAGATGTGGATCGTTTTTTGCAGCAAAAAGACGAAGTAGTCATTTCCGATCAATTAGCTCAAAAAGTATTTGGGCAAACGACGGATTTGGTAGGTAAGACCTTTGAGTGGGAAAAAGAACCATTTAGCGGTATCTACAAAGTTGTGGGCGTCTACAAAATGCCACCAACGAATGCGAGTATGCAGTTCGATCTTGTTTTTCATTTTGATCTGATTAATGATAATTTTCCAGACAACAACAAATGGACTTATGGTGGTCCAGATACTTACATCGCTTTGAAAGAAGGAACAAGTCCTGATACTTTTCAAGATAAAATCGGTACTTATTTGCAAGAAAAAAGTGGTGAAGATTATCAAGCTTTGTTTATTCGTCCATACTCTGATAAATATCTTTACAACAAATATGAAAATGGAAAAATGGTTGGAGGGCGCATTGACTATGTTTGGTTGTTCTCCATCATCGCGCTCTTTGTTTTAGCGATTGCTTGTATCAATTTTATGAATTTAGCGACTGCCAAAGCTGCCAAACGATCGAAGGAAGTCGGGGTGAAAAAGGCGATTGGGGCAAGCAAAGGACACTTGGTTCAGCAGTATTTAAGTGAGTCCGTTCTACTCACTTTTTTCTCTTTATTTTTGGCTCTAGGAATCGTTTTTCTTTTCCTTCCTCAGTTCAATTTCCTCACAGACAAAGCACTTACCTTCTCTTTCTCTAGTAAAATGTTTGCCTTCATTTTAGGAATCGTCTTGCTCACAGGTTTACTATCTGGTAGCTATCCAGCCTTTTATTTATCTAGGTTTGAAGCCGTTGAGGTGTTGAAAGGAAAAATTAGGCGTTCCTTTGGGGATGTTTGGTTGCGAAAAGGCTTGGTTGTGTTTCAATTTACGGTATCTATCATCCTAATAATAGCGGTATTAGTTGTTTACCATCAAATTCAATTCATCCAAAATAAAAATCTAGGTTTTCAAAAAGACCAAATTATTCATTTCACGA
>JBCDFY010000540.1:0-1710 GCA_039176995.1 Bacteroidota bacterium
AAATTGCTTGCTAGTTTAGAGCAGTTTGAAAAGTTTTGTCCTTAATATGAGCCAAGACCCATACTCAGAAAATGTACAGTTAACAAATATACCTCCCTACTATATCGAATAGATGGAAATATTATTCAACTCGTAACTTTTTTCGATAACAGAGGAATTCACCATTTTTAGCAGATGAAAAAACGTTATCCAAGAACACTATCTTCAGGAGCAAATAATACCGTAATTGCGTTGTCAGAAACGGAAGTGGGAAAGTTGTTTGTGGGCGATACGCGTTCAGATATTGGTTCAGAGGCGGAAAAAATGAAATTTGCCAATGGCGTGAATGATTTGATTGTCAAATTTGTTCGTTTGGATGTCAATGAAGCACTGAATAGTGATATGTTGGTGATGGAACGCTTATATCCATTGGATTTTCGGGCGTATGAAGTGGGCAAAAGAGAATTGTGGTTAGACGTTTTTGAAGATGAATTGAGAGCTTTACATCGAGCGGGTTTTGTACATCGAGATTTGCGTCGTCCATCGGATATGCCAGGCTTGAGTTACGATAATATTTTTTTGACGCCTACTGGTTTGCGTTTGATTGATGTCGGCATTTCTGCATTGCAATCACAGGTGGGAGATCGCATTTTTAATCGGTTTGTGGAGCAAGAACTCCAAGAGCTAGAAGAGTTTAAAGGCTTTTTTATAAGCAGATAGTATCCCATGACAAAATTTGAATACATAATCAGGCAGATCGCAAAAACGAATAAGAAGAACTATGAAAATTATGTAGTGACTAGAATATTTCACCTATTGAATAGAACTGACGTGAAATTTATGACGCAACAGTATGTCAATAGGCAAGGAAAGTATGCTTTAACGGATATGTATTTCCCTCAACTCAAAATACACGTCGAAGTTGACGAACCATTCCACGAAAAGCAAAAAGATTTAGATGTAGGTAGAGAAATGGACATCATACAAGCAACTGGACACGAACTGTTTAGAATAAGAATCACTCAAAATATTAATGCGATCAATTCACAAGTGAATGAATTAGTAGATTTGTTGAAAGAAAGAATAAGCAATAAAGAGCAAGCTCAAACTTGGGAGGCGTGGGATTTAGAGAAAGAATTTGACCCAAATTATCATAGAAAAAAAGGATATTTAGAAGTATCGGAAAGTCCTGCTTTTAGAAAGATTTCGGATGCTTGCAATTGTCTGAGGCAAAACTATAAAGGAAATGTTCAAGGTGGATACTTCAAAAGCAAAGTTTATGAAAATCATTATCTATGGTTTCCTAAATTTTACGAAAATGAGGATTGGGATAATCGAATCAGTGATGATAGAACTGTGATTTTTGAAAGATGTAAAAATGTTGAATTGCGAGAAAAGTGGTTCGATGATGCCGTAAACAATCCTGTCAAAAGAATAACATTCCCTAGAAGCATTGACAATTTAGGATTTCGCTTGTATAAATTTGCAGGAATCTTTGAAACGGACTTTGAGGAATCAACGCCCGAAAAAGGACTAATTCATAAGTTGAAAAAATCAAGAATAGAGATAAACTCTGATGGGTAAATCTAAAAGCAAATAGATTAATATCCTTACAAGCTAAAGAAAAAAATTTCAGACAATGTCAGAAAAAAAAGGAAGTATTGTCAAAGAAATAATCGTTGGACTAATTGTTACTATTATTGGTGGTGTTGTATTATTTCATTATCAAGA
>JBCDFY010000541.1:0-1692 GCA_039176995.1 Bacteroidota bacterium
GGCTCAATCTGTTTCACAGTAAAATGTTAACAAAACTAAGTCTTCGTACAGTCATAACAATTAATTACTTATGTAAAAATAAAAGATGCCACTCTTTTAACGGAACGGGACTAATTATAAATTAGTCATGTATGCGAATAACGGGTAAAATGCTCCATCTTGTGGCAGTACAGCTTTACTAAACTTTTGAACCTTAGTAAAGTGTTTGAGATCGCGCAACAAGTATGCTCAATTTATGAATATTGACCTGAACTATATCTGAGTCGGATGTCAGGAAAAATGAGATTTGTACAGTCGTTATTCGCATCATGTACGAAGTTTGGAGCAATACTTGGAATAAATCCTAGCAGTGCTCCAAACATGCTCTTGAGGGTTTGCATTGATTTACAATTCTCTGTATTTTTATCGTAGCAAAACAGATAAATATGAAATCTTTTGAGCATTGGAAACGCCAAGAAGTAGAAGAGGAATTTGGTATCCAAGAGGTCACAACGCATCCCTTGCTGGAAGAATGGCTGAGTAGTAAATGTGAAATTGCGGAGGAAGAAAAAAGTAGGCTATTAAAACTACAGAAAGCGCTCATCAAAAATGTGGACTTATGGAACGAAGCAGAATTAAAAATTAAGTTTCTGGGACCTCTTTTAGAATTGGTAGACTACGATACCGATCGCTATCGCTCTTTCATGGAACGCAAATTAGTGATTAATAAAGGGGAAGAAAGCATAAGTGGGACTGTAGATTTCCTCATCGCAAAAGGGCGTCAAATTCCACGCTCTCCTTTCTTTTGCGTCCACGAATACAAACCTGATACAAGTAGTGCCAATGATCCGCTCGGACAACTACTCATCGGATTGCAAGCTATACATTTAGAAAATCAAAAGAATGGAAATGTCTTTCCGCTCTATGGCTCTTATGTAATTGGAGGGCTGTTTTATTTCGTCGTTTTTGATGGGCAATCTTATGCCAAAAGTCCTTTTTTCTCGGTACAAGAAAAGATTTTTGATATCTATTGCTTTCTTCAGCAAATTAAGGTTTATGTAGAGGAGCAATTGGCGAAGTGAAACAAAACACAAAAATCATCGCAATTTATAACTTCAATGCTATACTCCATTCGGGATGAAAAAGTGCATTTTTATTTTGATCACTTTGTAGAATTGTTGAATTGAAAAAGTGTTGAATTGATTGTTCCTAGCCTACCATTAGCAGACGCTGCTAATGGTACATAACGTCACTATCAGTTCGACAATTGAACAATTTTACAATTCGACCATTTGCACAGATTTATCCCGTTTGGAGTATAACATCTTTACAGTCACTTATGCGCCAAACTTCGCAAGAAAAGTACTTTAATAAAGCTCTGATAACTCACCTCAACACTGCCTTACGTAAAATTATCATAATGTAATATATTCGACTTTTTTGCTCAAAACTTACCATTCAGAACAAAAAAGCTACCATTCAGAACATTCTCATGCTTTTTTACCCACCTTTTCTGACAATTCCCATAGCTTGGCGGAACTACTCAAAAGAACAGAACTGAAGAGAACTGGGCGCATCTCAAAATGTCGTTTTGGTGATTAAAAAGGAGAATTATCGTTCCTATTTCATGTAGTCGCACCCGAAAATCTATAAAGGAGAATTTTCGGGTGCTCAAAGGGGGATTTTAAGGGCAAGAAGCGTTAATTTTTTAAC
>JBCDFY010000542.1:0-1681 GCA_039176995.1 Bacteroidota bacterium
AACGAAATATATAGGCAGAGATATTGGGCTAAATTTAAAGATTGGTGTCACGAAGCTGTGGTTAGAGGGTACAGATTAATGTTGGAAAACCCTAGTGATTTTAAACAATGGAAAGAAGAAAAAATAAGTGCGCGATTACTACGTGAGATGCGGAAGGACGAATTTCTAGTGACCAAAAATATAAGTGTCGCTAGAGAACATGAATTAGAAGATACTGAAATTATTTATGGAGAACGGGAGGCATCCGAAGCTGATCGGATAGATTTCAGTTTTGAAAGCACTTGGCAACAGAAAGAGTACATCACCTATTTTGGAGAAGCTAAAAATCTCTCTGCTAATAGCTGGCATAAGGAAGGCGGTAGTGCCGTAAAAGCTTGGAATCAGCGAGAGTATTATTTGAAAACGGGCATTCAAGGACTCCTAATTGGAAAATATCAACGTTTGGAAGGTTTTCTGATTGGCTATATCGTCAATGGTTCTGCCAAACAAAACTCTGAAAACCTGAATAAGCACATCGAAAAAAGAAGAGCTAATGATGGAATAAACCTGCTCGAAATCCAAGAGCCTACTTATAATTACGATTACTTCTATTTCTCAAAAAACATCGTGGATCAAAAGCAAATAGATATACTCCATATTTTCTTAGAATTTGATAATTCATAATCACTTCAATCTTTAATTATCGCTGAATTAGAAGCGACTATTTTGCCTGCATACGAGTTCAACTGATAAACGACCATTCAAATCCTTCGTTAACACTCTTCACTTTATATTTTCAAATCTACAGAAATTATTCGCTTCTCAGCAACTGCACAGGATTCGCCAAAGCCGCTCGCACACTCTGCACACTCACCGTCAGCAAGGCAATCCCAATCGCTGCCAAACCTGCCAGCGCAAATACCCACCATTGCAACTCAATGCGATAGGCGAAATCTTGTAGCCATTCGTTCATAAAATAGTAAGCGATAGGCGTAGCAATGAGAAGAGCAACCAATACAAGTTGTATGAAATCTTTGGACAGCAAGGTGACGATGTTAGTGACACTTGCGCCGAGGACTTTTCGGATGCCGATTTCTTTGGTGCGTTTCGCTAAAGTGATATTAAAAAGTCCAATCAAACCAATGAAAGCAATACCGATGCTGACGCCAATCAAACCTTGATTGATGTGCTTTAAGGTCTGATCGGTAGCATATTGAGCAGCAAAGCGTTCCTCCACATCAATGACATCAAAGTAGGTTTGTGGAAACGCATTTTCGTAGGCAGTTTGAATGTCTTGAAGGAGCTGTTTTCGATTGACATTAGCGGCGAGTTGTAGCGAATAGTAACCGTCTTCAGTTACAAATTCACCATTTGGAATGTCGTACAAAACAGGTTCGGTTGGGTAGTGGAGGGAACGCTGGTGATGGTCTTCGACAACGCCAATAATTTCTTTTTCATCACCAAAAAAAGTCACTTTTTGCTTTAGTGCCTCTTCTGCATTTTGAAAGCCCATTAAGTGCATAGCGCGTTCGTTGATGACAACCTGATTATTAGCCGCTAATGGATTGCTGATGGCACTATCTTTTGCTATAAAAGGCAATTCGTAGAGGGAAAAGAAGCTCAAATCAGTGGTTTGTGCAAGTAGACTGATGGGTTGTTTATTTGTATTGACGGTCAAGTCTAAACGCTCCAAATCATCGCC
>JBCDFY010000543.1:0-1611 GCA_039176995.1 Bacteroidota bacterium
GTGCTCTTCCGATCTCGAATAACGGGTAAAATGCTCCATCTTGTGGCAGGACAGCTTTACTAAACTTTTGAACCTGAGTAAAGTGCTTGAGATCGCGCAACAAGTATGCCTAAAGATTTTTTATGGACGGAAACACCGATTTTCAGTTATTTTTCTCAGAAAAAATAACTGAAAATCGGTGTTTCCGTCCGAAGAGAATTACTGAGCATACTTGTTGCTCAATTCGCGGACATTGACCTGAACTATACCTGAGTCAAATGTCAGGAAAAGTGAAATCTGCACAGTCGTTATTCGCATAAATACTCGGTTTCGAAGCAAATAATCATTGCATCATTTGAATTATTTCGGCTATAAAAGATTCTACTTTTCGGCGGTATGCTTATTTCAGCTACAGCTATCATTATGGGCGCAGTCCAATCCTGCTTTCACCGTAGATGTGCAACACTTTACCGTAGAACAGGGCTTATCCCATCGCAATGCCACAGTCGTTTTTCAGGATAGCTATAACTATATTTGGATAGGCACCAACTATGGACTCAATCGCTTTAACGGACACAACTTTCAAGTATTCACAAAGGAAAAAAACGGCTTAGTAGATAATGCTATCCACCAAATTCTAGAAGATGATGAACAATGGCTTTGGGTAGTCAATAAAACGCCCTTTAAAGGCAATAACATCACATTCGTAAATACACACACTTTAGAAGTACTTACTTTTGAAGAACGCTTTGGTACTCATGACCTGCTAGAAGGAGAAATCTATTCAATTACGATAGATGATGATAAAGCCATTTACATTAGTCAGAAGGATTTGATGTGGACCTACCAAAATGGTCAATGGTCTTCTAGGAGTATCGAAGGAATAGGAAAATATTTTCAACTGCATAAAAATAAGGAGGAAGAATGGCTGCTAAAGCAAATCTTGGACGATACAGTTCAACTGGTTTTATTGAAAAAAGATGGGCATCAAGAAGTACTAAAATCCTTAAAAGATCGCTATAGAACTTTCTGCTTTGAAGACAAACAGGGCACGATTTGGTTTAAAGACGGCAGTTCGCTTTATCGCAAGTCAAACGATGAAGATGAATTCCAGCTTTTCAATATTTCGGAACAATTATCCATTCCCACAACAGTAGGGAAAACAGCTTTTTGGCTTGCTGGAGAAGACCAAAAATTACTTTGGTTCAATAAGGAAAAAGAATTTTTTGTTTTTGCACCTGACTATGCCATTGTGTACGATTTTAAAAAGGAATTTGCTCAAATCAATGAAAGCCATATTAACCGCTTTTGCTATGATAAGCAAGGAAATACATGGGTGACGACCAATTTTGGGGTGTACAAAATTCGATTAACGCCTTCTCGTTTCAGCAATTACCTTTCCCTTCCTATTGATCAATACAGCGTCAATGAGGCAAAAAGCATCAGAGGCATACATCTTAATGGTCAAGAACTTTGGGTAAATACGACATGGAATAAGGATTTTATCGTCAATACCCAATCGAATATAGTTAGACTAATCCCCAAGTACAATACAAATCATATTTTCAGACCTATATTATACTTAGCGGATAATGAATACATCACTGCGAGTGAAGAATTGGTGTACTACCA
>JBCDFY010000544.1:0-1611 GCA_039176995.1 Bacteroidota bacterium
AGCCAACTACTATCTGAAGGCTATCATCAGTGGAACGGAAGAAGGGCATATGGATGTGTATGAAGATGTATTCGATGCGGCTGTTCATTTGATGGGAGTGGAAATCGAAGAAGATGGAGTAGTAAGTGGAGGAAAAGTTATTATGTCGGCTATTAGCGACGCTTATTTGACGACTTATGAAAAGATAGACACCTTAAACCAAAAACAAATCCAATTAAACGACGAACTCAACAACCTCAAACTAGCAACCGAAAAAAGAAAAAGAAATAAAAGCCTCTGGCTACTTGGTTCATTGGCATTGGGTATATTGAGTATTGTCACGATCATTTACCTCTGGCAACGCAACAAGACGATTCGTCAAAATTTTGAAATTCGTTTAGAGGCATTGCGCTCACAAATTAATTCACACTTCATCTCTAATACGCTGAATGCCATTGATTTGCTCATCATGGAAGGCAACAAGAACGATGCTTCGCGCTACATCGTCGATTTGCATCGCTTGGTCAGAATGATCTTAGATAGCTCAAAAAAGACCTTGATTAGTTTAGAAAGAGAAGTCGATATTTTAAAACGTTATCTGAAACTAGAGAAACTACGATTGGGGGAACGGGTTCAGGTGAAGTGGGACATAGCGGAAAATATTCATTTAGAAAATCATCAAGTACCACCTTTGATTTTACAGCCCTTTGTGGAAAATGCCATTTGGCACGGTATTTTGAATAAGGACAACAATGAAGCTGGGACGGTACAAATCACGATGAAACATCAGGGAGAAATGATTGAGTGCAATATTCAGGACGATGGTGTGGGGAGAAAACGGGCAAGCGAACTCAAAGCAGAGGCGGCTTTGGAATTTCAGTCCTTGGGCATGAAGATAACGAACGAACGCATAGATGCACTCAAAAAGATCAAAGATGCGAGTATAGAAACCATTGATCTTTACGACGACAAGGGGCAAAGTGCGGGTACTAAAATCGTGATTCGGTTGCCAAAGCTGAGTTGAGGTACTGAGGTCAAAAAATACAAACAATATGATAAAAGCAATCATTGTAGAAGATGAAGAACACGGCAGGAGAGCATTAGAACTCAAGCTGAAAGAGCATTGTCCGGAGGTGGAAATCCTGGCTTTCTGTGCAAGTGTAGAGGAGGCCGTAGAAAGCATCAATCAGATGAAGCCTCAATTGGTCTTTTTGGATGTCCGACTACATCGAAAAACGGGTTTTGATGTACTGATGCAATTGGAAACCGTTCGCTTCGAGGTCATTTTTGTAAGTGGCTATGAGGAATATGCCATCAAGGCCTTTCGAGAAGGTGCGCTAGATTTCATATTGAAACCCATAGATGTAGAAGAACTCAAGACCGCCGTAGAGAAAGCCAAAAAAAAGTGGAAAGTCCTGCAAAACGTCACGCGTCTTGTGACACCCATTTCCACAGGGATTCGCATCATCCCAATCAAGCAAATACTATACTGCAAAGCTGAAAATAATTTTACCCGCTTTTTTCTCCAAAACGAAAGTAAAACGGTGATGACCCCACGATCTTTGCGAGACATTCAAAATCATTTGCCAGAACCACAGTTTTTTAGAATTCACCGCAGCTTTTTGATTAATC
>JBCDFY010000545.1:0-1594 GCA_039176995.1 Bacteroidota bacterium
AAACAACTTTTCTATCCCTAGGAACACTTTCAAACATTTGACTGGTAACGATGGTGTATGCTGCTCAGCAATTTTGATTAAATTGCTAACCAGTTGATTCGAGTTTTTGTTGGCAAGAACCGCAATAAAGTTTCCTACGTCATCAATTTTGATTGGCAATCCTGGAGGTACAGACTGTGTGCCGGGTCTATCATCTGCATAGCCAATCATCTCTAAAATATGCGCACATCGTGTTTCTTGCTTCTGCTGATCTGTCAGACTATTTACATAGTCAATGCTTCCCAGCAACCCATCTTCTTCACGATTAAATGCAATAAAGCCGATGTTTTGTGGTTTGTCCGCGCTGAGTTTTTTTGCTAGAAATAAAAGCCCTGCAATTGCACTTGCGTTATCATCTGCACCCGGTGATCTCGGTACAGAATCGTAGTGCGCTCCAACCACCACTGAAAAGCGATTATTAACATTCCCAAAAGATGCGACAAGGTTGTCGTACTCACCTTGGACTTCTACATTCATACCAAAGCTTTCAAGTTCATCCTTTATCCATTGTTTGACTATTGCGTTGTTTTCACTCTCAAAAAGATAATGTCGAGGAATTGCAATGGAACGCACAATATGCTTGAGATAGTTGATATCAGCATCTGGCACATTGGAATCTAATTGCTCATTCTTTGATGTGGACGAATTAACGATAAACATAGCCATATAGTCCTCTAAGGAGTCGTTGCTTTTCAGAGATTACTCTCCTATTTTTCTGATTTGCAAGATATTTTAAAACTCATATAGGAGAATCAAACGATGCAACATATGGATGTTGATATACCTGCATTTTCAAAACAGCAGTTGCACCAACAACTAGAGCGGTTGCTAAATGCTTTTGAGACAAAAGGAATCAATGTAAAAAATTCTCTATTACCGGGATTGTCTGAGCAAGAAATTCGAGAGCAGTGCGCTTGGTTTCCTGGAAATATCCCTGAAGAAATCATTGCGCTTTATGAGTGGCGTGGTGGTCAAGATGAAAGCCTTGGAGATGATCGGTTTGTTTTTCGAGATAATAAATTTTGCAGTCTAAAAAAAGCAGAAGCAGAATATCAAAGTATGATGCAGTTCTATGGGATTATTGATGAATCGACTGGTCAAGAAACACTAAAATATTCATTCCCTATCGCGAGTTTTGATGGCGCATTTTATGTGATACCAACAAAGTCTCACTCTTTTGACTCTGCTTTAGAAAAACCCATTATTTCAGTTTTTCAGGGTTTTGATATTTTTTACTATTCACTTGAAAAAATGGTAGAAACCTGTGTGGAATGGGTTCAGCATGAAAACTATGAAGTAACGGGTTTATATCCTGAAGAAGTTGAGCTAGAAATCTGGCAAAAGCATAATCCAGGAATATTTAGCGGCTAGTGCTATCGGAAGAGCAATTTGTTACATGCTTGATTTGACTATCCTACTGTGAGGAGGATAAGCAAAATATGTAGATACACTTGATCAAAGATGACATCTGAAAATTTAATTCACTTTTCTTTTACAATCGACAGTTTAACCTGAATTCAACGTAAGAAATCGAAAATCAGCAATAGAATCAAAA
>JBCDFY010000546.1:0-1571 GCA_039176995.1 Bacteroidota bacterium
AGTCCACCTGATAGTATAGATACGTTTTTTCGCTATTTCACCCAGCGCAATGATGAACCTATGTATAGAGGAAATGCGGCTATTTCGGGATTTCGTTCTGTTTTGCAAGGACGTGTTTTCGGTAATGGGGAGGAGTTCATCGCTTTGCCGAGGGGACAGGCGCGCGATTCCACTTTTGAGGTGGGTGGCAATCGTTTTGGGAACTATCGCACCAATGATGACTATATTGTGAAATGGTGTAGTATCGACGAAGCACACTTTGACTATTGGAACTCTACAGAATTCAATGCCCTTAATCAAGGCTTTTTCTCGACCTATACCCAACCCCAGTTCAATGTGGAAGGAGAAGGCGCAATTGGGATTTTTGGTGGTTATTCGGTTGCTTTTTATAAAGGAAAAGTACCGAGGCAGTAATGCTAAAGTAATCGTTAAGAGTGGCTTTCTAGGTCACTCCCATAGTAGCAAATCATCTTTTCTGCCTGCATATTCCTAGATGCATTATCTTGAACAGCAATTCTACATGTGAAAACGGCTGAGCTTTACAAAAGTGACAATACGTTAAATTCGATATGTCTATCTACTTACTTGACATTCTTTCTTGAAAACAAAATGAAAAACTTCATTTTTCATTTTGTTTTCAAGAGTCCCTTCGGACAGAAATGATGTTGTTTTTGATGGTTTTTGGAAAAAATCATCAAAAACAACATCATTTCTGTCCAAAAGGGACAACCAAATTGCTAATTTTTGTTTCATAAAAATTAGCAATTTGAGACTAAAGTGTCAACTATTTTTGCGCTTCAGATAAACATGCCTTAAATGACAAGTTTATCTCCCCCGTTGAGCAGGGCGTGTCGTTCTTTTGAATCGAAAGCCTCAATTATTCTTTGCTTCCAAATAACCTTACCAAACTTTCCATCATCAACTTTATTGACTTTACTAATGACACAGCAGGAGATACAATTAGTGCAAGAAAGCGTGACAGAACTGATGCCTAGAACCCAGCAGATGGGAGAAGCACTGTACGCCCGCTTGTTTGAGATAGCTCCTGAGTTGAAAGCTTTATTCAAAACAGATATTCCGCAGCAATCCCGTAAGCTGATGAGTATTATCATTCACGTGATCGCAAATCTAGATCAAATGGATCACTTGGAAGAAGAACTACAAGATTTATCTGCCAAACATAGTACCTACAACATCACTGCCTCCGATTATGAAGTACTAAAAGAAGCTTTTCTATGGACTTTTGCACAAGAAATGGGCGAAAATTGGACAGATGAATTGTCCAAGGCGTGGGCTGCTGCCTATGATATACTTGCCAAAGCGATGATGGAAGCAAAGGATTGAATCGGTGAGTACACTGTAAACGGGGTAAAAAAGTGCTTTTTTTTGAAAAAAGATAAGTTCATTTGCACCATTTACCTCTAAATTTTAGGGTAAGTTTTCGCTGAGGAGGAGGTCGACACCTCCTCAGCGAATCAAGGTTTTTTAAGGACAAAGAAGCGATTCTCGCTTCTTTGTCCTTAAAAAACCTTGGTCAAATTTGGCAGGCTCGATGCCGCCAAATTTGAAAG
>JBCDFY010000547.1:0-1565 GCA_039176995.1 Bacteroidota bacterium
GATGAACTCCTCCCCATTACCGAAAACACGTCCTTGCAAAACAGAACGAAATCCCGAAATAGCCGCATTTCCTCTATACATAGGTTCATCATTGCGCTGGGTGAAATAGCGAAAAAACGTATCTATACTATCAGGTGGACTCGCTTTGATAGCCATTTGTCGAAGCCTACCCTGTGAGAAAAAGGAAGAATCACCAGGTGGTAGTCGGAATTGAATGTCATTTATGGGCGTAAGTGGTGGTGTGGTGGTAGTAGCCGTGAATATTTTATCGTCTACTTCGATGGTAAGATTGAAAGTGTCTCCTACTTCAAATGACCTTGGATTTAGATCAGAATAAAAACAAAAATCAGTTTCATTGAAGTCAATTCCAAGTTGTGTGAAATCTTCACTATTCACTCCTGTTGCGGCTACAATTAAAGCTCTTTCTGCTTCGCCAAGGTTATTCAAGCAAAATTCTTGCAGCTTAATGTCTTGAGATAAATTATTACTTGAGAGTGTTACAGTAGCATCATGCACAAAAATTTCATCAAAAGTGATAGCATTAAAAGACTCACCGAAAGGTACACTATTAGTAATGATCACATAAGCAGGGCGAGCTACAATGCCTGCTTCGTCTGGCGATAGTCCTCCTGCGTAGGCTTCCACATAAGCTTCTACTACAACATCAGGTCGATTCCCAGGCAAGGTCGGTGGTTCAAAACCTTCCTCACAAGCTACGATAGCTAACAGAAATAGTCCAATGATAGAAAGATAGTTGATGCTTGTTGATATTTTCATCGAATGATAAGGGCTTAATTGTCATTTAGGTGAATAAAAAAGTGATATATCTATCTGAATAACAAAAGTAATTGACATTCTTTTTTTTGAAAACAAAATGAAAAATTTAATTTTTCATTTTGTTTTCAATCGTCCCTTCGGACAGAAATGATGTTGTTTTTGATGATTTTTGTAAAAAATTATCAAAACCAACATCATTTCTGTCCAAAAGGGCCTCCCAAATTGCTAATTTTTATGAAATAAAAATTAGCAATTTAAGACTTTTTACACCCCTGTTCTGAAATCATAGAAGTTTCTCTTTGACCTAAAACTTCCGACGTCTTGCTCTGGCACTATCTCCACCTTTGAAATCAAAAGCGATGGTAATTTCGTGGCTACCACCATTGTACTGCTGGAAATCTAAGAAAGAGACATCGTAGGCATAAAATAGCTTAAAAGCCGTCACTTTCACACCGAGTAACAAGGCAGCACTCCCGCCCATTCTTTGGTCGAAAGGTGCATCCAGATAGCGATAGCTTAATCCTGCGGTGAATTGTTCTTCCATAAAATGCGCCAATAAATTGATGTCGACGCGTAAGGGAACACCATCCAATTTCATTGCCATTACCGAAGGCTCAAAGCTCAAATCATCGCTGATTTCAAATTTATGTCCTGCAATAAAAGCCGTGGAACGCAAGAAAGTACTCGTTGAATCTTCGGTCGTGGAGATGTCATTCAATTTGGAGACCACCATATTGGGGAAGCTGACTCCAACATAGGTTTTTTCTTTGTAGGAAGCGTAGAGTCCA
>JBCDFY010000548.1:0-1564 GCA_039176995.1 Bacteroidota bacterium
AGATTTTTTGTCTGCGACCCCACTGATTTCAAAAATGTGTCCACTTTTGAAAGTGAGACTATGCTGCCAATGGTAAAGTTACACTGAAATCTGATCCCTTCTCAGGTTGGCTTTCAACACTTATTGTTCCTTTATTCAAGTCAACTAACTCTTTGCAAAGCATTAATCCTAGACCTGTTCCACGCTCACCTGCCGTTCCTTTCTTACTCTTTTTGTTTAGCACAAAAATATTATTGACTTGTTCGGCACTCATTCCAATGCCCGAATCTTGCACTTTTAGCAATACTTGTTCTCCTGATAAATTAGCCATTACAGCTACTTTTCCACCTTTAGGGGTAAATTTAATAGCATTGCTGATGAGATTGCGCAGAATCGTATTCAAAGCACTTTCATCTGCCACCACTTTTAGTTCCTTCGTAAGCTGACTTTCTAATTGAATTCCCTTCAAAGTGGCACTCATTTGAAACATTTCTATATTCTGTAAAATGATTTCGTTCAAAGATAAAGTATTGGGATGATGCGGCAACACACCTTGCTGCAAGAGTGCCCAATTGAGCAAATTATCCAGCAAATTGGTTACTCTTTTAGCCGTATTATCAATTCGGCTGGAAAGTTGCTTTAGTTTTTCTGTTTTTCCTTTTTCTAGATAATATTCCATTTGCGAACCTACATTTTCAAGTGCCAAAATCGGACTGCGAATATCGTGCGCGATAATGCCAAAAAACTTGTCTTTGGTTTGGTTGAGTTTCTCTAGTTCTCCATTTTTTGATTCTATAATTTGCTTGCTTTTTCGTATTTGATAAAATAAATAAGCTCCTATCAGCAATACGAATAATAGTGCTATTAGCAAAGTAAGATAGAAACGATTTTGAGAGGTCAATAATTCTGCTTTCAAGCTTGCTGCCTCTTGTTGTGCTTGATACTCTTGTACATTTTGGCGTACCTGTTCCTCTCTTAAAACTGCTTGTGCATCTTGCGTGTAAATGCTATCGTGCAATCGAAAATAACTCTTGTGATAAGCTAATGCTTCTTCAAAGTTTCCTTTCACTGCCTGAATTTCACTATACATCTGCATTAACTCTTTTTCATAGTAAATCTCAGAGGTTTCCTTTAGCATTTCGATACCTTCGAGAGCATACTGGGCTGCACTATCTAATTGCTGAGGTGCTACGTCAAAATAAACACTCGTGAGCGCATACAAACAGCCCAAAACATGTTCCTCCCGATTGAACAATTTACCAAAGTGGATAGCATCTTTTAAGTAAGTAACCGCCTGATTTTTATTTCCTTTACCTGCTTCCACTCTTGCTAAAGCACCGTAGATAATAATAAATTCAGAGCTATCTCGAAGTGTTTCACTCATGTCTAGTGCGTTTTGTAGATAGGGAAGCGCGTTATCCCAATCACCTAGCGTATTGTAGGTTTGCCCAATTTTCAGATGAATATCTATCAACAGAATCGAATCGGTCGTTTGTTCCGCATAAAACAAGGACTTTTTAATACTTCTTAGGCTTTGCTCAAAATCATTTAAATCTTCATAAATTAATACAAAATCAGCATAGAC
>JBCDFY010000549.1:0-1561 GCA_039176995.1 Bacteroidota bacterium
GATGCCCTGATCGTAGTGGAAACGGCAAGGAAGGGTGGCTCTATGATTAGTGCCTACAAAGCCATTGACTACAATAAAGAAGTCTTTGCGGTCCCTGGTCGGCTGAAAGATAATCTATCCAGCGGCTGCAATCATTTGATTCGAACCAACCAAGCGGCCCTCCTAGAAAATGCGAGCAATATTGCAGAAGCACTCAACTGGGATATACAAAAGGATAGAGAAAATCGTCAGCAAAAACTCTTCGTCGCGCTCAGTCCAGAGGAAAAGCATATCGTCGATGCACTTCGGCAAAAGGAAAGCGTAGGTTTGGATCAATTGAGCTATATGGCTAAGTTGCCGAGCAGTCGTTTGGCGGGTGTGCTGCTAGATTTAGAGTTTAGAGGCGTGCTAAAGTCTTTGCCTGGTAAGCGATATGTTTTGATTTAGTGCTTACAGTTGTTCGTACTTTTTTTGAGCCAAAGACTTGGTATACTTTTAAAGCTAGGGTGTTCAGTATCAGGATAAATGACCGTATATCATTTTTTCAATCATAAATCTAAGTCCATTCACATTAGATTCATCTGTATCTACATAGCTACTTCTTAAATGATCTTAGATGTCCTTAAATGGTTTCAAAATACACTTATTTGAACCATCTAAGACCACCTAAGGACATCGAAGAAATATCGTATAGAAATAAGAAAAAACTGTACGTCTAGTTTCAAAACTTTTGAACACCCTACTTTCAAAGCTCTTCCAAGACAAATCCTTTCCCATGCACATTCCGAATACGTACTCTTTAATCTTTGCTTAAGTACTTGCGCAATCGAAAGATGAAAACGTCCATGCTTTTCCGATTGAATTCATCGTTATTGCCCCAAATTTCCTTTAAAGCAGTTTTGCGCTCTAGTATAGTGTTTTTGTGATGACACAGTAACTGCAATAACTTTGCTTCTCGCTTGGTCAAAAATTGTCGTTCTTTTCCTAAGGCAAGTTCTTGTTTGTTGTAATCGAAGGTGTAATTACCGATAGTATAGCCTTGCGTCGTCGTATTGGTGTCCGTATTTTTAGCAGAACGATTGATGATGGCGTGTATGCGTGCGGTCAACAACTCTTCATCTATCGGCTTTACGATATAATCATCGCAACCCAATTTGAAGCCTTTCAACTTATCCACTTTCAAGGCTTTTGCCGTCAAAAAAATAAAGGGCAAATCTGGCTCAATTTGACGCAATTCCTTCGCAATGGTAAAGCCGTCTTTTTGTGGTAGCATGATGTCCAATAAGCAAATATCAAAAGCTTCTTTTGTCAGTAGTTGAAGTCCTGCTTCGCCCGTTGTCACTAAACGTACTTCAAAGTCGTTCATGCCAAGGTATTCTTTTAGGATATAGCCAAAATTGCGGTTGTCTTCGATGACGAGAATTCGATTCATATGTGCTTTTTGATTTGTTTATCTTCCCTGATATTCTTTGTAGGCGTGTACGAAGGTTTTAAGCAATACTCAAAATAAGTCTTAGTAAAGCTCTTGAGATCACTCAACAAGTATGCTCAAGAGATTTTTATGGACGGAAACACCAATTCA
>JBCDFY010000550.1:0-1534 GCA_039176995.1 Bacteroidota bacterium
GTCCAATACGCTCTTTATCTAAACTTAATCCACGGATTTTTGACTCCAGACCATAGCCTTTTTGATCTAAATCACTATCACTCAAATCATTAATCATCGCCAACAACGCAGCTTTCACTTGATTAGATACTAAGTCTGATTCTTCTGTGGAAATAACGCCTTGTCGAATTTTACGCTGTACGTCATTGTACCGACTTTGCTGTAAAATAATCTCACTTTGCTTAGGAGAAGAGATCGCTAGTACTTTATCCATTTGATTGAAAAAAGCATCCATCCGATTGGCGGAAATGAATTGTCGTAGGCTGTTCTTTAGTGCTTCCAAATGACTTGATTACTAATAACTCGAATAAATGTAGACAAGTTTATCTACTTGCTTAACATTAATTATTCTTTGAAAATGAAATGAAAAATAAACTCATTTCTGTCCATAAAGTCCACCAAACATGAGTCATCCCGAATTTTATACACACGTTTTTGAGGGCTTTTAAAAAGAACCAAAAGTCAGGGTTAAGAAATTCATAGCTGCAGGGCAGCGTAACATTTGTAGTACGGTTCTACATTCTAACAGCTTTCCAAGCTACAGAGTAGCGTAACCTTCTGTTGTGATGAATATTACGCTGCGATGCAGCTTAAAAACAAGCGAGTATGATCTGCTGCTACTACAAATATTGCACTGTTCCGCAACTTCACACGAACTCAAATCGTATCCTCTATTTTCTGTTGCTCACCTACCCTATTCCAGCAGTCTTCAAGGAAATCCAATATCTCTTCAAAAGTTCGGGATGAATCATATTTATTGGCTCTTCGGTTCTTTTTGTGGAAGGTGGAAAAAGAACTTTTTTCACCTTCCACTTTAAAAGGGTTTGTGGAGGAAGAAAATTATTTAATTTTCTTCCTCCACAAAATTCGTCGATGAGCCTATTTATTTGACCAAGTATCCAATCGTTAAAGCTAGCTCTACTGTCGCGCCAACAACCATTTGATGCCTAAATAAAGTTCTCTTCCTTGATTGGGAGAATAAGCATAGGAAGTATCAAAGTATTCGCTGAAGCCTAGATTTGCATTAGGGTCGTTGTAGCCAATCAGTGGAGAAATGTCTTGACGGTAGTTTAGTAGATTCTGAATGCCTACGTACCAGCTCCAATTCTTATTGACTTCCATCGTGGCTTGGATGTTGTGTAGAGAAAACGCAGGACTCGCCGTGGGTCTTGCCACACTCAGCAACTCTCCATTTTGTCCTACATCAAAAACTTCTGGCAGTGCCATTGATCCAGTAAAACGAGCGGTGTAGGCGAAAGTCGTTTTTGCTCTTTTCCAGCGATAATTAGCAAGAAGAACACCCGTCCATTTTGGGGCAAATTCTACATCGCGCGTTGTGCGCTGTCCTGTTTCATCGTCTTCCGTTTCTGTGACGCTTTGCAGATTGAAACCTGCTTGAATACCCAATGGAAATTTAAAGTTGTAATTGATAGTTGTTCCGATGCCCATGGTTTGAGCAAAACCCTTGGAATTGGCGTAGATAATTTTGCCCGGA